>CAJUPI010000020.1 GCA_910588125.1 uncultured Lachnospiraceae bacterium
AAGCGGTTATGAAGAATAATGAAGTAAGTCGTTTGCCTTTCCCGACGATGAAAAGCATTGATAAGTAAAAAGGCTTGAAATGTATATAAATACAGTGTTTCTCGAATATAATAAAAGTGTGAAAGATGCATATTTCCATGATTTTTCCATGAACATGGAATTGTAACGGAATTATAATGGAAAAGATTTTCTTCTTGAAAAAATAGGAGAAGCATGTTATATTAGAAATATAGAAGGAACAACTGCCCACAAGGTGAGTTGACCAAAAATGTGAAATAGAAAAATCCACCCCGTACTCGGTCAAAGTTTAGGGGTGGTTTTTCTATGAGAATTGATATACTGTTTTAGATAAGAGAAAGGGTAACCGTATAAGATGAACAGGAAAAAGACAGCCGGACATTTAGCAGCATTGTTGACAATTATAATATGGGGAACTACCTTTATTTCCACCAAGATCCTGTTAGTGGATTTTCAGCCCGTTGAGATTCTTTTTTTCCGCTTTATTATGGGCTTTTTGATTTTGTTTGCCGTTTATCCCCGGAGATTGAAGACTGCCGATAAAAAACAGGAATTAATATTTGCTGCAGCGGGGCTTAGCGGGGTATGTCTGTACTATTTGCTGGAAAATATTGCCCTGACTTATACAATGGCTTCTAATGTGGGAGTGATTATATCGGTTGCCCCATTTTTTACGGCGATACTGGCACATTTGTTTATGAAATCAGAAGAAAAATTGCGAATACATTTCTTTATCGGATTTATTGTTGCAATGGTGGGGATTTTGTTAATCAGCTTTAATGGTGTGGAGCTTAAGTTGAACCCGCTGGGAGATTTGCTGGCTTTCACGGCTGCTCTCATATGGGCTTACTATTCTATATTGACAAGAAGGATCGGCAGTTTTGGCTATCCGGTTATTCTTTACACACGCAGGATTTTCTTTTATGGGATTTTGTTTATGATACCGACGCTGTTTTTTTTTGATTTTCAGTTGGATTTGTCCCGGTTTTCCAATATGGCATATCTGTTTAATATTTTATATTTGGGGATAGGGGCTTCCGCGCTTTGTTTTGTGACATGGAATTTTGCGGTGAATGAGTTAGGCGCAGTAAAAACAAGTGTTTACCTTTACATGGTTCCGGTGATAACCGTTGTCACATCGGTTATGGTTTTGCATGAACCGTTGACATTTTTAGCGGGGATGGGGACGGTTTTGACTCTGGCAGGTTTATTCCTGTCAGAGAAAAGAACAGAAAAGCCTTCTTGATAAAGGGATGGTTCCGTGTTAAGATGATTTTAGTATTTTCTTAACACAAGGGAGGAATGGTATGAGAGTGAAAGCCTGGATAAGGAAGAGAGCCGCCCGGATATTATCGCTCGGTTTGTTTTTGGTTCTGTCTGCCGTCAACTGCCTGCCGGCGCGAGCGGCGGAGACACGTACCGGAATCACGGAGATCCGCCTGGATATCTCTTCCGGAATCGTTCCGGGAAGCAGTGGAGGACAGGTCAGCGTATCCTCGGACGGCGGAAATTTCCGGGTCGGGACGGTAGAGGTCCTTAATGAAAATGACGACTGGATTGGAGGAATGACACCTCGGATATCGGTGGAATTATATGCGGACAGCGGTTATTATTTTGCGGAAACCGGCAGGGATGCTTTTTGCTTTACCGGCGATGCTGCTTCTTATGTGACAGCGCGCCGGAAGGATAATAAGGAGACTTTGGCGGTAACCATAAAGCTGGAAAGACTTGAGAATGGAGATTTGACATTGACAGGAGCGCGATGGGAGGAAGCGGATGGGACTGCCGTATGGGATCATAACCCTCGGGCCAGGCGATACGAGGTTCGTCTGTATCGCGGGAATTCGTCAGTGACATCTACCCGGACAGCGAATGACAACTATTATCATTTTGGCGGCAGCATTACCCGGCGCGGAGATTATTATTTTGAGGTGAGAGCCGTAGGCAGTGGTTCTGAAAAGGGGGATTGGATTAGTTCAGACAGCTGGTATGTCTCGGCTGAAAAAGCAGATGATTTGAGCGACAGCTATTCTTATGACGGGCCTGGCGATGGTCATTATAGTGATAACCGGGGGCCTGGGGTGTCTGACAGCTCTTATTATGGAGGGCAGAGTGGCGGACCAGGTGTCAGAAGTTCGGGTGGAGCCGGCGGGAGTCCGGGAGTGATAACCGGTTTGGGCAATCACTGGTGTTTGGATCAATATGGCTGGTGGTATCAATATGCAGATGGCAGGTATCCGCACAGTTGCTGGTTATGTATTGATGGCAAATGGTATTGCTTTAATGAATCGGGCTATATACGTTATGGATGGATTTGGAACAACCAGAATTGGTATTATTGTGGTGAGGATGGTGCTTTGCTGGCCAATACCCGGACACCGGACGGATATTATGTCGGTGAGGGCGGGATCTGGATTCCCTGACAAGAGAACAGGGATTTGAAAGCTATATTATTATGAGGGAAGAGGGGGAGTCATATGGGAGTGAAGGCAGCATTTGTGGTTCCGCACCCGGCAGTGATTGTGCCGGAGATCGGGAAAGGACAGGAGAGGAAGGTTCAAAAGACGATAGATGCCTGTCAAGAGGTTGCACGCAGCATTGGCGAGCAGAAGCCGGAGACGATTGTATTGATTTCGCCGCATCAGGTTATGTATGCGAATTATTTTCATATTTCGCCAGGGCATGAGGCAAGAGGAAATTTTGGTAAATATGGAGCCAGTCAGATTGGTATGAAGGTTTCTTATGATGAAGAATTTGTAGAGCAGCTTTGCCAGCTGGCAGAGGCAAAGAAGCTGCCAGCGGGAACCCAGGGAGAGATCGATCGGCAATTAGATCATGGGACGATGGTTCCACTTTATTTTGTAAATCAGGTCTGGAATGATTACCGTCTGGTGAGAATCGGGCTTTCCGGTTTGTCTCTGGTGAAGCATTATGAACTGGGACAATGTATAAAGAGCGTGGCAGAGAAGCTGGAAAGAAATATTGTGGTGATAGCCAGCGGAGATTTGTCACACAAATTAAAGGCAGAGGGACCCTTTGGTTTTCAGAAAGAAGGTCCGGAATATGACAGCCGCGTCATGTATGTTTTGGGAAAGGGGGCATTTGGCGAGCTTTTGGAATTTCCGGAGAAGTTGTGCAATAAGGCAGGCGAATGCGGACATCGTGCACTTACTATGATGGCAGGAGCCCTTGATCGAACAGAGATTATTGCCCGGCATCTTTCCTACGAAGGACCCTTTGGAATCGGCTATGGAGTCTGTGAATATCTGGTGTGCAATGAGAATCCTCAGAGAAATTTTAAAGAGCAGCATGAGGAAAAGGAGCGGGAACGGGTGGCCGGTCAGATAAGGAAGCAGGATGCCTACGTGGCGCTGGCACGCAGGGCGGTGGAAGAGTATACCCGTACCGGCCAGATGATATCGGTTCCGCCGGGGTTGCCGGAGGAATTATATAGGCAACAGGCAGGCGTTTTCGTTTCTTTGAAGGAGAATGACAGCTTGCGGGGATGTATTGGGACGGTTCAGGCGGCAGAAAGTACTTTGGCAGAGGAGATCATCTATAATGCAGTCGGTGCCTGTTCACGGGATCCCCGGTTTCAGCCAGTAGAGGCAGAGGAGCTGGATCGTCTGACGATCACGGTGGATGTACTGGGAGAGGTGGAACAGGTGAATTCTGTTGATGAGCTGGACGAGAAAAGATATGGCGTGATCGTATCTAATGAAAACAGCCAGGGGCTGCTGCTGCCGAATCTGGATGGGGTGGACAGCGTGCAAGAGCAGATCGGTATCGCCAAGCGCAAAGCTGGTATTCAGGAACAGGAAGAAGTGGAGCTGCGACGTTTTGAGGTAATACGCCATTTTTGATTTTGGGCAAGCCATCAGGAAGCTGTTGTTTTGGGGCCGGTTAGGAGGGTGTTGCAAAATAAGTCAGCCGTCATTTTTCTTATCCAGTGTCCGGCGGTTCACGAACACTCTGTCTGATATTGACGGACTTTGTCCGTTAAGAGCAGACTGTGTGTACGTGAACCGTCCGAACACAGGATAGAGAAATGACGAGTGACTTATTTTGCAACACCCCCTTCTTTGTTTTATGGCAAAAATTTCAAAAATTCCCCGAGGATTATATTGGGGAAAATGAATTTGCATAGGACACAGAAAAATGGACAAAGTAATACCGATAAAGGTTTGCAGAAAAAAGGAGCTGAATTTATGCAAAAGGGAAAAGCAAGTCTGTTGTTTGAACATCCGGTATACATTACGGGAATGGCTTCGGTGGCCGGAAAAAAGGAAGGGGAGGGGCCGCTGGGAAAGGCGATTGACGTAGTGGAACAGGATCCGATGTTTGGTTCGGAAAACTGGGAACAGGCGGAATCTGCCATGCAGAAGCAGGCAGCAGATCTGGCATTGGAAAAAGGGGATATTCACCGGAAGGATATCCGCTATCTTTTTGCCGGGGATTTGCTGGGCCAGCTGATTGCCACTTCTTTTGGGACCGTGGATCTTGAGATTCCCCTTTTTGGACTTTATGGCGCCTGCTCGACGATCGGTGAAGCCTTGGGACTGGGGGCTATGTGTGTGGACGCCGGCCATGCAGATAAGGTAATGGCAATGGCTTCGAGCCATTATGCCACGGCAGAGAAGCAGTTTCGTTTTCCTTTGGGTTACGGCAACCAGCGGCCGCAGAGTACAACTTGGACCGTTACGGGCTGCGGAGCTTTCATATTGTCAGCAAAGGGAACCGATACACAGGTGAAGGTCACGGGAATTACGACAGGAAGAATGGTAGATCTGGGAACAAAAGATTCTATGAATATGGGAGCAGCCATGGCGCCGGCGGCGTGGGATACCATTACTCAGAATTTTAAGGATTTTGGGGTGGATGAAAACTGGTATGATAAGATAATTACCGGGGATTTAGGAGAGATTGGAAAGAAGATATTGTTGGATTTTATGAAGAATGATGGACATGATCTCTCGGAAAAGCACATGGATTGCGGGCTGGAGATTTATGACAATCAGACACAGGATACTCATTCGGGAGGCAGCGGCTGTGGCTGTGCGGCTGTGACCCTATGCGCGGGTATTCTTCCCCGGATGCTTCAGGGAGAGTGGCAGCGAGTGTTGTTTGTACCTACAGGTGCGCTTCTGTCTACGGTCAGTTACAATGAAGGGCAGAGTATCCCCGGGATAGCGCATGGGGTGATTTTGGAAAGAATCGGAGGAAAAAAGAAGAAATGACAGAATTGATGAAAGCGTTTGTAGTCGGCGGGGGGATCTGTGCGCTGGTACAGATTTTGCTGAATAAGACAAAACTGATGCCGGGCCGGGTGATGGTGCTCTTGGTAGTGTCAGGGGCAGTCCTGGGCTGGCTGGGCCTTTATGAATCATTTGCCGAGTGGGCAGGAGCCGGGGCTTCCGTACCGCTTTTGGGTTTTGGCAATACCTTGTGGAAGGGAGTGGCCAAGAGTTTGGGTGAAGATGGTTTTTTGGGGATTTTTAAAGGAGGATTGACGGCGGCTTCGGCAGGAATCGCCGGGGCAATTATCTTTGGATATCTGGGTTCACTGGCTTTTAAGCCTAAGATGAAAGGCTGAAGAGATAAAGCTAGCAGAAAGGTAAGGGTGTTGCAAAATAGCGGGCGGTCTATTTTGCAACACCCTTTGTCTTCAAGGCTGAATATTATCAGAAATCGTTTAGTCCTGGCCAGGCCCTTTTGAGATGGCGGAACCGGAATAGCCGGCTCCGGGAGATACATATCCGGGTCCAATGGGCTTTGGCTCACTGCTTTCCTGGCTTTCTGGAGGAGCGGTCTCTCCCTCGCCTTCCGGCGGGATAATGGTAGCGGCATGTCCGGGACAACGGCGGGATGACAGGGCAAAGGCAGAGTCATCCGTACTGCCCTCTGTGTCGGCAGGAAGAGCGATGCGGACTCTTGTGGCACGGGGGCAGAAGGTTCCAGGTAACAGCCCGGAGGATGCGCATACGGTAGCGCGGACATGAGTATCGCAGACTTCAGTGGGGACAGTGCCTTTGGCAAAGTATTCTGTGTAAGTGGCATTGCCGCGGGGATCGCTGGAACAAACGCCAGGGATCGCCAGTTTTCCGGATTTGCGGCAGATCTCGGCAGTTTCGATACTGTCGGGAATCTCAAAGCCCGGGTCAGCCAGATTCTCATGAAGCCGCGTCATTATCTTTCTCCAGATGGCTTTATGGAAGGAGGTATTGCCGTTCCGTCCACCCAGCCGTTGATTGTTGTCGCAGCCTGCCCAGATGCCTGCCGTATAATAGGGGGTATAGCCCACAAACCAGATATCTACATTATTAGAAGTAGTGCCGCTTTTACCGGCATTGGACATGGCTGGAATGTTGGCGGCCACACTGGTGGAGTTGACACTGACGCCAGAGCGGGCAAACTTGCGGTTGCTTTCCATGGAATCTGCCATGGCGTCGGTCAGTAGAAATGCCGTGGAATCCTTCAGGACCCGATGCGTCTCCGGTTCATTGTCAATCAGGATCTTGCCGTTGTGATCCAGAATTCTGGTAAAGAATACCGGCCGGGTGTAGACGCCGCCGTTGGCAATGGAAGCATAGGCGGCGGTCAGATCGAGGTTCGTGACGCCCCTGGTAAGTCCACCCAGGGCAGTAGCGGCATTCAAATCGGTGTCGGTAAGAGTGGAAATGCCAAAGTTTTTGGCGTATTCCACTCCAAGCTGAGGAGTTACGGTTTCTACTAGGCAGCGGACGGCCACAATATTCATCGAATAGATAATACCGTCCCGGATGCTGGAGTAGCCGAGATAACCCTGGCTGTACCAGTTGGAAAAGGTTTTAGTACCCACGGTGAACGGCTCGTCATAGTAGACCGTGCCTAAAGTGGCGCCGCACGTATCAATGGCAGGCGCAAAGGCGGTGATCACCTTGAAGGTGGAACCAGGCTGCCGGGTAGTGCCGGTGGCACGGTTCAGGGTCAGGCTGTCAGTCTTTTGGCCACGGCCGCCGCTGATAGCCTTGACTTGTCCGGTTCGCTGATCCATAATCACAAAGGATACCTGAGGCTGGAGAACCTTGGTCAGCTTTTCTCCGACGATAGCATCGCCCTCGGCAAGCTGCCAGGCTTTGTAGGCATCGACATCCGCCTGGGCAGCATCCTCTGAGTTGTAAAGCCCGTCAAAAGAATCCCGAAGCGTGTGTTTGTGCCAGTTTTGAATATCTTTTTCTGAAAAATGCTCGGTCGTCCCGTCCGTATGTGTCACAGAAAGACGGTATTCCACCGAATAGCGGGTTGCAGCATAATTGGCAGGGTTGTTGACTTCTTCGTCGACAATAGCCTGAATTGCCGGATCCTGGGTGGTTTGGATCTGCAATCCGCCGCCATAGAGCAGATTATGCGCCTGGGTTTCCGAATAGCCCAGCTTTTCCATCAGGGAATTTTTTACCTGCTGGGTAAGCTCATCGGTAAAATAACTGTATGGCGTGGTGGCGGCTTCCCGGGCCACAATATTGACATTCTGAATCCGGGAATAGACGTCGTCGGCCAGGGCCTCTTCCTGCCGGGCTTTGTCAATATAACCCTGATCATACATATATTGCAGGATGATCTCCCGCTTTTCCGCGTTGTTTTCCGGATGTGAGATAGGATCAAAGCGGGAAGGGCTCTGGGTGATACCGGCCAGAACGGTGGCTTCCGACAAAGTAAGGTCGGACACCTCTTTGTCGAAATACCTGCGGGCAGCCACTTTGACGCCCAAGGCATTATTCCCTAAATTGATTGTGTTTAAATAGTTGGTCAGGATCAGTTCCTTATCCATGGATTTGCTGAGCTGAAGAGCCAGATACTGCTCCTGAAGCTTTCGTTCAAGCTTGGCACCGAAGCTGGATTCCATACCGCCGTTAAAGACATTGTTCTTAATCAGCTGCTGTGTGATGGTACTGCCTCCACCGCGGTTTTCTCCGGTCAGGACACCATAGGCAGCGCGGGAAATCGAGCGTAAGTCGATGCCGTTGTGCTTCCAGAAACGGGCATCCTCAATGGCAACGAAGGCATTGATGAGATCCTCGGGAAGCTCATCATAGGAAGCTTCCTCCCGGTTGGCGCCTGCCATGACCAGGGTATCGGTCAGATTGCCGGCGCTGTCATAAATGGTGGTGGCATAACCCATGGGGACGATACTTTCCACATCAATGTCAGGGGCGCTGTCAATGATGCCCATAAACATACCGATGCCGGTACTCATAATCACAAGAACTGTAAACAGGCAGAGGATAAAGCAGGTTTTAAAAATGGTCAGTAATATGCGGGAAGTATATTTGTCGGCATTGGAACTGGCCGCTTTTATCTTTTTTTCGGTAGCACTTTTTCCATAATTCATAAAAAGCCTCCTTTCAGAGGGTGTAAAATAAAAAACCCGGATATCATTATAGCAAAAATTGTGATACAATTCAATAAAAATCATGGGCAGAGAAGGAGGAGCAGAATAATGGAAGCCTGTAAGATCCTGTATTTGGGCGGGGAGGGGGAGATTGTTGAGAAAAAATCCCGTTTTATAGCCACGACCAGGCCGGTAAAGTCAGAAGAGGAAGCGGCGGCATTTGTAGAAGAAATAAAGAAAAAATATTGGGATGCCCGGCATAACTGCTATGCATGGGTTATTGGGGAACAGGGACAGCTAAGCCGCTGCAGTGATGACGGAGAACCGGCACAGACAGCCGGCCGGCCGATGCTGGATGTCCTTTTAGGGGAGAAAATCCGGAACGTCTGCGTGGTGGTGACCCGTTATTTTGGCGGTACGCTGCTGGGGACCGGCGGATTGGTGCGAGCGTATTCCGGTGCTGTTCAGGAGGGATTGCGCCACAGTGTGGTGGTGGAGAAGCTTCCTGGCCGCCGGCTGCGAATTTTTACGGATTATAATGGGATTGGCAAGCTTCAGTATGTGGCGGGACAGCTGGAGATTCCCGTTTTGGACACAGAGTATACGGATCAGGTGGTGATGACGTTGCTGGTGCCGCTTGACAAAGCAGAACAATTGATTGCCCAGGTGACAGAACGGACGGCTGGAAAGGCCCGGATTGAGGAAGAAGGGTTGGTATATTATGGGATGGCAAAAGGGGAGCTGATTCTCTTTTGATATTGCTTTGCGCACCATGGCTGAGTATTCTCAGAGATAAATGTAATGACAGCTGTCTCGCCCCTTCTTCCGGGTCTGAACATTGCTGGTGTCTTGGCTGGATTATACCTGGCGAAACTTTGTAGGGGATTTGATTGAATATAATGCGGCCAGGACTCCGGGGAGCGATAGCAAAAAGTTTGCGTTTATCGTGTTTATCGTGATGATTCAGAAAGAATTACTTGCATTCTTTCTCTGAAAATGTTATATTAATAAATTGTAGATTACCAGGAGCTAAGGACCGGCATCGTGTTCTTAGCTCTTTTGGAGGAGAAAGATGAAAAGAGAAGATGTCAGAAACGTAGCGATTATCGCCCATGTAGATCACGGAAAGACCACGTTGGTAGACGAGCTGTTAAAGAGCAGCGGTGTATTCCGCGCCAATCAGGAGATTGTGGAGCGGGTGATGGATTCCAATGATATTGAACGGGAGCGGGGGATTACCATCCTTTCCAAAAATACCGCCGTCTTTTATAAGGATATTAAGATTAATATTATTGATACTCCCGGACATGCGGATTTCGGCGGTGAGGTAGAGCGGGTGCTGAAGATGGTAAATGGCGTCATTCTGGTAGTGGATGCCTATGAAGGGCCGATGCCGCAGACCAAGTTTGTGCTGAAAAAGGCTTTGGAGCTGGATTTACCGGCAATTGTCTGTATCAATAAGATTGACCGCCCGGAGGCGAGGCCGGAGGAGGTCATTGATGAAGTCCTTGAGCTGTTTATGGATCTGGATGCCTCGGACGAGCAGCTGGATTGTCCGTTTGTGTTTGCCTCGGCGAGAGCCGGGTTTGCCAAGAAAGAGCTGGCCGATCCGGAGGAGGATATGAGGCCGCTGTTCGAGACGATTGTGGACTACATTCCGGCGCCAGAGGGCAATCCCGAAGCAGATACACAGATGCTTGTCAGCACTATTGATTATAACGAATATGTCGGCCGAATCGGCATCGGAAAGATCGATAACGGGACGGTTCGCGTCAACCAGGAATGTGTGATTGTCAATCATCACGATCCGGACAAGCTGCGAAAAGTAAAGATCGGCAAGCTGTATCAGTTTGACGGGCTGAACCGGGTGGAGGTTTCCGAAGCAACGGTGGGCGATATTGTGGCGGTGTCCGGAATTACGGATCTGCATATTGGAGATACGATCTGTTCTCTGGAAAATCCGCAGTCCATTCCCTTCCAGAAGATTTCCGAGCCGACAATTGCCATGAATTTTATGGTTAATGACAGCCCGTTGGCAGGTCAGGAGGGTAAATATGTCACCTCCCGCCATATTCGGGAGCGGTTGTTCCGGGAATTGAACACGGATGTGAGCTTGCGGGTGGAAGAGACGGATTCTCCGGATTGCTTTAAGGTATCGGGCCGGGGCGAGCTGCATTTGTCGGTACTGATTGAGAATATGCGTCGGGAAGGCTATGAATTTGCCGTCAGCAAGGCGGAAGTGTTATATAAATACAATGAGAGAAATCAGAAGCTGGAGCCCATGGAGCTGGCTTATATTGATGTGCCGGAGGAATTTACCGGGATTGTGATTCAGAAGCTGACATCCCGTAAGGGGGAATTGCAGGGCATGAGCCCGGTGAGCGGCGGTTATACCCGTCTGGAATTTGCCATTCCCTCACGGGGGCTGATTGGCTATCGGGGCGAGTTTTTGACCGATACCAAAGGAAATGGCATTATGAACACTATTTTTGATGATTATGCGCCTTATAAGGGAGATTTGAATTATCGAAAGACGGGTTCCCTGATTGCTTATGAGAGCGGGGAGACGATCACATACGGACTTTTTAACGCTCAGGAGCGGGGGCTGTTGTTTGTGGGGCCGGGAGAGAAAGTATACGGCGGTATGGTGATCGGCCAAAACCCGAAGGCTGAGGATATTGAGGTAAACGTATGTAAAACCAAAAAGCTGACCAACACCCGCTCCTCAAGCGCGGACGAGGCATTAAAGCTGGTGCCCAAAAAGGAGATGAGCCTGGAGCAGTGTCTGGAATTTATTGATACCGACGAGCTTTTGGAGGTAACGCCAACCAATTTAAGAATTCGTAAGAAGATTTTGGATCCGACCTTGCGGAAACGGGCATCCTTTAAGAAATAATGGCATGTCCAGAAATGTGTCATGATTTGGCGAATGAAAATCTTCATATCTGCGTTTTCTTTTTCATAGACATATTTAAGAGGGCAGACTATCGGTATGCCACGATGGAACAAGATAATGAATATGAAAAAGGAAGAGGAGAGAAGTACCATGGCAGAAAAAGTGATAGAAAATAACAAGGTAAGTGTAATTGGAGAGATCATTTCCGGATTCACCTTTAGCCATGAAGTCTTTGGTGAAGGCTTTTATGTGGTGGAAGTGGCAGTTAACCGTTTGAGTGAACAGGCAGATATTATTCCTCTGATGATTTCAGAACGGTTGATTCGGGTGCAGGAGGATTATCGGGGCTGTACGGTGGAGGCGATTGGCCAGTTCCGTTCTTATAACCGGCATGAGGGGGTCAAAAACCGTCTGGTGTTGTCTGTATTTGTGCGGGAAATTAATTTTATGGAGGAATTTACCGATTACACCAAGACGAATCAGATATTCCTCGACGGATATATCTGTAAGTCTCCGATTTACCGGAAAACGCCTTTGGGACGGGAGATTGCAGATTTGTTGCTTGCGGTAAACCGGCCTTATGGAAAATCAGATTATATTCCTTGTATTGCCTGGGGACGAAATGCCCGCTTTGCTTCCGGATTTGAAGTGGGGACCCGGGTAAGAGTCTGGGGCAGGGTACAAAGCCGGGAGTATACCAAGAAGCTTTCGGAGACGGAATGCGAAAAGAGAGTGGCCTACGAGGTGTCTATTAGCAAGCTGGAGTGCGGAGACGAGAGTATCGTTTCCTGAGCTGTGCAGGCTACAGGAAATACTGAGGAGCAAAAGGATGAATACGGGAAAAATAGAAATTATTTATGGTGAGGGCTCAGGAAAAACAGCTATGGCGTTAGGAAAAGGGCTGGGAGCGCTGGCCAGACAGCAGAGAGTGACGGTAATTCAGTTTTTGAAGGGAAACCAGGCATCGGAGATAATGGAACGGCTGGAGCCGGAGATGCGGATTTTTCGCTTTGAGAAATCCGGGTGTGATTTTGACCAGCTGTCGGATCTGGCCAGACAGGAGGAATCAGCCAACATTCGCAACGGTGTGAATTTTGCCCGGAAAGTACTGACTACCGGAGAATGCGGATTGTTGATTTTAGATGAGGTTTTGGGCGTTGTGGATCAGGATATTTTGATGGAATCTGAGCTGGAGCAGCTGTTGGAAAACCGGGGCGAGGCGGATGTGATTCTCACGGGGCGGGTACTTCCGGAGAGATTGGCGGCGATGGCGGATCAGATTGAACGGATTACAAGGATTGAGCCGGTCCGGGACTGAGAAAATTTTGGTTGACAAGAACGGTTGCTGATGGTAGTATTTCTATAACTGTAAGAGACAGGAAAGAAACTGGATAAGTAGAGGTTGCGTGAAGCATGAGTAGGTTGCCGGATGTTCCAGAGACAGGGGAAGGCAGCGGAAAGGGCGGACGCCGAAGACGGATGCAGGCTGGATGCATTTGTCTGGGCGCAGGGCGAAGAGCTTTGCGACTGTCATCCGGGGCCGGGTGGAGTGCTTGTGGTCGGATGGAGAGCTGCTTGAAGAAGATTATAAGGGTATGATATCTTTTTTGGGGAGCCATCTGACGGCTTCCCCTTTTTATTTCATGAGGAAAGTGCGCCCTGTGAAACAAGACGCTTTGCGGGGGCGTGCAGCACGGCAAGTGGGTTCAGACAGAGAGACAGGAGGATATAATTATGGCGATTTTTGAAGGAGCAGGAGTTGCATTGATTACCCCGTTTTATGAAAACGGGGAGGTAAACTATGATAAGCTGGAGGAGCTGTTGGAGGAGCAGATAGCCGGGGGCACAGATGCCATTATTTCCTGCGGCACCACCGGGGAGTCATCAACGATGAGCCATGAGGAACATATAGAGGTGATCCGGTTTACCTGCCAGGTAGTGAAAAACCGGATTCCGGTCATAGCTGGAACCGGCTCAAACGCGACCAGAGAGGCGATTCATTTGTCAGAGGCAGCCGAGACCGCGGGTGCCGACGGGCTTTTGCTGGTTACTCCTTATTATAATAAAGCGACACAGGCTGGCTTGGCCGCCCATTATACGGCGGTGGCAGAATCGGTGAAAATTCCGATTTTGCTATATCATATTCCGGGGAGAACCGGGGTGACGATGAAGCCGGAGACGATTGTAAATCTGTGCAAGGACGTTCCCAATATAGTGGGAGTCAAGGAGGCAAGCGCGAATTTTTCAGCGATTGCAGAGATTATGAGTATGGCGGAGGGCAAAGTGGATTTGTATTCGGGGAATGACGACCAGATAGTCCCGCTGCTTTCTCTGGGCGGCAAGGGAGTAATTTCCGTACTTTCTAATGTGGCGCCGGCTCAGACTCATGAGATCTGTGAGTCTTATTTCAGAGGAGACAGTAAGAGAAGCTGTGAGTTACAGCTTCAGGCAGTGCCGCTTATCAACGCCCTGTTTTGCGAGGTGAATCCGATTCCAGTTAAAGCGGCTATGAATCTGATGGGCAAGGAGGTCGGCCCGTTACGTCTGCCTCTGACAGAGATGGAGCCTCAGAATCAGAAACGTTTGGCTAAAGCGATGGAGGATTACGGGATTCTGTAAGAGAGGAGCATAAAAGAATGACCAGAGTTATCATGCATGGATGCAGCGGCGCTATGGGACGCGTGATTTCCGGGCTGGCAAAAGATATGGAGGATATCAAAATTGTGGCGGGGATTGATCTGGATGATCAGGTAAACCTGGGATATCCAGTGTTTCAGAGCCTGGAACAGTGTAATGTGGAAGCGGATGTGATAGTGGATTTCGCCTCGGCAAAGGCAGTGGATCATCTGCTGGAATATTGTGAAGAAAGGAAGATGCCGTTGGTGCTGTGTACGACCGGACTTTCTAAAGAGCAGGCAGAAAAGGTGCAAACGACGGCCAGGAAGACGGCAATATTGCGTTCTGCCAATATGTCCCTGGGGATCAATGTTCTTTTGAAGCTGCTTCAGGATGCGGCCAAAGTGCTAACAGGAGCCGGTTTTGATGTGGAAATTCTGGAAAAGCACCACAACCGCAAAGTGGATGCTCCCAGCGGTACGGCATTGGCTCTGGCAGATTCTATTAATGAGGCAATGGGAAATGTGTACCACTATAAGTACGATCGCTCTGTGGAGCGGGAAAGGCGCACGGCAAAGGAGATTGGAATCCAGGCCATCCGTGGTGGCACGATTGTGGGGGAGCATGAAGTGATTTTTGCCGGGCAGGACGAGGTGATTTCTTTTAGCCATACGGCTTATTCCAAGGCGATTTTTGGAAAAGGGGCTTTGGAGGCGGCGCGATTTTTAAAAGGAAGAAAGCCGGGGCTTTATACAATGGCAGATGTGATTGCCTCTGCTGCTAAAGAGGATGGTTATCATTAATTTCTATAAATTTCCGGGCATGGAAAGAGTTAATTGCTTTCCATGCCTGTTTTTTTCATAAAACAGACTCCTTTGAATCATACTAAAATCGGATAATCACAGAAAGGAGAACAGGATTATGAAGAAAATGAAAATGTCAGTATTGCTTTTATTGTCTTTGCTGGCTGTTTTTTGCCTGACAGCGTGCGGAAGCAATGCAAATGACACAACAACCGGCACCAGTGCAGCACAGACGACCCAGTCCACCACCGGATCCAATAAGGAGAGTACCGGCAGTACGTCTGGCAATACTTCTGGCAGCACTTCCGGCAGCAACAAAAATGATGCCGTGAACGGTTCTAATAACCAGGAGAGCAGCCCGGGCGTCATTGAAGGCCTGATAGATGATGTAGAAGACGGCGTTGATGACCTGACGGGCAATGACGCCTCCAGAGCCTCCGACGAAAGCAAGTAAAACAGGAAGTAAAAGCGGGTGCTGCAAAATAAGTCATTAGCTATTCCTTGCATTTTTTGTCCGGCTGTTCACGAACGCTCTGCCTGATATTATCGGACATTGTCCGTTGAAAGCAGGCTGTGTACGTGAACGGCCCAGACTTTGGATGGAGAAATGGTTGATGACTTATTTTGCAACGCCTTTTTTGCTTAAAATATTTATAAAGGATATAAAATTTTTCGTTGATTATCATTAAGATATCATGCATAATGTAAAAATGATGAAGGATAACAGCAACTGATAAAGTGAAAGCCGGTTTGCAGGCCCGGAGAGAGGATGTGGCAAAAGCAGATGAAGAGCTGGCGGCAATCGAATCAGGGCAAATGCGATTGGAGAAAACGGCAAATACAAAGGGCAGCGGGAGATCATTCCTGCCGTCGGCGTTATGCTTTTGCCGCCGTGCTGGCAGTGGAGGCGCTTCTTTTAATTCCTCGTACCTTCCGAGAAAGAGGAATCGTTTTCCGTATGATGCAGTGTGAAGAAATTTGCCAGATTGAATGGGTTTTCCCTCAAAACAGTCTGGAAAACACTTACGGCTTGCGTTTTTGCCCTGGGACTTGGGAGCTGCAGTTTTATCACCGGCAGGAGCTGGACTCCGATTGGCAGTAGCCGGGCAGATGCTTCTGGTTATCGGAAATAGGTTCCAGAGGCGATTTTCGTTTCCAGGCAAAACTCAGGGATTTAAGGAATTCTAAATCCCTGCAAAGTCAAAATCCGCAGATCATTTTCGGCCGTTTCCCGCTCCTTGTTCCATGGCTGAGTATTCTCAGAGCTAAACTTAATGACATTGACCTGTGAACAGTAACAAAGAATGGCAGCTCTGGCAGGAATCACAAATAATCTATTGCAATTATAGATCCGATATATTATAATCTCACTGAATCAAGACACCCTATTATCGTTAATTAATCAAAAAGGACAGGTAAATACTTATGGAAAAAAAAGAATTGTTGTATGAGGGCAAGGCAAAGAAGGTTTTCACAACAGAGAATCCCCAACAGCTGATCGTATCTTACAAAGATGATGCCACTGCCTTTGATGGTCAGAAGAAGGGAACTATCGTCGGTAAGGGTGCGATCAATAACCGTATGACGAATCACATTTTCAAGCTGTTGGAGCAGAAAGGGGTTCCGACGCATCTGGTAGAAGAGTTAAATGATCGGGAGACTTTGGTAAAAAAGGTGGAGATTGTGCCGCTGGAGGTGATCATCCGCAACTATTCTGCCGGCAGTTTTGCCAAGAAGCTGGGGATGGAGGAAGGGATTAAGCTGGCCTGTCCAACCCTGGAATTCAGCTATAAAAACGATGATCTGCACGATCCGTTCATCAACAGTTATTATGCGTTGGCTCTGAAGCTGGCCACGCAGGAAGAGATAGACAAGATCACAAAATATGCATTTATTGTCAACCAGGTTATGCAGGAATACTTTTCCGGACTGGGAATCGATCTGATTGATTTTAAGATTGAATTTGGCAGGCTGGAGGATGGAACGATCATCCTGGCGGACGAAGTCTCTCCGGATACCTGCCGTTTGTGGGATAAGGTGACTCATGAGAAGCTGGACAAGGATCGGTTCCGCCGGGATCTGGGCAATGTGGAGGATGCCTATAATGAAGTGTTCCGCCGCCTGGGGATTGAGTAAATAAGAGGATAAGCCGATGAAGGACGAGAGAGAGGAGCTTGTGGGGGAGAAGCTTCGTGAGGAGTGCGGAGTCTTTGGGATGTATGATCTGGACGGCAATCCGGTGGCAAGCGAGATTTATTATGGCTTGTTTGCCTTGCAGCACCGGGGGCAGGAGAGCTGCGGTATTGCAGTCAGTGATACCAACGGACCAAAGGGGAAGGTTTATGTCCACAAGGGGATGGGGTTATGTAATGAGGCATTTACCCCGGAGATCCTGGAGGGGCTTTATGGGAATATCGGAGTTGGACATGTCCGCTATTCCACGGCGGGCAGCAGCACTCTGGAAAATGCGCAGCCCTTGGTGCTCAATTATGTAAAAGGCACCTTGGCCCTGGCTCACAACGGGAATCTGGTCAATGCGCCTGAGCTGCGCCGGGAACTGGAATACAATGGGGCGATTTTTCAGACCACGATTGACTCCGAGGTGATCGCTTATCACATTGCCCGTGAGAGAGTCCGCACGGCTAATGTGGAGAGCGCGGTGGCCAATGCAATGAAAAAGCTGTCCGGTGCTTACGCATTGGTGATAGCCAGCCCCCGCAAGCTGATCGGAGCCCGGGATCCTTTCGGTTTTAAGCCGCTTTGTATCGGAAAAAAGGAAAATGCCTGGATCCTGGTATCGGAAAGCTGTGCCCTGGATACGTTGGGAGCCGAGTTTATCCGGGATGTGGAGCCGGGAGAGATTGTGACGATCAACAAAGACGGCATTCACTCCGATAAGACCATGTGCCTGGCAGAACGGCAGAGGCAGGCACGGTGTGTATTTGAATATATTTATTTTGCGAGGCCGGACAGTGTGTTTGACGGGGTCAGCGTTTACCATTCCCGCATATATGCCGGCCGGTGCCTGGCAAAGGACTCGCCGGTGGAGGCGGATCTGGTAGTAGGGGTTCCGGAGTCGGGGAATGCCGCGGCTTTGGGGTACTCCATGGAGTCCGGGATTCCTTATGGCACGGCATTTGTGAAAAATACTTATGTGGGCCGTACCTTCATCAGGCCGCGGCAGAGCAGCCGAGTATCTGCCGTACGGGTTAAATTGAACGTTCTGAAAGAGGCGGTGGCAGATAAGCGGGTGATTATGATCGATGATTCGATCGTCCGCGGTACTACCAGCCATCAGATTGTACGAATGCTGCGTGAGGCGGGGGCCAGGGAAGTGCATGTCAAAGTCAGTGCGCCGCCGTTTCTGCACCCCTGCTATTTTGGGACAGATATTCCCAGCGAGGAGCAGCTGATTGCCCATGACAGGACGGTGGAGGAGATTTGTACCCTGTTGGGTGCAGACACCCTCTCTTATCTGCGGCCGGAGCGCCTGAGAGAGTTATCCGGCGGGCTGCCTATCTGTACGGCCTGTTTTACCGGTGAATATCCGATTGCACCCCCGGCGGAGGATATCCGGGGGGATTATATAAGATAATGGAGGATACTATGTACGATAAATATCAAAGCCCTCTGTCTGAACGTTATGCCAGCAAGGAGATGCAGTATATTTTTTCTCCGGATAAAAAGTTCAAAACCTGGCGGAAGCTGTGGATTGCCTTGGCAGAGACAGAAAAGGAGCTGGGGCTTCCCATCACTCAGGAGCAAATCGACGAGCTGAAGGCCAGTGCAGAAGATATTAATTATGAGGTGGCCAAAGAGCGGGAGCGCCTGGTGCGGCACGATGTGATGTCCCATGTGTTTGCTTATGGGCAGCAGTGCCCAAAAGCAAAAGGGATCATTCATCTGGGAGCTACCTCCTGTTATGTGGGAGATAATACGGACATCATTATCATGACGGAGGCCTTGGGGCTGGTACGCCGCAAATTGCTCAATGTGATGGCAGAGCTGGCAAGGTTTGCGGAGAATTATAAATGTCAGCCGACCCTGGCATTTACGCATTTTCAGCCGGCACAGCCGACGACGGTAGGAAAGCGGGCGACTTTATGGCTGCAGGAGCTATGCCTGGATCTAGAAGATTTGGATCATGTGCTCGGTTCCATGCGGCTGCTGGGCTCTAAGGGTACGACCGGCACGCAGGCCAGCTTTTTAGAGCTGTTTGAGGGAGATCATGAGAAATGCCGTCAGGCAGACAGGATGATTGCTGAAAAAATGGGATTTCAGGATTGTTATCCGGTGTCCGGTCAGACGTATTCCCGAAAGGTGGATACGCGGGTGATCAATGTGCTGGCAGGCATCGCCCAAAGCGCCCACAAATTCTCGAATGATATCCGGCTTCTTCAGCATCTGAAAGAGGTGGAAGAGCCTTTTGAAAAGAACCAGATCGGCTCCTCTGCCATGGCGTATAAGCGCAATCCCATGCGGAGCGAGAGGATTGCGTCTCTTGCAAATTATGTGATGAGCGATGTGATCAATCCCATGCTGGTGGCATCAACCCAATGGTTTGAGCGGACATTGGACGATTCAGCAAACAAACGTCTCAGCATTCCGGAAGGGTTTCTGGCAGTAGATGGTATCCTGGATCTGTATTTGAATGTTGTGGATGGATTGGTGGTCTATCCCAAGGTGATTGAAAAGCACTTTATGGCCGAGTTGCCGTTTATGGCGACGGAGAATATTATGATGGATGCTGTGAAGGCCGGTGGAGACCGTCAGGAGCTGCATGAGCAGATCCGCCGGCTATCCATGGAAGCCGGACGCAATGTCAAAGAAAAGGGGCTGGAGAACAATCTGCTGGAGTTGATTGCCGCCGAGCCGGCCTTTGGCCTTTCTCTGGAGGAATTACAGAAATGTATGGAGCCATCCCGTTATGTGGGAAGGGCGCCACAGCAGGTAGAGGAATTTCTGTCCGAGGTGGTACGGCCAATCCTGGATAAAAACAAGGAGCTTCTGGGAATGAAGGCGGAGATTCATGTATAAGGATGAAGGAGACGAATTATGTCAAAAGCAGATGTGGTAATCGGATGTTTTTATGGGGATGAGGGAAAAGGAAAAGTGATTGATTATCTGGCGGCGGACGCAGATGTGGCTGTGCGTGCCACCGGCGGGGATAATGCGGGGCATACCATCAGGGTAGATCATATAAAATATGCCATGCACCTGATTCCGTCCGGTATTCTGTCAGGGCATACGGTCGGTGTCATCGGTAATGGTGTGGTCTTGAACCCGGAGGTCCTGCTGGCGGAGATCGCAAATTTAAAAGCGCATGGTTATGATGTGGAGCATTATCTGAAGATCAGCGATAAAGCGCATGTGATTTTGCCTTATCATCAGCTGATGGACGCGGCATTGGAAAAACTGCGTGCGGCGAAGATTGGGACGACAGGTAAGGGGATCGGGCCGGCTTATTGTGATAAATATGAGCGAAGCGGCCTGCGCATGGAAGATCTGTATACTCCCGGCTTTGCAGAGAAGCTGCGGTATTTGATCGAATCCAGAAAAGCTCTTTTGAAATTTTATGATCCGGGGAATCCGGCGATTGACGAGAAGCTGGATTTTGAGAAGCTGCTGGCTGCTTATACCGGTTATGCAAAGGAGCTAAAGCCCTATGTGTGCGACACACTAACATTTTTGCACAAGGCGCTGGAAGAGGATAAGAAGATGGTAGTGGAGGGGGCTCAGGCGACCCTGCTGGATATCGATTTCGGTTCTTATCCGTTTGTTACATCTTCAAATCCGACTATCGGCGGCATTTTGACGGGGACCGGGCTTAGTGCGGCGGATATCGGCAATGTATACGGGGTGATTAAGGCGTATTCTAGCAGAGTAGGGGAGGGACCCTACGTCACGGAGCTTCTGGACAGCACCGGCGATCGGATTCGGGAGCTGGGACATGAGTATGGCACGACTACCGGACGGCCCAGAAGATGCGGATGGCTGGATCTGGTAGCGCTTAAGTATGCCCGGAGGGTAAACGGGCTGACAGCGCTTTCTGTAAACCATCTCGACACGATTGGCCGGTTCGATAAGATCCAGGTGTGTGTGGCTTATGATTGTGACGGGACGATCACCGAAGATTTTTCAACAAATCTTGAGCTGCTGGGGTGTGCAAAGCCGGTGTATCAAGAGCTTGCGGGTAATTTTGGAGAGCTGGCAGGATGCCAAAGCTTTGAAGAGCTTCCCAAAGCTGCCCAGGATTATATCCGGTTTATCGAGAATTATATCGGAATTCCGGTTAAATTTATCGGAACCGGGGCAGAGCGGGAGGCTATGCTGGTCCGATGAGCCATAATAACGCTTCCTGCCGCAGGAATCACTGGAAAATTGGAAAATATATCTTATAATTTGCCGCGGAAAAGCCGATATATAAGTTGTAGATTGATTCATGTCAGTGGCCGAAAAAGGAGGTCAATGGTGATGAGTCCAGTATAATCAGGTATGATGATACCAGAAAGGAGAAAATCATGGCAGCAGTAAATGGATATTCTTCCAACTACAACTACGGTTATGGCTATGACAGCTACCAGAACTCGAAGCTTAACAGCAACAGCTGGACAGAGAGTGCGGAAAAGACAGCGGATAAGATGAAAGAGGATCTGGGAATTAAGACCTCCAGCAGTTCCAGCACTGCTAAAGCTACCAGCAGCACCTCTGTATTTCTGATGGAATATCAGACTCGTCTGGAAGAGCTGGAAGCAGCGGCGGCGAAGCTGCAGACCAGCAAGAAGGACAATGTTTTCAGCAAATATGATTTGGCGCTGGCAGAGGCATCCAAGACCCAGATTGTCGGGGACGACGGTACCGTTACCAATAAGAAGCTGGATGAAGCCGAAGATGCAGTGGTAGATGCGACGAAGGAATTCATGGATAAGCTGAACGGAACTATCGCTTATTTATCCAAAAATAGCGGACACAGTGCAACCGTTGCTTTTCAGCTGGCATCCTTAAAGAGGACGATTCCCTCTGAAAAAGGATTGGCCAAGATTGGCATCAGTATTGATACCAGCGGTAATCTGAAGATGGATGAAGATAAATTCAGAGAGGCGCTGCAGAAGGACCCGAACCTGGTGAAGGATGTGCTGGGCGGTCAGTTTGGTATGGCTGAACGTGCGGGCGAGAAAGCGTCAACGATTCTGGATATGTCAGTGAATGAGATTATGGATGCAGAAGTCGTTCCCGAGAACACAGGTTCCGGAACCAGTACATCTGCTTCTGCGGGCAGTGCTTCTTCCGCATCTTCCAAGTCAGCGATGTCGGATTCCTTCCGGCAGTTTGCGGCTTTTGCTAAGAGCGGAGCTTATAATCTGAGCAATTACTATGCCGTTTCCATGTTGAATATTCTGGTCTGAGAAGATTGCGATTTTGGCGGCGGAATATCAGTTGAAAAGGGCAGCTTTAAGAAAAAACTTCCGGCGGAGAGATTTCTCCGCCGCTTTTTTCCGCCATTTTTAGAATTTTCAGGTTGAGAACTCGGCCATTTGCGCGGTGTTTGCTATAACATTCGGGTATTTGATTCATGTAATTGTAAATATGAAAATCTGATGAAGCTCTTGACATTGAAAAGGGATTGGGGCATAATATGTTGTGTGATATTTGGGAGAGGGGATGTTTTTGGCGTGCCCGAATGTATCCTGAATACTGTATACATTTAAAAAAATGCAGAGTTGGAAAAGAAAACCTATTGAAAAAGACTAGTATATAGCGGAAAATAAAAAAGTGAAAGGGAGAACAAAAGTTATGGAAGCGATTTATGGAAACGGCGTCGCTCTGTCGGAAAAGGTTCTTGATTATTTGTGGGGAAGACAGACGGTATCGCTGAATAATGTTGCGAATGTGGATACTCCGGGATTCAAATCCCAGTATGTAACTTTTGAAGAAGAGATGAGCCGGCGCCTGGCCCATGCCAGCGAGACGGCGAAGGCCCCAAGGCGGGCGGTATCACATGCCATAGAATCGTCCAAAGCCAGCTTGAATACGACCTGGACGGAGTCCAGCCGGCTTGATGGCAATAACGTGGATATGGATCAGGAACAGGTCGAGATTGTACGGACCGCATATCAGTATCAGTACATGTTGAATTCGCTCACAAATGATATTAATCGCTTAAGAACTGCGGCGAAGACTTTCTAACAATAAACAGGGAATGAAGATAGGAAAGAGAGGATATTATGGAAGGAGCAGCATTTATTGTACCTATGATACCATGGGGGAATATCGGTGTCAATGATCTGAATCAGACACAAAATGCGCCGACAGTGAGCGCGGAGGCATCTTTGTTCAAGGATATTTTCAAAAATACGATAGAACAGGTGCAGGAAACACAGGCGGACGTAGAACATAAGCAATATTTGCTGGCTACCGGGCAGTTGGATGATGCCCATACGCTTCCGATTGCAGAGGCGAAAGCGGGCTTGGCAGTGGATGTGATGATTGGTTTGCGCAATAAGACATTAGAAGCATATAATGAATTGATAAAGATTAATGTCTGATGGACATGGTTTGGGAATCGGTGTTTCGAGATTATTATAACAAAGGTTGGATAAAAAGGTGCAGAATTGGAAAGAAAGCTGGCAAAACATACCAGAAAAGACCCGTACGCTGATTAAAATAATCGCAGGGGGG
Organism: uncultured Lachnospiraceae bacterium; assembly: GCA_910588125.1. Lineage (GTDB taxonomy): Bacteria > Bacillota > Clostridia > Lachnospirales > Lachnospiraceae > Brotaphodocola. The sequence continues at coordinate 23,381 of CAJUPI010000020.1, forward strand.
ACTGTCGTGATTGCCCTTGTTGCGATACTTGCATTAAATTTGGGCAAGGATAAGGATTACAGCACACTGTTTACAGGGCTGAATCAGGAAGAGGCACAGCAGGTAGTCAGCCTCCTCCAGGACGGAGGTATTGATTACCGATACAATGACAGAGAGGGCGCCATACGGGTGCCTGCATCCACGGTTGACCAGACCCGGGCGAATCTCCTGAGTCAGGGTTATCCCAAAAGTGGCTTTACATACGATATGTACCTCAATAATACCGGTCTGATGACCACTGAGTCGGATAAAGAGCAGATTACATTATATGAGCTGCAGGATCGGCTGGGAGCGCAGATTCGGCTTTTTGAAGGGGTACAGGATGCAAAAGTGACGATTTCTCCGGCAGGAGAGCGGCGTTTTGTGATCGGAGATGAGGCGGAAATGAGCGCCTCTGCCTCGGTAGTGGTTACTATGAAAGACGGAAGCAGTTTGACTCCGGAAAAAGCGCAGGCGGTTCGGGGGTTGATTTCTCATGCGGTTCGTGGACTGAATATCACTAATGTGGCGGTATATGATGCAGCTACGATGATTGAAGTGGGATCTGATGGCGAAAGCGGGAGCGGCGGTGTCAGCGATATGACCAGTCTGACCAGCATGGTAGAGAGCAGTATTGCAGGCAATGTAAGACGGGTTTTGGAACAGCTTTACGGTTCTGGCAATGTCGCAGTTTCCGTAAAGGGCACCCTCAATATGGAACGTCTGATTCGCGAGACGACACAATATACCACACCGGATAAGATTGACGAGGAAGACAAGACCGGTCTTTTACATACAGAGCAGGTTTCCGATGAGAGCACGGTTTCGGCCAGCCAGGGGGCAGGGGGGCTCGTGGGAGCGGATGCCAATGCAGATATTCCCCGTTATACCAATGAGAACGGTAACGGGCAGATTAGTGACAGCTACAGCAATGCTGATGCGACGCGGGAATGGCTTTTCAATGTATTAAAAGAGCAACGGCAGATTGAGCCGGGAGTTTTGGAAGACATTTCCATCGGCGTCATGATTACGACCACCGATATGGAGTCTGTGACGCAGGAAAGCCTGTTGCGGCTGGTGGCGAATTCAGCCGGTATTCCGGTGGACGCGATTGACCAGAAAATTACGATTGTGCGGGCTCCGGGCCCGGAGGTTGAGATTCCGACACAGCCGCCGGTAGTGCCTGCAGGAGGGGTGGCAGAGCTCTTAAAGACGATACCGCTGCCGATTTTGATCGCAATTGGAGCCGGGATTCTGTTGTTGTTGCTGCTGTTGATTCTGCTGCTTCTTAAGTCCGGACGTAAGAAGAAGGAAGAAGTGGTGATGGCGGGCGACGACTTTATCGACGGAGATCTGCCGGTCGACGAGCTTCTGCCGGAGCCGGGTGAAGAGACCGGGCTGATGGCTGGCGAGGGCGGCGAGATGCCAGGGATGGATGGCATGCCGGAGGAAGAAGAGGAAGAGGACGAATTCGCTAAAAACGAGGAGATTCTTAATCTCCGTATGCAGCGTAGCCTGCGGTTGAAGCAGAATATTTCAGAGTTTGTGGATCAAAACCCGCAGATTGCGGCGAAGCTGGTGCAGAGCTGGCTTAGTGGAGAGGAGGAAATGGGCGATGGCGCAAAGCATAGAGGAGCTCGAAAGCAGTCTCGATAAGCAGGATACAGAACCGATAACAGATCCCAGAAGCAAAGCGGCGCTGGTGGTAGTTTCCCTGGGAGCGGATCGCGCTTCTCAGATATATAAGTATTTGAGCGAGCAGGAGATTGAAGACCTGACTTATGAGGTCGCGAAGCTGGGCAAAACCGGCAATACTCAAGTAGAGGCTGTTTTGGATGAGTTTTATAAGCTCTGTCTCACCCATAAGATGATGACAGACGGAGGCCTGGATTATGCCCGGAATGTACTGGAGAAAGCATTCGGTGAGTCCACGGCCCGGAATCTGCTGGAGAAAGTATCTAAGACGCTTCAGTCCAAGCCGTTTAACTTCTTTATGAAGGGAGATCCCAAGGCTCTTCTGTCTTTGCTGCAGAATGAGCGGGCCCAGGTGATCGCTTTGATTTTGGCTTACATGGAGCCGATGCAGGCAGCCCAGATTCTGGAGGAATTGCCGGATGAGAAGCGGATCCTGACAGTGGAAAGCATGGCGCGGATGGATCGGGTGTCTCCGGAAGCGATCTCGATCGTGGAAGAAGAGATGAAGAGGAAGTTCGCTACCATTATTACCAGCGAGGACAATATGAGCCTGGGCGGTATCGATTATGTGGCAGATATGATGAATCATGTGGACCGCAGCAGCGAACGGAAAATATTCGAAGAGCTGGATAAGCGAAATCCCGATCTGGCGCAGACAATCCGCGACAAGATGTTCGTGTTCGAGAATATTCTGGACATGGACGATCGTTCCGTACAGCGTTTCGTCCGCGATTGCGATGCCAAGGATATTGTATTTGCGCTTAAGAACGCTTCCGAGGATATGAAGGCGATATTCTTCAGCAATATGTCGAAGCGTATGGCTGAGACGGTACGAGGCGATCTGGAGATTACAACCAATGTCAGACTGAAGGATGTGGAAGAGGCGCAGCAGCGCATTGTTAATATCATCCGGAATCTCGAGGAGCAGGGTGAGGTGATCATTAAGAAGGGAGGCGAGGATGATAATATCATCGTCTAAAAGGATCATTAAGCGCCCGGATACAGCAGAAAAGTATAGCATTGAACGATATATCCCACCGGTGGAGCTGGCTGTCAGCAGCCGGGAGCCGGTTCAAAGGAAACCGTCTTTTCCCCAATATAAAAAAGACGGAGACGTAAAAAAGGAGGAGCAGCCGTCGGAAGAAATGGTTGTTCCGGTATTTGAAGAGCAGGAGAACATTCTGCTGGAGATGCCCGGGGAATATGAACCGGAACCCGATCCGGCATTGGCGCTTTTGGAACAAAAGAAGCAGGAAGCCGAGGAGCTTGTGGAGACGGCCAGAAAGGAAGCAGCCCGGATTTTGGAAGACGCTGCTGCCCGGGCGGAGAAGGAGCAGGAACAGGCCCGGGAGGCGGGCATTCGGGAAGGTTACGAAAGTGGTTACCGCGAGGGCCGGGAAAAGGCGGAAGCAGAATGCCGGAAAGAATTTGAAGAGACTTTACACTCGTTTCAGGAAGACATGCGGCAAGCATTGCGTTCAGTGGAGACGGCCAAGGAGCATTGTGTTAAAAATTATCTGGAGGAACTTAAGGATTGTGCGGTAGCTGTGGGTGAAAAGGTAATCCACATCAGCCTGCGATCCAGTGGCGAAGTGATCAAACAAATGATTATCTCCGCCACGGAGAAATTAAAAAAGACGGCCTGGGTTAAGATTTATATTGACAAATGTGATTACGATATGATGATGAAGGCGGATGCCGACATTTTAGACGAGCTCTCCCATCTTTCAGACAATATTAAATTCATTGTGATGGATAAGGAAGAGCGAGGAAACTGTATTATTGAGATGCCTGAGGAAATAGTGGACGTAAGTGTGAATACACAGATTGAGAATATTAAGGATATATTAGAGAATGTAAGAGTATAGGAGTTGTATATGTATGAGAAGATTCCTGCTCTGATCAACAAGTCAGAGACGATCGGCCATATTGGAAAAATTGAAAATGTGGTAGGTATGTCCATGGAGGCATCTGGCGGCCGTTCCAGTATTGGCGATATTGTAATGATCTACAATGAGGAGCAAAACCGGCAGATGCCGGCGGAGGTAGTGGGCTTTAAGGATGGCAGGATTCAGCTCATGACATATGAGGCTACAAGTGGTATTGCTTCCGGAAGCTTTGTGCGCAATACCAGGCGCCGTCTCAAGGTGCCGGTGGGCGATTTTCTGAGGGGAAGGATTATCAATGCTTTGGGAGAGCCGATGGACGGCGGAGAGGGGTTCCCTTCGAACCGCCATTATACTGTCAGCAGCCCTTATATCAATCCTCTGAACCGGCCGCCGATCCGGGAAAGGCTGGAGTTTGGAGTGAAGGCCATTGATGGCTTGAACACGATAGGCAAGGGACAGAGAATCGGTATTTTCGCCGGTTCGGGAGTGGGAAAGAGTACTTTGATGGGCATGATTGCCAAGAATGTAAAGACAGACATCAATGTGATCGCTCTGGTAGGTGAGCGTGGACGTGAGGTGTTGGAATTCATTGAGAAAGATCTGGGCGAAGAGGGCATGAAGCGTTCCGTGCTGGTGGTCGCCACTTCGGATCAGCCAGCAATGCTCCGTATGAAGTGCCCGTTGGTGGCGACGACAATTGCAGAATATTTTAAGGATCAGGGTTATGATGTGCTCCTGATGATGGATTCTCTCACCCGTTATGCGATGGCGCAGCGGGAGATCGGACTTGCCATTGGCGAGCCGCCCATCGCCAGGGGCTATACGCCGTCCATATATGCGGAATTCCCCAAGCTTTTGGAGCGCAGCGGGAATTTTGGCAAGGGTTCCATCACGGGAGTATATACGGTACTGGTGGAAGGGGATGACACGAATGAACCAATTTCTGATACGGTCCGCGGTATTCTGGATGGCCATATAGTTCTCAGCCGTCAGCTTGCGAATGAAAATCACTTTCCGGCGATTGATATCGGCGCCAGTATTTCACGTTTGATGGTGGAAATCGTTTCTGAGGAACATCAACAAATCGCTTCCCGGCTGCGAAATCTTTTGGGGTTGTATCAAAAGAATGCCGATCTGATTTCTATCGGCGCATATAAGAGAGGAGTCAATCCGGCCCTGGATGAGGCGGTTTCTAAAATAAACGATATCAATGCATTTTTACAGCAGGGAATTAACGAGCGTTTCAGTTATGAGGAAACGCTGCAATATATCCGATCGATTGTTGGCTGACTCTGGAGGATAGAAAAGTGAAAAAATTTCAATACAGGCTGGAGACGGTTCTGGCGTATAAGACACAGGTGTTGGATAATTTAAAAACCGAGCATGCTACCATAATGCAAAATGTAAACCGCAAGCAGGAAGAGATACTTGGCCTGCATCAGGAGCTGAACGGTTATGAAAGCCAGTTCGATCAGGCCAAAGAACAGGGAACGAGTATTGAAAATTATCGGTTGTTTGACATGTGTATCGGACGTATGGAAGAGATTATCGATACGGAAAAGGAACATTTGAAAGTCCTCCGCAAGCAGGAAGATGCGAAGAAGCAGGAGGTTATCAGTGCGAAAGTGGATACATCCCGTTATGAAAAGTTGAAGGAGAAGAAGACGGTGGAATATCAGCGGGCAGTGGCGAAAGCGGACGAATTATTTGTAGAAGAGTTTGTCTCGGGCACAGCCCTGCGCCAGAGGCAGCAGTATCAGCGACAGCACAGGGGATAAAGAAAATGTAAGAAATATGTCGTGGAAAGTAGAATTTTAGATATGATTGTGTTATAATTGATAGGATAGTCACAGCTTATAGCTGTTGATTATAGATATTATAATAGAGAAAGGAGGAATTCAGTGGAAGGAGCAGTGAAGGTTCCAAGTATGGCTTCGGTGAAGATGGCTGCGAAGGAGCGCCCAGTGGCCCAGAAAACGTCGGTTGAAAACAATGGTTTTACAACGCTTTTGCAGATTAAAAAGGATGCGGTAAAGGATAGCGAGCCGGAGAAGACGAACGGGACAGAGGGTAAAAAGCCGATTGAGAAGCCGGAAACAAAATCCGCCGGAAACAAAAAGGAGGATTTAAAAGGGCAACCGGAGGAATCCCAGGATCTTCCGGAACAGCTGGAAGCTCTGGAAAAGGCGGCGTTGCAACTGGCGGCAGCCCAGATGGTAGTGATGGTTTCTGAAGAGCCGGTGCCAGGTGAAACGGAGAATATCGGTGAGATTGGACTGACGGTAGCCGGGGAACAGCCGGAGAATATGCCGGTACTGCAAGAAGCCCTGCTACAGGAACAACCGGCGGCGGAGCAAATACCGGCGGGACAATTATTACAAGAAGGGCAAGCGATGCAAAAACAACCCGGACAGAAACAGCTCGAACAGGAACAGTTGGTACAGCCAGAGAAGATTGAGATGGAAAAGCCGGTTGAAAGGGATGCAGCCATTCAGGAACAACCAGCTAAAGAAGTGAACGAAGAAAAACAGAATTTGCAGGTTGTCCGGACATCGGTGACAACGAAAGAAGATTTGCCGAAGGCGGAGGTTAAGACGGACAGCCGCGGGCAGGAGAGTCAGGAAGATTTTTCTGGTTTAGAGAGAAGGCAGATGCAGGAGGGCGAAGGGCAGCAGATAACCGGAGCATTTCGGGTTTCAGGCCAGCCGGAGCCGTTGTTCCAGGAGGCAAAACGGATGGAGACAATGCCATTGAGGACGGCGCCGGATACATTGCCGCAGGATTTGGGTAAGACATTGGCCACCAGACTGCCGGAAGCAGGGCGGACATTGACCGTGGAGCTGGAACCGGCGTCTCTGGGTAAGCTGACCATTCGGATGACGTATGAAGCAGGCCGGGCAGCCGTATCGATTTTGGCAACGAATCCCCGGACATTGGAGATTCTCAGCGAGAAGGCGACGGAGATTGCTTCGATTTTGGAGGAGAAGACCGGACAGGAGACGGTGATTCTCACGCAGCGTCCTCAGGAACAAGAAGAATATCAGGAAAACAAGCAGGGAGGCAACGCCCGGGAAGACCAGGGACAGAGCGAGCGGCGGGGAGAAGAGCATCACGCAAACAGCGATTCCTTTGCTCAGCAGTTGAGACTGGGGCTGGTCTAGGAAAGGAGACAGGATGGCGGATTCTTTATCAGTCAGCGGAACCTCGAACCCGTATGCGACACAGTCATATACGGCAGAGGCGAATGACAGAAACACAATTACAATGACGGGATTTTTTCAGCTGCTGGCGACTCAGCTTCAGAACCAGGATATGACGAATCCCATGGACAACAGCGAGATTATGAACCAGATGACCCAGATGGCGATGGTACAATCCATGACCTCGATGACGGATGCCTTAAAGAATGTGACAAGTGTTAATACACAGACGTATGCAGCCGGGTTGGTAGGCCAGGAAGTGACGATGGCAGTAACCGAGGAGAATATCTACGGGAAAGAGCAACCGGTAGATGTCAAGTATGCGAAAGTCGAGTGGGTGAATTTCACCTCCGGAAATCCGACGATCAAGCTGGAGGATGATCCGAAGGAATATCAGCTTTCTCATCTGGTCGGTATGGGAAGAGTGCCAAATCCTTTTAAGACGGAAAGTACAGAAGGGGAAGGCGGAGAAGATGATACCGATCCAGTAGAAGGGACGAATAAGCCCGAGAATACCGATCCGGAAAAGGATCCGGGAGCGGATACGGACTTGGAAGGGGAGCCCGGGAATGAGAATGCCAGTGCCAGAACCGCATTGATTTAGAAATACGGCCCGGAGGCTGACAGCGTACAGGAATGTTTTGGAAAAGAGGAGAGACTATGGATGTAAATGGAATGCGTTGTTATGAGAGCGGCAGTTCCGGCATCTCCCGCCAGAATACTACAGTACCTGGGAACGGGGGGCGTCAGGCTGAGTTTGGCCAGCTTCTTTCGGAGAAGGCAAAAGCGGGTTTGAATTTTTCCAAACATGCCACAAAGCGCTTGAACGAACGGGGAATCGCCGTAGACAATCAGCTGATGAGCGAACTGGAGCAGGCCGTGGAGGACGCCAGGAAAAAGGGCGCCCGGGATGTGGCGGTGATTGGCTCACAGGGAGTTTTTATCGTAAATGTACCAAACAACACCGTGGTGACGACCATGGGACAGCAGGATATGCGGGAACGTGTATTTACAAACATCGACAGCGCCATCCTTTTGTAGGCAGGACCTCGGATGAGGATGTTTCCCCTGCCTGCCGGACGTGCAGGCAGGAGGGATGGCAGCAGGAAAAAGGGAAAGGAAAATAGAAAAGCATGTTAAGAGCAATGGACGCAGCAGTGGCGGGCCTTCGGGCTCACCAGAACAAAATGGACGTAGTTGGACATAATATTGCAAACGTTAATACATTTGGTTTTAAGGCGCAGACCTATACCTTTAAAGAGGCGATGTACCAGACGTCTACTTCTTCCACCGGCGGTACAGATACAGCAGCTGGTACGAACTCTGCCCAGTTTGGTTATGGTGCCTTGATGGGAACCATCGGTATGGATATGACGGCCAGTACGCCGACCTATGTAGGCGGATTTAACGCGACGATAAGCGGAGACGGGTTTTTCCTGGTAAAATCAGTAAAAAATGAATATGGTAATGAGGATGTGAAGGGCGCTGATTTTTATTATACCAGAGTAGGCCAGTTTTCCCTCGATAGCAATGGATATGTAGTAGACGGGGATAAGAACTTTGTATATGGGTATATGCCGAATGATGACGGCACAATAGACACGACGAAGCTGGTTCCGCTGCGTATGCCGACTGGTTATACAGAAGCTGAGTATAATGCGGACGGAACTCTTAAGACTCCGGCTCAAGTGACTTATGACTGGGAGAATGCCGATACGTCTCCGCTGATGTCGAAAGAGATAACCATTAACAGCGCCGGTGAAATCATGGTAAAGGCTGAGTATGAGAAGACGGTGAAAGAGCCGGATCCGAATAATCCTAATGCAACCATAGACGTTGTCAGAAAGAATACCGCCACCGTCTCCCTCGGTAAAGTTGCCATTGCCACATTCCAGAACCCCAACGGTTTGTCGAAAGCCGGCGGCAACTATTATACCACCACGAACGGTGACAATGCAGGTAACGTATCTCCGGGAATCGCCGGCGGCGCCAATCCTGATTTGATGACCGGTTATGTGGAGGCATCCAACGTGGATTTGGCCAAGGAGTTTTCCGATATGATCACGACCCACAGAGGGTTCCAGTCCAATACTAAGATGATCACGGTGTCGGATGAGATGCTTTCCGATTTAGTCAGTATGAAGCGGTAATAGCCAGCGGGGGATAAGATGAAGATCCGGCGTCAGAGCGAGAACCAGAAAATTATGGACCGCGCCCGCAAGGCGCGGAAGGAAAGAATATCGGGAGAGAGAAGCCGCGCGCGCCGCGGCTACTCCACCGGAAATGCGGAAAATCAGGTAAGTGACAGTGGAGGAAAAGGAATGGTTAGGGTAGTCCGGCTGAATGGAGAAGAGCTGTACCTGAATTTACTCCAGATCGAATCCATGGAGTCGATTCCGGAGACAAAGGTAAAGATGATGAATGGAGATTACTTTCTTGTGAAGGATTCTGCGGATTCGATATTGAATCAGATCCGAGCGTTTATCAAGAGCTGTGTGGTCTATGACGGCGAGAGTGAATAAGCGTTTCGATGATTGATATATTTAGGAGGAAGATACAATGGATTTGACAACGCTTATAGGCATAATTATGGCGCTGGGGTTGTGCTTGTGGGGAATCGGACCCAGTAAGATCGGGAATTTTATAGACCTGCAGTCTCTTGCCATCGTTATTGGAGGTACAATCGCGGCGGTTACCGCCAGCTATCCGTTCCGCATTCTGATGGATGTCCCCAAGCACATTACCGTGCTGTTTCGGGGGAAAAAATACAATATCCCGAAGCTGGTAGATCAGCTGGTAGATCTGGCGATGTTAGCCAGGCAAAGCGGTTTGCTGGCGCTGGAGGAAAAGGCGGAGGAGATCAAAGATCCCTTTTTGAAGCAAAGTGTATTGATGATTGTTGATGCCAGCGACCCGGATAAGGTCCGGGATATGCTGGAAAAGCAGATGGATGATATGATGGCCAGACATGATGAAGCGGCCGGACTTTATGAGAAGGCTTCTTCTTATGCACCGGCATTCGGTATGATCGGTACATTGATTGGCCTGATCAACATGCTGAAAGGACTGAATTTAGACGGCGGCGGCGGAGCCAGCAGTCTGGGCGCGGATATGTCCGTGGCATTGATCACTACCTTCTACGGCAGTGGCTTTGCCAATATTTTCTGTCAGCCGATCGCAAAGAAGCTGCGTGTGCGGCAGGCGGAGGAAGAGCTCTATTGTACCACGGTAATTGAAGGGTTAATGGGAATTCAGGCAGGTGAGAATCCTAAAATGCTAAGAGAACATTTACTGTCCTGTATGAAACAGTCGCAGCAGAAAAAGCTGCTTCTGAAGGCAGAGAAGGCCAGCGGCGGAGGTGGTGAGGCATAATGAGCAGGAGAAAGAAAGGCGGCGGAGGCGGCGAGGACTGCGGAAGCTGGATGGATACATACGGCGACATGGTGACGCTTCTGTTGTGCTTTTTCGTTATGCTGTATTCCATGTCTAATCTTGACCAACAAAAGTGGGAGGTTTTTGTAAAAAGCGTTTTTCCCAATGCCTCCGACGAGCAGCAGATTGCAATTAACGAGAATATTATGGAGGGAGAATTTGATGTATCCGGCAATCTGGAGACAAACCAGGAACTAGATGAAATGGATGAGCTGGATAAGTTGTATCTCTCTATTGTACAATATCTGAGCAACAGTGGGGTAGAGGGAGTCAGTATGAGCCGGGGAGAGGGCTATGCTTTTGTGGCCTTTGAGAACCATACGTTTTTTAACGGCGACAGCTCGGTGCTGACACCGGAAGCCACGCAGATCCTGGATGTGTTTTGTGAGGCGATAGCTCCCAATGCAGAATTAATCTCACAGATTGAGATTATGGGACATACCGCCCAGGCGGATCCCAATCGTCCCAACAGGCCGCGGACAGACCGGATGCTTTCGTCCCTGCGTTCGGCAGAGGTGGCCGCTTACATTCAGGAAAAGAACATTATTGATCCCAGTAAGCTGATTGGCATCAGCTACGGACAGTTCCGTCCGGTGGATACGTTCGAGACGGCAGAGGGCCGGGCAAAAAACCGCCGGGTTGAATTTTTGATTGTGGATAAAGGGGCGGATATCAAGTCAATGAATGATTTTTATGATGAGTATTATAGCAGTAGAGAGGCCGGCGACGTGACCATCACAGGGCAGGAGCATCAGGGGGATACGTTCATACCAGTCGGCGGAAACTCGGAAGGTTCGGCGAGCATGATTGATCAGCCGTCAGGCGATATTCCGGATGGTGCGGCGCAGCCTGCAGAAGGCGCCCCAACAGAATAACAATTGAGTAAAGGTGGCGTTTAACTATGGCAGACGTATTATCTCAAAGTCAGATTGACGAGCTTTTGAAGTCCATGCAGGGAGGCGGCGGTTCGGCGAAAGCAGAAGAGAAGCCGGCACCGGCAGAGCAAATGAAAAAGCAGGATCCGCCTGCTACGGCAGCGGACAAATCTCAGAAGCAGCAAAAGCCTGAGATTAAATATAACAAGTATGATTTCTACAGTCCCAGGAAATTCACCAAGGATAAGATGAAGATCCTGAGCAGTGTGTTTGAGAATTATGCGAGAATCATCACTTCACAGGTCAATGGCTTGTTCCGGGTTATGACTGACATTACCGTGATGGAGGTTCAGGAACGGCGCTATTATGAATTTGTAAACTCTTTGAAGGAAAACGATATAATCACTTTGGTCAATACAACCATTGAGGGTAATACTCGTAAGCTGGTCCCGTTAATGATGTATGTCACGCCAGGATTGGTGATTACACTGATCGATCATATGCTGGGTGGCGGCGAGGAAGTGGTGAAAGTAAAAGACGGCTATCGATACTCCGATGTCGAAACCGCTCTTTACCGCAGAATCCTTTCTCAGCTGATTCATGCATTAAAGGATGGTTTTGCCAGTTATATCAATGTGGATTTTGAGGCATATCGGATCGAAGAGAATCCCAGTATGATGCAGGATGTGGGACTTGACGAGACCGTGGCGATTATTATGTTAAATGTGGATGTGGCGGGTCTGGCTATGGAACGGATACGGCTTTGTATGCCGGGAAATCTTCTGGAATCGATGTTTCAGGTTATGGACAGCCGCCGGCATCTGGCCAAAGGCTATGCTTACGAGGATAACCGGGAGACGATTCTGGACAATATCCGGTATTCGCAGCTTCCAATTACCGGCCAGCTTGGCACGGTAAATCTGGATTTGGATGATATTTATCATCTGAAGGTTGGGGATGTGATAGATATGAATAAGCCCAAGGATCGGGATGTCAAGCTGTATGTCGGCAGACAGGCATGGTTTACCGGTAAAATGGGTATTTATAAGAAAAATGTAGCCATTCGGATCAATCAGAGATTGTATGAATGTGACGATTTGGAGGAAGCCGAAGTGGCGGCGACAGAAGAAACGCCGGTTTTTGATGGATAATCTGCAATTTTTCTGTTGACATTATGCTAGGTTGATATTTAAAATTATATCATATATTATTTTTAGAAAAGAGAGGGGAACACAATGCCTAAGATTATGTTGGTGGATGATGCCGCATTTATGAGAATGATGGTTAAGAATGCTCTGACCAAAAGCGGGTATGATAATTTTGTAGAGGCTCAGGACGGGGCAGAAGCAGTGAAGAAGTATGATGAAGAAAAACCGGATATGGTGATTATGGACATTACTATGCCCAACATGGACGGTCTTCAGGCGCTTAAGAAAATTCGTGAGAATGATCCGAACGCCAAGATTGTAATGTGTACAGCGATGGGACAGGAGGGCATGGTGGTGGATGCCATTAAGTCCGGAGCAAAGGACTTTATTGTAAAGCCATTCAATGCCGAGCGTATTGTTCAGACTGTCAATACAATTTTAGGACAGTAGCTACTGTCAGGAGGAAAAGAAATGGCTTTTTTAAGTTCATTTGATATCAGTGCGTCTGCTTTGAGCGCTCAGCGGATCCGGATGGATATTGCGGCAGAGAATATTGCGAATATTGATACCACAAGGACCGAGAGGGGTGGCGCATACCGAAGAAAGGATGTGCTCTTTGAAAGCTTCGGAGCCAAATCCTTCCGGGAAGCGCTGCGCAACGCGTCCGCAGGAAAAGGATTTTCTGGCAGGAACGCGGGAGTCCGTGTAGCCGGGATTATCGAGGATGACCGGGAGATGAAGCAGGTATATAATCCGGGCCATCCGGATGCGGATGAGAATGGTTTTGTAACAATGCCAAATGTGGATCTGTTGAAGGAGACGGTTGACAGTATGTCAGCGACCAGATCTTACGAGGCAAATGTTACGGCTTTGAATGCAATGAAGCTGATGGCGCAAAAGGCGCTGGAAATTGGTAAATAATGTTCCGCGCGTTGAAAAATTTGGATAAAAGGAGATTGAAAAATGGGCGCTAGCAGCTTTAACGAGATGGAGCTGGATGCGATAGGCGAGATTATGAATATCAGCCTTGGCGCATCGGCAACAGCAGTTTCCACGATGCTGGGCACAAAAGTGAATATTACCACGCCCGTAGTGCTGGTCCAGAAGAAGGATGAATTTGAATTCAAGCGCCTGGAACCGGCTATTGGTGTTGAAATTGATTATGTAGAGGGTTTGGAAGGCAAGAATATCATGATGTTCCGCAAGGAGGATATCCGGATAATTGTGAGCACCATGATGGGAGGCGATATACCGGAAGCGGAATTCGAGATGGATGAGCTGTATATCAGTGCCATTTGCGAAGTAATGAATCAGATGATGGGGTCTTCGGCCACAGCATTGTCAGAGTTTCTGGGAACGATTGTCAATATATCCACCCCCAAGTCTTTTGAGATTGGGGAACCGGAGGAATTTAAGAATAAATACTTTATAGAAGCGGATGGCATGGTGGTGGTGCGTTTCCGGTTGGAGATCGAAGATAAGCTCAACAGTGAGTTTATGAATATCATGCCGACAAAGCTGGCCAAACGGCTTCTGGAGCCTTTTGCCGATTCTCTTGGCCTGCCAGAAGAACCGGCACAGCCGGTTCCGGAGCCTCCTGTGATTCAGGAACCGGAGCCGCCGCTACAGGCGTTAGCCCCGGAGCCGCCTCTGCAGGCGCCGGCCCCAGAGCCAATACCTGTGGCTGCGCCACAGCCGCAGCCGATGCCGACATCGCAGCCACAGCCGGCACCACAACCCCAGCCAATGCCACAGATGGCCGATCCGTCTTTACAGGCAGCAGCGCCCCAGGGAATGCAGCAGCCGTATTATCCGTATCCTCCGGCAGGAATGGATCCTATGATGATTCAGCTCCTCAATCAGATGCAACAGACGCAGATGCAGATGATGGAGATGATGAAAGCAACCAAGACGGCCTCTTCCGAACCGTCGTCTTCTTCCAGCACGGGGAATTCTATTATCCGGCCATTGACGTCTCCGCAGATTCAGGACTCTGCCGGGGAGGGAGAAGAGGACAAGACCAATCAGGAGATGCTGATGAAGGTACCTCTGGAGCTTTCGGTGGAAATTGGAAGAACCAAACGGTTGGTCAAGGATATCCTGGAATTTACTCAGGGTACATTGGTTGTTTTGGATAAGATGGCAGGAGAGCAGGTAGATCTGTTTGTGAATGGCCAGTGCATTGCCAAAGGAGATATCGTGGTGGTGGAGGATAACTTTGGTATCCGTGTCACCGAAATTGTAACAAGAGAATTGAATCCGGAAAGCTTATAAGATGGAAGGGTTAACGTTGTTTCGTGCAGTGCTGACTGTTATCGTGGTGCTGGTGATGGCCTGGTGGTGCAGCCGCCTTTTGGGAAAGCAGTGGGGGCAGCTTCCCGGTTCCGGGAATATCCGGTTAGTAGGACAGCTGCAGGTAGGAAGAGATCGCAGTATTTTGCTTTTGCAGGTGGGAAAGGAGCACTATCTGGTCGGTGTCAGCCCGGCGGGAATACAGCTTTTATCAAAGGTAGAGGGTGAGTTTGAGACAGAGCAGCCGCCGGGAATGCCTGTAGGTATGCAGCGCCCGTTCAAAGAGTTTTTTGAGAAACAGCTGGGGCGTTCTGAAAAAAACGGGAGGGAAAATGATGAATGACCTTCTTACACAATTAAATGGCGGAAATGTCCCTGTTCTGGATCTGATTATTATGCTTACTCTTGCGGCATTGCTGCCCTCCATTGTTATTATGATGACTTCCTTTACGAGGACGATCATCATTTTGTCCTTTACCAGGAATGCAATGGGTGTTCAGCAGGCCCCGCCAAATATGGTTCTGGTAGGGATTGCCCTCTTTCTGACTTTATATATTATGAGTCCGGTTTTGGAGCGGATCAATGAAGAGGCATATCAGCCATATCTTCGGGAGGAGATTTCCCAGGAGGAGGCCCTCGAGCGGATGGTTGTGCCGTTGAAGGATTTTATGCTCCGCAATACAGAGGCCAATACGATGGAGACTTTTCTTCGCTTGTCGAATACGTCGGTACAGGAGAATCCTCAGGATTATCCGCTGACAGTAGTTGTTCCGGCTTTTATGACCAGTGAGCTGAAGAGAGGGTTTCTGGCAGGTTTTTTGATTTATCTGCCGTTTTTGTTGGTGGATATTATTGTATCAACAACGCTGATGTCTATGGGAATGGTGATGCTTCCGCCGGCGATGATTTCTCTGCCCTTTAAGCTTTTGCTTTTTGTGACAGTGAATGGCTGGGAGCTGTTATTTGAGAGTATTGTAATAAGCTTTCGGTAGCGTCATGAGGAAGAGAGGTAGCCATGTCAGATTTACAGGTTTTGGATATTATGTATGATACTTTCCAGCTGGCAGTACGGCTGACAATGCCGTTTTTGTTGATCAGTATGGTGGTGGGTGTGCTGATTGCCATTTTTCAGGCAGCGACGCAGATCAATGAGCAAACCCTGACTTTTGTGCCAAAGTTTCTTTCGATTCTGGCGGTTATGGGTTTTTTGGGAAGTACGATTCTGGCAATGCTGCAGGATTTTGTCAGGCTGATGATGTCCCTGATAGGGAGCTGATAGGTCATGTTTATTCTGTTTACTCTGGTGTTTATGCGGATGAGCGGAGCCGTGGTTTTCAATCCGATTCTGGGCAGGACCAATTATCCCAGAATGGCCAAGGGAGCGTTAATTTTTGTGCTTTCTCTGATGATGTATGCCGGAGTGGGAGGGACACTCAATCATCAGCCGGTCAATATGCTGGAATATGGGATTATGCTGGTGAAAGAGTTGATGGTAGGTTTTGTGCTGGGCTTTTCCATGGAGCTGACATTTGCTATTGTCCGTTTTGCCTCAGCGGTTATGGATAATATTATGGGTCTTTCTATGGCGCAGGTCTATGATCCGCAGTATAACACACAGATGACGATCACTTCTGGTTTGTACTATGCTTTTCTGGCAATGATTTTTCTTGCCGTGGACGGACATATACGTTTGATTGCCCTGTTTTTTACCTCAGCAAGGCTAATCCCCTTTGGGGAGGTAGTGATACGGCCGGAGCTTTCGGAGCTGATGCTGGAGATTTTTCGCACGAATATTGTGATGGGATTTCAATTTGCTTTTCCGGTAGTAGCCATGGAGCTGGTAACAGAAGCAGCGGTGGGGATCCTGATGAGGATGATTCCTCAGATCAATGTTTTTGCAGTTAATTTTCAGGTCAAAATCATCGTGGGATTGATGATGCTGGTATACTTGTTCAGCCCAATGTCAGCCCGGCTGTATGTGATGATTGACAATATGTTTCTCTATATGCAGCGTTTGCTGGCGCTTATGGGATAATGTTCAATCATTGAGGCAGGATTGAGACAAGGGCGGACAGATTTCGGACTGACAGAAGGGAGTGGTGAGCTTGGCGGAGTCGAACGGACAGGAGAAGACCGAGCAACCAACCAGTAAACGGCGGAAGGATGCCCGCAAGGAGGGCAATGTATTTCAGAGTCGCGATGCGGTAACGGTTGTTATGCTGTTCGGTGTGTTTTGTATGCTCAGGCTGTGCCTTCCGTTCCTGTATGAAACCATACGGGACTGTATGGTTTATTTTTTTCGGAAAGTAGGGACTGAGGACCCTTTGGGGACCTCGCCTCATATTTTTATTTATATGGTAGTAGCAGCATTGAAATGTTCAATGCCGATTTTGCTGGCATCGATTGTGCTGGGGATTCTGGCGCACGGTGTTCAGACTCGCTTTAATATCAGCTTTCAGTCGCTTCGGCCCAAATTCAGCAAGATGAATCCGATCACCGGTATCAAGCGGATGTTCGGAATCAAAAAGCTGGTGGATCTGGCGAAGAATCTGATCAAGATCAGCCTGCTGATGGCATTGCTTTATAATTTGTTGCGGACCGATCTGGTGGAGATATCGCAGATGCTGGATATGCAAGTGATGCTGTCCGCGGCCCGGATGCTGCAGCTGGTGTTTGAGCTGGTAAAAAAGGTTTGTATTGCGTTTGCTGTTGTGGCGTTTTTTGATTATCTTTATCAGAGGTGGGATTATGAAAATAATCTGAAAATGACCAAGCAAGAGGTAAAGGAAGAGTATAAGATGACCGAGGGAAATCCGGAGATCAAGGGAAGGATCCGGAAACTGCAGCGTCAGATGGCAATGAGCCGTATGATGCAGAAGGTTCCCGAGGCAGATGTAATTGTGAGAAACCCGACTCATTTTGCGGTGGCGTTGAAATACGACCCGGAAAAGAACGGGGCGCCTGTTGTACTTGCCAAGGGGCAGGATGAGCTGGCACTTAGAATTATACGGGTCGGGGAAGAGCACGGGGTGTTCGTGATTGAGAACCGGCCGTTGGCCCGGGCGCTGTATGCGTCTTGTGAGCTGGAACGGGAGATTCCGGCTGAGTTTTACGGAGCGGTGGCAGAGATTCTGGTATATATTTACCGGGAGAGCCACAGGGAAGATATGCTCCGATAAATATTTGACACCAATTACTCTTGATGGATGGAGTTACCATGAAAAAGTTACTGAGTTATTCGGTGGTGCTGTTTGTACTTACCGTTGTCCTGTTATTGATTATACCGCTGCCAGCGGCGCTGGTGGATGTGGCGATCATTATCAATATGTCGCTTTCGATGATGATCCTGGTGACCACAATGACTATTCGCGAACCGCTGGAGTTTTCTATATTTCCGTCGCTGCTTTTGATTACGACTTTATTCCGGCTGGGAATCAATGTTTCCACTACACGAAACATCCTCTCTCATTCCGGTTCCTCAGGGCAGATCATCAAAGCTTTTGGTGATTTTGTTTTGCAGGGAAATGTGGTAGTCGGAATGATCATTTATATGATCATTGTGTTGATGCAGTTTATCGTTATCACAAAAGGTGCAGAGCGTGTGTCAGAGGTGGCTGCAAGATTTACGCTGGACGCTATGCCAGGTAAACAGATGGCTATTGACGCCGATTTGAATTCCGGCCTGATTAATGAGCAGCAGGCAAAGCTCAGGCGTGAAAAGATTCAGCGAGAAGCAGACTTCTACGGCTCCATGGATGGTGCCACGAAGATTGTAAAAGGCGATTCCATTATGTCCCTGATTACTACTGCGATCAATTTGATCGGCGGCAGTATTATCGGTATGGTCCAGGGCGGGGGAACCTTGACGGAGGTGCTTAACACCTATTCCATCGCTACGGTCGGCGATGGCCTTGTGGGACAGATTCCCTCTTTATTGATTTCGACGGCTACCGGTATGATTGTAACCCGTGCGGTTTCGGAAGGCAGCCTCAATGAAGATGTCTCTAAACAGTTTATGGGGCAGCCGACAGCGATTATGATCAGCGGCGTCGTGATTGCCGTGCTGACAATCGTTCCGGGGATGCCGGTGATTCAGCTGGTGATTATTTCGGTGGGATTGATTGCCGGTGGTTATTATCTGTCGCGGCGGATACAGGCAGAGCCGGGGATGGCGCTGGCTGGAGCTTTCGGGGCGCCGGCAGCCCGGGGGATGGAGCCGGAACCCATCGAGGGTGCTCCTGAGGAAGAGGCTTCAAAGCCGGTCAGCGAGGAAGAATATTATAAAGATGTCAACAATGTTTATACCCTGCTTTCCGTGGAGGCTATTGAAATGGAGTTTGGCTATAGCCTGATTCCGCTGGTGGATGAATCTGTGGGCGGGCGCCTGATTAATCGAATTATCATTTTCCGGCGGCAATATGCTCAGGATATGGGGTTTGTTATCCCTTCCATTCGGCTGCGGGACAGTTCGGGTTTAAATACAAACCAGTACTGCATTAAGATAAAAGGAGAAGAGGTGGCCAGAGGAGAGATCCTGGTGGATTATTACCTGGCGTTAGAGCCGGAGAATCCGGAAAAGGAGATTGACGGTATTGAAACGATTGAACCGGCATACGGGATTCCCAGCCGCTGGATTCGGCCAGAGGACCGGGAGATGGCAGAGATTTACGGCTATACGGTGATCGATCCTCTTTCGGTGCTGGTTACTCACCTGTCGGAGGTAGTCAAGCAGCATGCCCATGAGCTGATTACCCGTCAGGAAGTAATTCATCTGGTGGATAATATCCGCAAGTCTTCGCCGGAACTGATTGAAGAAGCATTTCCAAATGTGATTAGCTATAGCCTGTTCCAGAAGATTCTCACCAGCCTGTTGAAGGAGGGCGTACCGATTAAGGATCTGGAGACGATCATTGAAACAATTATTGAGACGATTTCGGATACCGGTATGCCGCCAAAGGATGTGGATGCCCTGATTGAGAATATTCGTGCCTCCTTGAAGCGTACAATTACCCGCATGTATTGTGAAGACGGCAGCATGAAAGTGATTACCATGGATGCGGAACTGGAGCGGACAATGGTGGGCTGTCTCTCAAAAGGAGAGCGTGGTTATTATCTTGCATTGAGCCCGGATGTATTGCAGAGCTTGGTAAATCAAATCACGGTGCAGCTTAAGAAGTTCAGTGGCCTTTCTCAAAATCCCGTTATTTTGACTTCTCAGGTCATGCGCGTGCACTTTTATCGGTTGATTGACCAGTTTTATCCAAATGTCAGAGTGTTATCTTTTAATGAGATTTCAAATAATGTGCAGATTCAGTCAATAGGCAGCCTGACTCTGGATACCACAGGAAGGAAAGGCGCCTGACCGGTGTAAGGGAGGTGACGGGGATGATGCCGGCAGATTATCTGGAAGAGAAGACGAATGAGGAGCTTCTGGAGCTGTACCGCAAGGAGGGAAAGCTGGAGGTAAAACAGGCACTTACTCTCCGCCATCTTTACATTGTTAAGACGATAGCTTTGCAGATGCGCAATGTCTATGCCGGTACGCTGCAAATGGAAGATATTATTAATGAAGGTGTCATCGCTATCATGAAGGGTATTGACAGATATGACCCGGAGCGAGATAATAAATTTGAGACTTTTATTTCCCGGAGAATCCGAGGGATGATCATCGATCTGGTTCGCAAGAATGACTGGATGCCCCGGGATTTCCGCAAGCAGGTAAAAGCGATGGAGAATGCCCGCGTAGAACTGGAAAGGATGCAGGGTTCTCCGCCTTCTGATGAAGATATTGCCGGTTATATGGGGATGGATATCCGTAAGTACCGGAAAATCCAGCGAATGAGTGTCATGATGAATGTACTGTCCCTGGATATGATCACCGATGACGAAGGGGATCATCAGTCGATGCAGCTGTCTAGCGGAGATACGGATTCCCAGCCGGAGAAGGCCTTTCTGAAAGAAGAGTCCCGCCAGGTGCTGACGGAAGCTATCGAAAGCCTGAAAGAGAAGGAAAAGCTGGTTATTTCGCTATATTATGTGGAGGAGCTGAATATGGGGCAGATTGCCCAGATTTTAAATGTCAGCGAGCCGCGTATTTCACAGATTCACAGCTCGGCAATACGGAAGCTGAAAGAATATATGAGCAATTACCGATAAGCAAAGAAACAGATTTTATTAAGGAGGAGACGGCATGTATCAGGGATTCTATAATCTGGCGTCCGGAATGCTGACCCAGAGCAGGAATCTGAATGTGATTAGTAATAATATGGTCAATATTCAGACTCCCGGCTATAAACGAGATAAAATGGTCAGTACAACTTTTCAGGAGGAGATGTTGTACCGGACGGGGAAGCGCTATAAGGAAGGAGCAGAGCCTTTGGCCACGACCTCCAAGATAAGGGCGGCGGATCAAACATATGTTAACTATGAACAGGGAAGCTTTGATTTGACAGATGGCATTTTTGATTTTGCACTGACAAGCCCGGGATTTTTTTGCATCGACACGCCAATGGGAGTCCGTTATACCCGGAACGGATCGTTTCATGTGGATAATGAAGGCTATCTGGCTTTAGACGGCCTGGGGAGAGTCCAGGGCGCAGACGGCCAGCCGATCCAGATTGATAATGAGAATTTTACTGTAGATAATCAGGGCAAAATTCAGGTTACCATATCTAGCGGCGGTACAGCAGATGAAGAATACAGTGTGGAGACGGAGGAAGTGGGAACGCTTCGGGTTGTGGATTTTGAGGATTATGAGCAGCTACATAAGGAAGATTATGGTGTGTTCTCCACAGAACAGGAGCCGCAGCAGGTGGAGTCCCCGTCTATGCTGTGGAAGGTTTTAGAGAAATCAAACGTAGATATGGTGGAAGAGATGGTTTCCATGATGTCGTCACAGCGGGCGCTTCAAAGTGCCGCCCAGGTGCTCAAGATGTATGATCAGATTTTGAGCAAGGCGTCTACGGATATCGGAAGATTGTAAGGATAAGGGAGGAGCTATTTTATGTATCAGTCATTTTATACGGGCGCCCTGGGAGCCGGAAGCTGTATGGCAAAGATGAGTGTGATTGCCAATAACCTGGCCAATATCAACAATAACGGTTTTAAGCCCAAGACAGCTGCCTTTTCTGATTTGCTGAACTATAATCTGAATGATTCTGAGAATGCAGTTACGAATCTGATGGCAGGCAATGGCGTACGGCTGCAGCGGACTTATACCAGCTATGACGTGGCGTCAATGGGGACTACGAACAGCCCTCTGGATTTTGCGATTGCAGAAGAGAACGCGTTTTTTATGGTGCAGGATCCGGTTACCAGCGAGATCACCTATACCCGGAGCGGAAGCTTTCACCGGGGGCAGTGGGAGGATAAATTTTATCTGACCACAGATAATGGTAAGCTGGTTTTGGACCAGAACGGAGAGCCTCTGGAGGCAGAGGTACCGGATATCGAGGATCTTCTGGCAAGGTTGGAGGAAGATTATGAACCGGAAGAGGAGGATGATGACGAGGAGGACGATGAAGACAAACCCCGCGTCAGTGTATATACCTTTTCGAATCCCAGCCATCTGGTAAGCATCGGGGATAACGAATATGCAGCGCCGGCCGGAATGGAGCCGGTACTGGTGGAACGGGCGAAGATTGTACCCCGTGCCCTGGAGCATTCGGGAACGAATCTTTCCAAGGAGATGGTGAGGATGATTGAGTGCCAGCGGGCTTATTCCTATGCACTTAAAATGGTGACTACATCGGATGAGATCGAAACGACGATTAATTCCCTGCGAGGATAACAGAGACGGACAGGAGGTTATGAGGTGGCTAAGAGACTGAGAAGTTATGAAGATATGAATCTTCAGGAACTGGATGTAATGAAGGAGATCAGCAGTATCGGCACCAGCCATGCTGCCACAGCCCTATCGAAGCTTCTGCAGAAGGAGATCCGGATCTCGATTCCGGAGGTCAGTGTTCTCGGCTATGAAGAAACCGTAGACCGGATGGGTGATATTGAGGAACTGGTGGCTGCTACGTTAGTCAGGATGTCCAACCAGGTAGAGGGATTGATGTTGTTTGTCTTTAAGCTGGATTTGGCCAATGTAGTATTGGAAAAATTGATCGGCAGAAGCTACGAATCATTTCAGAATATGGATGAGCTGGACTATTCGGCACTGGAAGAAGTGGGAAATATTATTATCTGCTCCTATGTGAATGCATTTGCACAATTAGTTGGTGTGGAGATTGATTTGTCGGTTCCCGGTTCGACCGTAAATATGCTGGGAGGGATTTTGACCGTTCCGATTGCAGAATATGGATATGAGACAGATAAACTGATGTACATCAATGCAGAATTTATTATGGACGGGACGAAGCTGTCTGATGGCTTGCTGATGCTTCCGGATATCGACTCCCTGAATAATATATTAGAGAAATTAGGAGTTTTATAATGCTGGAAAAGGACTTGAAGGTAGGAATCGGTGATATGAAGTTCACCAGGGGCGGAGGTACTGTGATTACTTACGCATTAGGTTCCTGTATCGGGATTACCTTCTATGACCCTGGAATTAAGCTGGGCGGGCTTTTGCACATTATGCTGCCAAGCAGAAATGATTCTAACGATCCCAAGGTATTTAAGTATGCGGATTGTGGAATTCGAGAGACGATTCGCAAGCTTTCCGCCTTTGGCATGGTTAAGAGCAGGACCATCGTAAAGATTGCCGGGGGAGCCAAAATGTTCGACCTTAAGGGAAATTCGGATTTTGGCAACATCGGACAGCGCAATGCGGCAATGGTGAAGAAAATTTTGGCGGAGGAAAGGATGCGGATATCGGCAGAGGATACCGGCGGTGCTTATGCGCGGACGATGGTACTGAATGTGGATACCGGAGAGGTGTTTATCCGTACCGTGGGCAAACCGGAGAAGCGTCTGTAAGGGATGGTTAAAACACGTGTTTAAGAGAGGAGTGCAGGAAAATGGAAAAAGAAAAAGAGGGGATCCTGTTAGAGTCGGGAACCAATGAAATCGAGATTATGAAGTTCACAATCCAGGGGGAATTCTACGGGATTAATGTGGCAAAGGT
>CAJUPI010000021.1 GCA_910588125.1 uncultured Lachnospiraceae bacterium
TTGTCAATGAAATTAAGGAATTGATTCAAAGGAAGCAATTTCAGGCAATTAAAATGATAAATACAGAAACTATTAATCTTTACTGGGAAATCGGTGAAGAAATATATCGTCAGCAAAGAGAAAAGGGATGGGGAAAATCCATTGTAAAGATATTGGCGAAAGAATTGCAAAAGGAGTTCCCAGGAACGCAGGGATATTCAGCGGCAAATCTGTGGAGAATGCGTAATTTTTATCTGACATATTGCAATTCTGAAAAACTCGCACCGCTGGTGCGAGAAATTAGCTGGAGCAACAATATCGCTATTATGGAAAAATGTAAAGATGATTTACAGAGAGAATTTTATATTCAGATGACAAAGAGATTTGGCTGGACAAAGAGAGTCCTGATTAATTTTATTGAGGCTAAGACATATGAAAAATATCTTCTGAATCAGACGAATTTTGACTTAACACTTCCAGAAGAACGGAGAATTCAGGCAAAATTGGCTGTGAAGGATGAATATACGTTTGATTTTGCAGAACTGTCCCCTGAATATACCGAGCATGAACTGGAAGTGCAGTTGGTAAACCATATCAGAGCCTTTTTGATTGAGATGGGAGGCGACTTTTCTTTTTTAGGAAATCAATATCACTTAGTTGTTGGAAGCCGGGATTTATATATTGATTTGCTTCTATTTCATCGAAGATTAAGGTGCTTGGTGGCAATTGAACTGAAAATAGGGGAGTTTGAGGCAGAGTACGCGGGAAAGATGCAGCTTTATTTAACTGCTTTAGATGAACAGGTAAAGCTGCCTGATGAGAATTCATCTATCGGAATTATTATTTGTAAGAGCAAAGACAGAACCTATGTGGAATATGCACTAAAAAGGTCGAATGTTCCCATAGGGGTGGCGACATATCAGCTCTGTAGTTCTTTGCCGGATAATATGAAAGAAATGCTGCCAGAACCGGAGGAGATTGTGAGACGGCTGGGAATTTTTGAAAAGGACTAATGAATGTATTTTTAAAATGAGGAGATATGTTTTTAGACAGATTTTTATGCCAATCTAAATTTGGAAAAGCAATATTTAAGAAAAATTGGATATGAGATCAGGAATATGTGTTCGTATAGCCAGGTGATCGAGGATAGAGGTATGGAAAAGGGGATTGAGAAGGGAATTTTAATATATCGGACATTGATGGAGATGAAAAGTATTCGACAGACTGCAGTAAAG
This sequence comes from uncultured Lachnospiraceae bacterium, assembly GCA_910588125.1. Taxonomy (GTDB): domain Bacteria; phylum Bacillota; class Clostridia; order Lachnospirales; family Lachnospiraceae; genus Brotaphodocola. Next base: position 1,215 of record CAJUPI010000021.1, read on the forward strand.
ACAAAAGAGCCGGCGGATAAAGTAAAGAAGACAGCAGAGCAGTATCAGGTGGAAGTGTTAGAGTGACCAAGTAACAAGAAAGGCAAGGTGGTATAACGAAATTTATCATCTTGCTTTTTTATACGTGTGTCAAGAAGTTGGTTGATGGGGGTAAAAAGAATTTTGGACATAGAGGAGCATTGGATGTCTGGGTGCTTTATATAAGTAAGCGCAAAATATCCTGACGGAGTGACAAACGCCTGAACCCATTCCATAATAGATAGTGAAAATGCAAGCATTTACTATACCAATGGAGGCCCAATATATGCCAGCAAAACCTGTTAAAGCAAAGGAACAATACCGCCTGGTGCTGGAATGCCGCTCCAGCGGCCTGACCGATTACCAGTGGTGTGGGGAAAAGGGCATCTGCCCGGGGACTTTTTACGGCTGGGTGCGCAGGCTCCGCCAGAAAGGATATGAAAACATACCGGAGCCGGTACACAGCCAGCGCAGAGACGGCAGGCAGGAGGTGGTCAGGATAGGGGCGCAAACCTCTGCCCTGCCGGAAGCTTTCCATTGCCCAAAGCCCTGCGGTGCCCACATCCGTTATGGAACTGTCCATAGGCGGCTGTGTGCTCCGTGTGCCGAACGGTACCGATCCGGAACTGCTGCGGCAGGCTCTCTGTCTGCTGAAGAGAGGGACCTGTTAGGGGACATTTCAGCCGCGGATGAGATCTATATCGTCTGCGGCTACACGGACATGAGGCGCTCCATCGACGGCCTGTGCGGGATCGTGCAGGAGAAGCTCCACATGGATCCCCGCCGCGGCGCCCTGTACCTGTTCTGCGGCAGGCGCTGCGACAGGATCAAGGCGCTTTTATGGGAAGGCGACGGTTTCCTTCTCCTGTATAAGAGGATGGAGGCAAAGGGGCGCTTCCGGTGGCCCAGGAACTCACAGGAAGCAAAGGCCATCTCCTGGCAGCAGTTCGACTGGCTTATGTCGGGACTGGAGGTCGAACAGCCAAAAGCATTCCGGCCGCCGGAAAACACCGGCAGCGCCCCGGAGCCGGAGGCGGAAGAAACCGTTGTCAGAGAGCATACCCGTAAGGCAAAAAGCACACATGCGGAACGTTTCAAAGGTGTGCCTGTAAAGGAGGAAGTCATCCCGCTTTCCGAAGGGCAGAAGCAATGCACGGACTGCGGCACACAGATGGAGGTTATCGGCAGGGGGGGTGTCCGGCAGGAATTCCGGTTCACTCCTGCAAAGGGAGAGGTCGTCAACATCTACCGTGGGACGGCAAAGTATCCGGTGTGTTCGGAAGCCCCGGTTATGGAAAAAGTGGTTTCCTTTGTCAAGGCCCCTGTGCCGGAAGCCCGGATCCCCCACAGCTATGCCTCTGCATCCGCCGTGGCATGGACAATGTACCAGAAGTACGCTAATTCTCTGCCTCTGTACAGACAGGAGCAGGACTGGAAGCAGATAGGCATTCCCCTGAACAGGGCGACACTGGCGAATTGGATCCTGTACTGTGCCGGGAACTATTTTTCCCCGCTGTATGATTACTTCCATCGGGAACTGATAAAAAGACAGTTCCTAATGGCGGATGAGACAAGGGTCCAGGTGCTCAGGGAGCCAGGACGGAATGCGGAAACGGATTCGTTCATGTGGCTGTTCCGAAGCGGGGAAGACGGACTTGCGCCCATCCTCCTTTATAAATACACACAGACTAGGGCGGGATTCAATGCGGCGGATTTTCGGAAAGGCTTCAGGGGCTATCTGGAAACAGACTGTTACCAGGGCTACAACTCTCTGCCGGAGGGAAAGAGGTGCTGCTGGGCACATTTGCGCAGATACTTTATAGAAGCAGTTTCCAGAGGGAAAGAGCTGGATTACAGCAATCCTGCCGCCCAGGGGGTGCAGTACTGCAATAAGCTGTTTGAGCATGAGAGGCAGTCCCGCGAGAAAGGGCATACCCATGAACAGCGGAAGGAATACCGGTTAAAAAAAGAGATGCCGATGTTAAACGTTTTCTGGGAATGGGTTTCGGAGCAGTCGCCCAAAAAGGGGACGCGCTTTGAGAAGGCGGTGAACTACGCCCAAAATCACAAAGCCGGATTTATGGCATACCTGGAGGACGGCAGGTGCAGTTTTTCAAATAACTTAAGCGAGAATGCCATCCGTCCGTTCACCGTGGGCCGGCGTAACTGGCTGTTCAGCGACCCGCCTAAGGGTGCGGATGCCAGTGCCATTGTCTATCCCATGGTAGAGATGGCCAAAGCCCATAACCGGAACATTTTTAAGTATCTGAGGCATCTGCTGGAACATCTGCCGGGTACAAGAATGACAGACAGCGAATTATCCCGGCTGGCCCCGTGGGATCCGGAGATCATCAGCAAGTGCTCTGGTGCAATGTAGAGTAAAATGCTTGTGTCTTGCAAGGCCATATAGAGCAAAATACCTGCAGTTCCTACAGTCTATTATGTGGGGGCTGCTTTATTTTGGTCTATACGTAGGGTTATTGAGCGGTTACAATATATATCTTAAAATAGGTTTGATAAACACTTTCTTTGCATTATTCCTGATATACGCCATCGACCCAAGTCCCATATTGTTCATTTCCATCAGCATCATACAGGGTGCCTATTCCATTATATTTGTTATTTTTCCATTCACCCTCGTAGCGGGAGCCATTTAAATAATACATGATACCATCGCCGGACTTATTACCATCTTGATACTCACCGATATAGCAATTTCCATTTGCATAGCTACAAACGCCAATGCCAGTTATTTTTCCTGTCTGCCAATCGCCATAATAAACTGCGTCTGTATAATAAGAGGTTCCTTTTCCGTCGAAGTATCCTTTTTTATGTTTAACTATATGAAGGATACCATTATTATAAAAAAATCCTGAACAGTTCCCATGACGCTTTCCATCGGCCCATTCACCACAGTACCAGTCTTTGGTATTGCCACCGTCACGATAGTAATAAACACCCAGCCCATTTCTTGTTCCTGCTGCAAGCTCACCGACGTAATAATCCCCATCATTAAAATATTGAGTTCCTATACCACCTGGTTTTCCCTCTTGGAACTCTCCAATATAAAGCTGATTGTCTTTATCAATACGAATTCCCTTTCCTGTTAGAATTCCATTTTCCTGTTTTCCGGTATACTTATTTCCATCTTCATCCTCCCAGTTAATAACATCTGGCTGATTCAGGATTCCATTTATCTCGCCCGTAGCTTCAACTAGTTCATCATTCTGAAAGATCCCCATTTTACATGTGCCATCTCTATAATACATAACCCCGTTTTGAGAATCCTCCAGCCACTCCCCCTCAAAGTACCAGCGCCCCTGTGCATCGTCTGGGGCATACCAAAGAGTTCCCTCGCCAAAATATTTGTTTTCCTTCCAGTTACCCTCATAACGTGAGCCGGAGGAATCATAGTAAACTCCTTTACCATGTCGGTTCGGCCCTAGAAACTCTCCTTGATACCAACTGCTGTCATTATTATAAAAATAAATTCCGTATCCATTTCTTACGTTATTTTTCCACTCTCCCTTATTCCAATCTCCATTGTTAAAATAATAAATTCCCTGGCCTTCTTTCAAGCCGTCTTTAAACTCTCCCAGGTAAACGCTTCCATCTGTGTAGACAGCCCGACCATATCCGTCAATCTTTCCTTCTTTCTTCTTGCCTGCATAGAAAACGCCGTCTGTATCAATCCAAACTTCTGCCTCACATATTATATTTGTGACAAAAACATCTTCCAGCCAAACCTCTGCTTTGGAATCTCCTTCTTTGCTGATAAAGATTCCTTTTCCGGTTTTGGCCCCGTTTGTCCATTTTCCTTCGTAACGATTGCCGTTTTCCCAATAATAAATGCCATCGCCATCCATTTGCCCCGCTTTGAAATTTCCCTCAAATCTTCCGCCATCTGGAAAATATTTGACTCCATAGCCTTCACATAAGCCTGATTTAAACTCACCTTTATAAGATTCCCCATTTGCAAAATTAGCTTGTCCATATCCCTCAATTTTTCCATTTACCTGTTTTCCTATAAACTCTGTTCCATGGTCATCTTTCCAGGTCTTTGTTTCAGATTTTGTTTCTTTTTCTGATGTTGTTTCAGAGCTGTTTTTCGTAGGAGTGGTAGGGCCAACTGGGGTAGTCGGGTTATCGGGGATTGGACGGAAGATAAAACGTGCTGCTATAAATACGGCAAGAGCCACTATGATAATATGAAAGTGTTTATTTTTAATAAAGGTATTGAACTGGAATATTCGGGACGGCTGGGTTATATGGGGACTTTCCTGTTCTTTGATCTGGTTTCCTTTTGCAGTGGCGGAAGGCTCCTTTTTGCGTTCAACGAGAACTTTCGTAAATGCTGCTCCCACTACTGCTGTAAAAATCGGGGCAATCCATTCCCTTACCAGAGTGTTGCTTAAGAAATGATAGATGTTTTTCATATAATCTTTCCCCCTTTTTTTCATTATATACCAAAATTGGCAAAAGGAAAGTTTATATATTGACTCACAAGTATTATCAAAAACGGCAAAATACCGTTTACGAAATGTTTCCTCTGAAATCCTCCGGTGGTTTCTTGCCTTCCGGACTTTTTGCCCCTTCTTCTTCCCGTCTCCCGAGGCCTTCTGGTGGTTTTGGCGGTTTCTCCCCTGGTTTGCCTCCCTGTAGATTCCTCCCTTTTCCTGGTTCATGGCCTCTTCTTTCCCGGCCGTCGGGCGATGTTCCCAAGACGGTCTCCCTCCCGTCTACAGTAATCTGGATTTCGTTTTCATCCCCCTCCCCGGTTTTCACATGATATACATTTCCCTCCTCCATTCCGGGGACAGAGAGAATCATAGTATCGAATTCCTTCTCCGGTGCATATTCTCCCAATATCGTGCCCTCTTCATCCATCAGCTGAATCCGGCTCCCTGCCTTCCGGCTTTCTTCCAGGTAAATCACCAGATAATTGCTGGTAGAGCTTTCCCCAAAAGTCTGCATCATGCCCGAGCTTCCTGCCGCAAACAAGGTTCCTCCGGTAATCGTTGCCGCTCCGTTATAATCAAGGATCCCGTCTCTCCGACTCACTGGACCGCTCAAATACAAGATACCGCCTTCCAGATACAGATCTCCGTTGGAATCTATGCCGTCTGCCTTGGCATTCAGCCAGATTTCGCCGCCGGCAATCCGCGTATACACGCCATCCTGATCCTGCATTTTCTCCTGTTCCGTTTCCACGGAAGCTGCCGAATTGATTCCGTCGTCCTCCGTCACTGCCTTTACCAGTCCTCCCAGGATATCCACAGTCTTCCCGGCCAGTCCTTCCTGGCTCTCGGCCACATGAATATTACCACCGCATATCACCAAAGCTGTCTCCGCCTGTATCCCGTCGTCCTTGGCGGTAATGGCAATCTCTCCTCCGTCAATCCAGATAAACCCTTTTTCAGCGTCTTTATCCTGGTTTGATTTAATTCCATCTTTCCCTGCCTGAATCGTCAGCACGCCGTCCCGGATGATCACGGAGTCCTTTCCCTTTAGTCCGTCATCCATGGATTCTATGGTAATTGTTCCCGAGATCACCTTCAGGTTGTCTTTGCTGCGGATTCCGCTCTGGTAATTGCCAGACACCTCAAGTTCCCCGGTTCCGTTGATTGTCAGATCTCCTTTGGTAAAAATCGGTGCATCCGGTTCGTCCTCACCCTCTTTTTCAAATTGATATTCACTGCCATCCCGGATAACATTCTTTGTCCCGTCCGCCAGAGTCAGCACTACCTTACATTTTTCCGTTCCATAAATCGGAGCAGTATGCGTATTTGACAGCTCCACCCCGTTCAGAATCAACCGGACCAGCTCCTCTTCTTCTGCCTCTATGCGTATCTGTCCCTCTGCCATCTGACCGGACATTACATAAACTCCGCCTTTTTCGATGGCTGCCGTACGCCCCGATACGCTCACTCCTTCTCCCTTTGCCGTTATCCCGTCTTCTGACAGTATAATTTCGGTTGTGCTTTCCTCCTCCCATTTATTTTCCAGATCCTCCGGTTCATAGCAGATCGTTTTTTCGCCGCCTTCTCCCAAAGAGGCTGTCACGATTACTCTGCCGTCTGCTTCTGTCCTTTCGCTCCGTCCATGGGCAGTAAAAGATGCCGGCACCTTGTCTTTGTCAACCGTATCCGCCTGCATAGTCTCCTTGTTTTCTGCTGTTTTCCGCATAGTATCTTCTGCCTTTTGGCATCCGGTTGTCTGCACTGCCAGAACACTACCGGTCAGGCACAGTGCTAAAAAACGGCTTCTTATTCCTCTCATGCCTTCTGCTCCTCCTTCCATTCCTGATAACTACAGCTCGTCCCGTCCTGACGGAATTCTTCCGCAGGTCAGACTCAGATTCCCGTTGCGGCAGCGCACTTCATCCAGAAATGCCTTCTCCTGCCGTTCTTCATGCAGGCGGATATGATACTGCAATTCATACAGACTTCCCATATTCACAGTCCGTACCCGTATTAGCTCTGCCTTTTTCGTATATTTTTGGAACAAATCATCAAAGATCTCCGAATAATCCAGATTCTCTGGAATCGTTACCTTCAGTTCTCTGTCTCCGCTCCCCGAATCCCTTCCGGGAACTTTCGCCATCAGCACTGTGGTTGCTCCTGCCGTCAGTATTAGCAAGAAGCCTGTCATCAGATACCCCATTCCGTCTGCCAGGCCGACGGCCATTGCCAGGAAAATGCTGCTGATCTCGCGGGAGTTCCCCGGTGCCGAGCGGAACCGGACCAGGCTGAATGCTCCCATCACTGCCACCCCGGTTCCCAGATTGCCATTGACCATCATAATCACGGTCTGTACTATTATTGGCAGCAGAATCAATGTCAGAATAAAATTACGCGTCACCTGATTCTTATAGGCATGGATCCATGCCAGCGCCATTCCCATACACAGAGAAGCCGCCATACAAACCAAAAATTCCCCTGGTTTTACTGAGGATGTTGCCGCATTTGATAAAATACTGCTAAGCACAGATTTCCCCTCCCTGCTTCTTGTGATTTCCTGCAATATAGTCCTGATAATAGGTTCCGTATTTCGAAAAAGAGATGGGATAAATCTGTAATTCCGAAAACAGTCTGCTCATCCAGACCGGCATTGCTCCTGGAATCTTAACCTCCATCAGCAGGCTCTCCTTATCCAGAAGTACCGTTCCGTAGCTCCCTTTACCAAGCTCCGCCGCATGCTGCCTGGCACGGATATTCATATCAAAGGTGATTCTCAGATCCGAATTTTCTCTTCCGGAAAAAGCAATCCGCTCATAAGCCAGATATACCATATCTTCATTTCCCGGTGTTCCGTAACTGCGAAGCCGCAGCTTTTCCTTATAAACAGGCTTTGCCAGGGAATTTCGGATCATTTGGAAATCTTCCGTATCAAAATATACATTACAGATGGTATGTTTCCCGTACGGTTCCGGAATCAATCCTGTAATCGTCCGACTAAGAAGATGCTGGTACTGTTCTCTGGTAATCCTGTATTTTTTCTCATAGCGGCGAAATATATCCTGTGCCATTTTATTTCTCCTCTCCTCATGTTTTAAGACTCTCTCATCATAAACGGCAAATGTGTTTGGAATTTGTTGGGAATGTGAGAAATTAATGAAATTATAATCCTGAAAATTATTGCAGGCCATTTCTTCGCCTCTTTCCGCTCCTTTCTCTATGGTGTGCCGCCTGAAAAAATTAACTAAATGACATTGGTCGGAAAGTATTGTGCTAACTTTGTTTTTAGCTTATAATAAAAACTACTATAATACAGGCATATTGTTGATAATGCATTTAGCAAGTACAAAAATGGAGGAACTTATGGAACAGGCAGGCTACAAGACAGATTTATCCCCCATTTTGGAGGCATCCTATTTAACGGCGCAGAACGTCCGGTAATATCGGGCTATTATGCGCTTGTTTTTCGTGAATATGAGAAGCTGCCTGGCGGTTTTGGCGGCCGAAACGGCAGCGGGTTTCCGGAGAATGCGAGGCAATGGCAAAGACAACAAAAAAGAGGAGGACAATATTATGTTAGAAACCGGAATAAAAGCACCAAGTTTTTCTCTGCCGGATCAGAACGGGCAGATTCATACTTTAGAGGAGTACAAAGGCAGGAAGATAGTACTCTATTTTTATCCCAGAGATAATACGGCTGGTTGTACGAAGCAGGCATGTGGCTTTGGCGAGCTGTATCCTCAGTTTCAGGAAAAAGGGGCTGTGGTGATCGGTGTCAGTAAGGACAGTGTGCCATCTCATAAAAAATTCGAAGAAAAGTATAAACTTCCGTTTATTCTCCTTTCGGATCCGGAACTCTCCTGTATTCAGGCATATGATGTATGGCAGGAGAAGATGAATTATGGAAAGGTATCGATGGGAGTGGTTCGAACCACCTATCTGATTGATGAAAACGGGGTGATCGTAAAAGCTTTTGGCAAAGTAAAAGCAGCAGAGAATCCGGCTCAGATGATGAAGGAACTGGAAAGGCTGCAGGAGTCATGAAGATAATCATTTCGCCTGCTAAAAAGATGAATATAGATACCGATTCCTATGAGGCAAATGAATTTTTGGAGTTTATGGAAGATACGCAGATTCTCATGGAAAAGATCCAATCCTTATCTTTTTCGGAGGCGAAGGCTTTATGGAGATGTAATGATTCGCTGGCGAGATTAAATTATGAGCGGTTTCAGGCCATGACTTTGAAGGGGGTATTGACACCGGCGGTTATGGCATATGAAGGGTTACAGTATCAGCATCTGGCTCCGTCCGTGCTGACTAAAAAGGCTCTTTCGTATGTGGCGGATCATCTGTGTATCTTGTCGGGATTTTATGGCCTTTTGAAAGCTTTTGACGGGGTTACGCCTTACCGGTTGGAGATGCAGGCAAAGCTGCCGGTGAAGGGGTGTAAAGATCTCTATGATTTTTGGGGAGACCGGTTGTACAAAAGATTGTGTGATCTCAATAAAAAGTCGCCGGATGGAGATTCTGTGATTATCAACCTGGCATCAAAGGAGTATTCCCAGTGCATTGAACGCTATATCACGGATAAAAAGCGGTTTATCACAGTGGAATTTGTTCAGATCGTAGACGGGAAGAGGAAGCAAAAAGGCACTCTGGCTAAGATGGCCCGGGGAGAGATGGTGCGTTTCATGGCAGAAAAAGGGATTGTCGATCCGAACGGAATGAAAGATTTTTGCCAGTTAGGATTTGCCTATTCGGAGGAATTATCAGAGGAAAAGAGGTACGTGTTCAAAAATTAAAAGATGATGGGGAGGGGACAAAATCTGTTGATATCTGAGAGAATAACAACTGTTTTGGAATTTGTCCGGGAACAGATTGTGGGAATGGTAGGTGACACAGGAAAAAGTAAAATAGCAGATATCAAAAAAGATATCGAGTTGCGCCGGCAGATGGAAGCGCTGGGCGAATTTATCTGTATGCATGTGGAAGCGGGCTGCCAGGATGAATTGGCAGAGAAAATACAATCCATATTTTCTAAGGACGAGATAGATCGGGTATATGAAAAGATAAAGGATCAGCCGGGTTTTGTTTGGGCACAGGAACTAAGCGGGCAGCTGAAGAGCCTCTGTACGATATATGAAATCAAAGGGAAAGACGCAGAAAGTTTTATCCAGAATTTTCTGAATATGGTTTTTCTCCTCCTTTGCCAAGATAATCCCGAAATGGCAAACCAGATGTTTTGGGGAAACATGTACAGAAGCATGCAGGATAATTTTGCTGAAATCAGGAAGGGCAATGATGAGACTCAAAGATTGATTTTATTGCTTCCCTCATTGATAGAGTCATTTATTCGGCAGCCCATAAAAAATCCGGAGAAAGAAAACGAGGAATACCTTAAAGGAAATGAATCGGATAATCCGCAAAGCCTTTCTGAATCTGTGAATGAAGTAACGAACCACCCGGCTGCCGTTTCACAGGAGAGTGCACGGGAACAAACGGAATATGAGCGAGATGCAGAAGTTGACTGGCAGCTTCATTATGAACATAAAGATGGATTATTGGGGAATCAGGAAAAACGTCAAAATGATATCCGTACATTGACTATACAATGGAGAGAAGAACGGGAGCATTATCCAAACTGGTATATACCCCCGGCCAGCATCAGGGAAAAGCTCGAGCTTTATAATCAATGCGAAGGGTTGCTGCAATGCGAAACACTGGTATCACTGAAAGAGCAATTCGATTTCACTTACGAACTACTATGGCGGTATGAAACTGCTTTGTTGCCGTATACGAAGTTTTTACAACAGCAGGCATATCGGATATGGAAAACCGTGGACGAAAAAGAGTGGCTGTCAAATAATGATACAAAAGACAGATGGTTTCAAATCGGTTTGTTTTTGTTGAGGGAATTTCGGGAGGACTTACAGGAAAAGGACTGGAATGAAGTATACCGGCATCTTGCCGGGTGCATAAAGTCAGATAAAGAAAAAGAATTTCTGCTCACATGGGAAAGGATTCTCATGAATTTTTCTAAGATGGAAATTTCTTGTGTATGCAATCAGCTGGAGTCTTTGGCAGTAGATCCTTCCTTCTGGGAAATTCGTCTTCGTTTGTGTGGCTTGAAGGCGGAATGCGGGATGCGAAAAGAGGCGCAAAAAGAATTGAATGCGTTATCCTGCGAGGTGAGAAACAAAATTTTTTGCGAAAAACCCAAAAAGCAGCCGGAGAGAATTTATTTTAAATCCTTATATGCCTGCATCCTTCATCTGCAGGGCTTTCTTCTGCAGTCCACAGGGGATTATGATGAGACAACACGGGCCGAGATATTAAATTACCACAGAGAACGGAAAAAATGGTTTTCTTTCCATTCGTTTGAGAAAGAGAAGGCGGTATGCGATCATGCGGTATTTACGTGGATGGAGAAGAGATATGACCTGCCCTCCTTTGAGTTGAACAGAGAGACGGTGAAGATTATCGACTCAGGCAATTATTGCCGGGAGGCTTATTCCTTCTACCGTCTGCTGGAGAAAAGCGGCTTACCATTGCATCTGGGACGCGTCCGTCTGCTAAGCTCACACAGGGAAAGCATGATGGAGGCCATATTGGATTCCCACCCACGGGTGGCCTGGCAGCTATTGCTCCGAAGCGAAGAGAAAAAGGATGTGGAAAGATGTCTGACACGGAAAAGACTGGCATTATGGGACAGAGAGGTGAAAGATGAGTTGTTTCGCTATGTCTACAATGCATTGGATCGCAATATCGATTTGATAAAAAATCATAATCCGTGGTGGGATGGCAATATCTGCACTTCAATAGCAGACGCCGCTGTCGAAATATTGAAATGTATGAGCGCTGTGGCTACCCTGCCCCAGCAGGATCAACTGATTCATCTGATGATAAATCTGATCGAAAAAGATGCGATTCAAAAGGTCCGCTCATTAGATCCATTTATCATAAGAGTGATGGGGGCTGCAAGTGAAACCAGTAAGGCATCCGCGCTCAATGCCCTTTTGGATTGCTCGGCGCAGGACAGGCATCGCCTGGATTCCGACAAACAGGTAGACCCGTTCGATGTGATATCTTCCAAAAAGCTGGCAGAACCACTATATAAGAAAAACTATGTGGATCCCGTAAATATCATTAATATATTCAAAAAGGCAGAAGGCTCTGATACGGAGCGAAGCGCAGCGATTTCCCGATTGGGGAAATTATATCAATGGGGAAAATTGTCTGTCGATCAGCAACGCCTGTTCGGAGAATTGTTATGGAAGCAGGCAGAAGAGACAACCGGGCTTCCGGATACGGATAATTATTATGTATTTGTATATCTTCAATGGCCCTGCCCTTCGAATATCGACGTGAAAGACCGGATTAAAAATTATTTTTTTGCTAAAAAACAGATTCAGGATTTACATGACAGCCTCCAGAACCATAAGCTGTTTGAGATTCCGTATCTGGATCAGCTTCGTGTTTTTAATGAAAATATTCAGGAATTTTGGACGGCTGATGAGATGGAACAGCTCATGACAATATTGCCTGGTTTTTGGGAGGACGCCAAAGCGCAGATGGATGCCAGAGACGGATATTTTCCTGAGTGGGAAGAAAAATGTTTATATCGGGCATACCGGTTATTGGTAAGAACCATGGCATCATTTTCGAAAACGGATTCCGGTTTATTGTCGCCTCTGGCTATTAGCAGAACAGGCGATACACTAAAATCCATGCGGGAATATGGGATTGAAACAGGAGAAGCGGAAGTCGTTTTTTCAGCCGGCAAAGAACGAGAAGGGCTTTTAGAAAGGCTTGTTGATTCCCTATATGCGACAGATACCGAGACGGCAGTACCCGCGGCATTTGCCATTCAAAAATATATGCTGGAATACGCAAAAGAGAACGAAGAAAAACAGACATTTTTATTTCTGGAACTGCTCAAGGTGATCCGCGCTGGAAAGGAGCCGGACCTGGCAGTATTTCTGGTAATTGTCCATAATATTTTTTATCAGAACAAGAAAAGGTTGCCGGAAGAGATCCTCTGCATGGTCAATAAGGCACTGATTGCCGTAGAACAGAAGACAAGATATATGACAGAAAAACAGACGGATTGGGAAATAAAAAGAAATATTGAGATCCGGGCGCAAGGTGCGGCATTGGCTTTTCAAGTATATCGGTACGAGGAAGAATATCAGAATAAAAAGGAGCACTCCATTGCCACTATACAGTGGAAAGAGATATGCTGCGGAGAAAAGTCGGTTGAGGAATTTGTAGAAGTTAAGAATGCATGGATTATATGACAGCCGCACAAAAAGGAAAGGAGGCCGGTATGCATGATTGAGGAGGTAGCAAAAAATATTTACCGGCTCGGCGTCGTCCTTCCCGGGAACCCTTTAAAAGAGCTGAACAGTTATTTTATCCGGGGAGAAGAACAGGATTTGCTGATAGATACCGGGTTCCGGCGCGAAGAATGCCAAAAAGCATTGACAGAAGGCTTGCAAGAGCTGGGATCCGTTCCGGAAAGAAGAGATGTTCTGGTGACACATATACATTCGGATCACTCCGGGATGGCAGATTTATTTGCCGGGCCAGAAAGAAAAATATATATGAGCCGGATTGACCTGGACTTTCGCAAAGAAACCTTGCGCAAGGGGAAAGACAGGGCATGGAAAGAATCCTATATATCCGAAGGCTTTACCCGGCAAGAGATAGAACAGATCTTGCAGAGCAATCCGGCCGTGACGATGGCATTGCCGGCTTTGGACGCTAGATTTTGCGGACTGGAGGATCAAACGGTGATTGAGGCAGGAGAATATAAGCTGAAGCTGTTGCTGGTTCCCGGCCATACGCCAGGAAACGTCATGCTTTGGGCCGAGAAACAGGGAATACTATTCAGTGGCGATCACGTGCTGTTTGATATCAGCCCCAACATAACAAGATGGGAAAACAGCAGGGATTCTCTGGGCGACTATCTGGAGAGCCTGCAACGGTTTTATGATTTGCCGGTGAAGCTGGCGCTCCCGGGGCATCGCAAATCCGGAGATTATCAGAAACGCGTAGAGGATTTGCTGGGCCATCATCAAAAGAGGCTGGAGGATTCCCTAAATATCATAAAAGAAAGGCCAGGAATGACGGCCTATGAAATCGCCGGGAAAATGACCTGGAAGATCCGCGCAAGATCCTGGGAAGAATTTCCTTTGGTACAAAAATGGTTTGCAGTAGGAGAATGCCTGGCACATCTGGATCATCTAAGGAAAAAAGGACAGATTATCCGGCAAAACGAGAAGGGGGTCTGGCATTATTTTAGTTCCTTTTCAGAATTGTGCACCGATTAAGAAGAATTTATAAATTTGGAAATTATAGGGGAGTAGTGTACAATGACTATTTCACAGATCATAGAAAAGATGATTGCGTTTTCTGAGGGTAATATTCATGATATCGATCATTTTATCCGTGTGTGGACATACGCCAAGACCATAGGTGAATTGGAATCCTTGGATGCCAATACGCAATATATTCTTGAAATTGCAGCCATTATCCATGATATTGCCTGTCCATTGTGTCGTGAAAAATATGGCAATACGAACGGAAAGCATCAGGAGGCGGAGGGAATGCCGATGGCAAAGGAGTTTCTTCGTGATACCGGCTTGACAACTGAGCAGATTGACCGTGTGGTATTTCTTGTTGGTCATCATCACACATTTACCAGAATCAGCGGTACCGATCATCAAATTCTGCTGGAGGCGGACTATATTGCCAATGCCTCCGAAAATGGGTACAGCAAGAAGAATGTTGAAAATTTCATCAAGAGAATAATGCAGACGAACAGAGGAAAAGAATTGACGCGACAGATATTCTGTATTTGAGCGACAACTTCCAGCTGTGCAACTGTTAAATGAATGCAAATTCAGTAATTATATACGGGAATATGCAATATACTTTCAGTTTTATGTGGCAGAAATATTTTTCCGAAAAGAGAGTATTTTTATAACGAAAGGCCAAGAAAACTTATTGGGAATAGTTAATCAAAACTGGCTTTAGAAAATACTAGTCTTGGAGGCAATGTCATTAAGTTTATCTCTGAGAATACTCAGCCATGGAACAAGGAGCGGGAAACAGCGGGGAATGGTCGGCGGCTTTTGACTGTGCAGGGATTTAGAAGTCCTTAAATCCCTGAGTTTTGCGAAGAAACGAAAATCCACTCTGTCTGAGCGAAGCGAGTTTGGGGATTTTCGTTTCGCTTTTCGAAAAAATCAGAGATTTTAGGAATTCTTAATCCCGAAACCGGAAAAAGCCGCCGACCATTTCCCGCTCCTTGTTCCATGGCGTACCTTTTTCCACTTCAATCAGCCCCTCAAATAGATTTCCCGCTCAAAAGACCGGAATATAAATCCGCAAAAAATAACTGTCCTGCCCATCGATCCGCCCGCGAGTAGTATAGGTAGAATAAAATTGCCGCGACAATAGAAATCCCTGTTGCTCGGCCCAACGAATCATCGGAACCAGGTCGTCTTCGGACGGGATGATAGATGCACTGGCACAACAGGTGGATACGCACAGCAAAGAGCGGGGAGTCATGGGAGTATCCACAGAGACGGGATAATCCACATATTCTTTCAGATGTTCAAAAAGAATCAGCTGTGAATTTTTATGTTCTGTTTTCAGTGCCTGGTTTTCATCATAAGCCCAGGTAAATTCGCTGAATGTGTACATCATATCAAGGCCGGAATATTTACCGGCATAGTAGAACCATTGTTCGGTAGCCTGGGGCAGATTGAGATGAGGGGCAATAATGTAGGCAGCTGGAAAATCCAGCAGAGTGATTTTGCCGATATTGCGCCGGATATCTTCACAGTCAGCTTTGGCCAGCTGTAGTCGGGCAATGTTTTGCCGGTGCATCCGAATACTCTGTTCTTCTTCCTTTAGCCGGGTATCCATGATTTCAGTCAGATCATCAATCGTATTATCCGAATTCCAGATTGCTTTCATATCTCCCAGCCGAATATTCATTTTCCTTTGATAAAGGATGGAGATCAGGCGCGAGATATCCTGATCGGTATAATAACGGTAGCCGTTATCTTCTCTCTGAGAAGTAAGAATACCGCGTTTTTCATAGTGGCGGAGTGTGTCCCGGCTGAGGCCCATCAAATTCGCCACATCACCGATTTTATATTTTGTTTTTTCCATGTTGTGTTCACCTCCAGTTATTGGTATATCAGGAAAATGTGTGAAAATCAATACAGGTAATGAAACCGTAATAAAATGTAAGAGAGAATGAAAAAGGATTTAAGAATTGTGTAAAATTATAAAATATTTAGTTGAGAAATTTTGGACAGGAGGGATGCTTGACAGTGCGGTTAGCAGATGCTAACATAGAGGCAAAGATTGACATTTTGAGTAAAAAACTGTTGTATAGAACAAAAGGCAGAGGGAATATTAAGAACCAGGAAAGGATCGAAATAAAAGGAGGAGGCTTTGCCATGTCTGTGGAAACTATGCTTTCATTTTTGCAGGGCTGTGGCCCGGAGGGGAGGTTAGGCTTTCAGGTAGCGGTGCAGTGTGCGCCTGTACTTAAAGATGTAAAAATTTCAAATCTGATGACAGGGAAACCGGGAGCCTGGCGATGCATCAGGGAAAAGTTAAAGCAAAGCCGGGTCATATGCGTGCCGCTGTATCAGGACGGAGAAAAAGAAGTATTGTTCTTGTACCGCTATGAGCGATTGGAAGAACATTTGCAGAGGGGGAAGGTGCAACAGTTTCTAAGAAATTGCGGGTATGAAGAATATGAGGTGACAGCGGTACTTAAGCAGCTGCGCAGGAGATATTTGCAATATGCCGGGGCCGGCGGAGATTTTCCTCATGAGCTTGGGGTGCTGCTGGAATATCCGGTAGAGGATGTGGAAGGATTTATTGCTAATCATGGGCAGAACAGCCTGACAGCGCGATACTGGAAAGTATACCATAACCAACCGGAGGCAGAGCGGATTTTCCGCATGTATGATGAGGCGAAGGAACAGACATTGCAGGAAATTATCCAGGGTTCGTCGCTGCGGGAAGTGACGGTCTTTTGAAGATTAGAGAAAAATGGCGGTTTGCGTTCACTGAAGAGAAATTTCTTTATAAGTGAAAAGCAAATGGCCATTTTTGAGGATGTTGCAAAATAAACCGCCTGTCATTTCTTTGTCATGTGTTCAGCTGGTTCACGTACACGAAGTCTGCTCTTAACGGACAAAGCCCGCTAATATCAGACAGTATGTTTATGAACAGCCGGATACAAGATAAGAGAAATGACAGGTGGTTTATTTTGCAACACCCTCTTTCGAAAAACACTTGAAAAGGCGGTTTGAGTAGCATATAATAGGCAGGAAAAATAAACTGGCAGAAAGCAGGAGGGCAATGAACGAGATACCGATGAAACGCCGGTGGCTGTGGCGACTGGCCAGTTGGCTTTTGATCCTTGTATTGGCCGGATGCAGCGGAGCCCGGCCGGAAGGAGGAGCGCAACGAAACGATCTGACGGATCACAGGCTGAATGTAGTCGCGACAATCTTTCCCTATTATGATTTTGTCCGGCAGATTGGCGGTGAATGGGTGGATTTGACTCTGATAGTACCGGCGGGGATGGACAGCCATTCCTTTGAGCCGACTCCGGCTGATATGCGAAGGATTCAGGAGGCCGATGTACTGATTTGCAATGGCGGAGCCATGGAACACTGGTTGGATCAGGTACTGGAGGCCGTGGATGCGTCAGAGATTACGGTGGTAGTCCTGATGGATTATGTGGATATTGTAGAGGAAGAGCTGGTAGAGGGTATGGAGAACGAGGCTCATGGAGATCATGCAGGTGAGGAAGGTTTTTCCGATCAGCAGAAGCATACAGGACATGAGCAGGAAAAGGAAAGCTTTCAAATATCCGGGATCGATGATGACGGATACCATGTTGACATTGAATATGATGAGCATATCTGGACTTCTCCAGTAAATGCTATGAAGATGACAGAGATTATTTGCGCGGTGCTGGGGCAGGAGGATCCGCCCCATGCAAAAGAATATCAGGCAGCTGCCAGTGCATATCGGATAGAATTGGAGCGGATTGACCGCGAATTGCGGCAGGTGATGGGCGAACGCCGGCGTAATCTGATTGTGTTGGGGGACAAGTTCCCGTTTCGCTATTTGGCAGAGGAGTATGATTTGGATTATCGGGCTGCCTTTTCCGGGTGCAGCACGGATACAGAGCCCAGCGCCAGGACGATTGCTTATCTGATCGATAAGGTAAAGCAAGAGCGGATTCCGGTAATTTATTATCTGGAGCTTAGCAGTACCCGGGTGGCGGAGATTATCAGTGAGGAGACCGGGGCACAGCCGCTTTTATTGCATTCCTGCCATAATGTGACCAGGCGGCAGATGGAAGCCGGTGTGACCTATGTAGAGCTGATGGAGCAGAATGTTGAGAATCTGAGAAAAGGGTTGGATGAATGAAACCGTTTATTGTGTGTGAGCATGCGGATTTTGGATATGAAAATCAGGACGCGGTGGTGGATTTGAGTATCACCATTGATCCCGGTGATTACCTGTGCATTGTGGGGGCCAATGGCTCTGGCAAAAGCACATTGATCAAAGGGCTTTTAGGATTGCTGGCGCCGACGGCCGGTACTCTGATAGTGGCAGAAGAGCTGCGGCGCGGAGGGATCGGTTATCTTCCACAGCAGACGGCGGCACAGCGGGATTTTCCGGCTACCGTTTTTGAAGTGGTGCTTTCCGGGACGCTTGGCCGTCGGGGAAACCGTCCTTTTTATTCCCAGGAGGAAAGACGTCTGGCAAGGCAAAGCATGGAACGCCTGGGAATTACGGAGTTGAGAAAACAATGTTATCGGGAGCTTTCCGGCGGACAGCAGCAACGAGTACTGATTGCGCGTGCGTTATGCGCCACGGAACAGATGTTGATTTTAGACGAACCGATCACCGGGCTGGATCCCTCGGCAATTCAGGAGTTCTACCGTTTGATTCGGGAACTGAACGAGAGAGATCATATTACGATTGTGATGGTGTCTCACGATATCCGCAGTATTATTGGCCAGGCAAATAAGATACTGCATATGCAGCAGCGGGCATTGTTTTTTGGGCCGGCTGCAGATTATGCCCGGAGTACGGCCGGGAAAGCCTTTTTGGAAAGCTGAGGCTTGCCGGGAAGACGAGGGAAGAAAGGATAAGGAGGAGCGGAAATGAAAATGATACAGGAAATGCTGTCCTATCCGTTTTTGGTGCGGGCTTTGTTTGGGGGCGTGCTGGTGTCGCTTTGCGCGGCGCTTTTAGGCGTCAGCCTGGTGCTGAAACGGTATTCTATGATTGGGGACGGGCTTTCCCATCTGTCCTTCGGTGCGCTGTCGATTGCCGTGGCGGTGGGATGGCAGCCTCTGGCGGTATCTATTCCGGTGGTGACGCTTGCCGCATTCTTCCTTTTGCGTCTCACGGAAAACAGCAAAGTAAAAAGCGACGCGGCGATTGCCATGATATCTGCCTCGGCCCTGGCAATCGGAATTGTGGTGACTTCGCTGACTACGGGAATGACTACAGATGTCAGCAGCTATATGTTTGGCAGCATTCTGGCCATGAGCCGCCAGGATGTATATTTAAGCGTTATTTTGTCTTTGATTGTTTTAAGCCTTTTTGTTTTTTGCTATAACAAAATATTTGCGATTACCTTTGATGAGAATTTTGCCAGGGCAACCGGGATCCGGGTAGGCTTTTATAACAGCCTGATTGCAGTGCTGACAGCGATAACAATTGTGCTGGGAATGCGGATGATGGGGGCGATGCTGATTTCCAGCCTGGTGATATTTCCGGCGCTGACTTCGATGCGGCTTTTTAAAAGCTTTCGCAGTGTGATTCTCTGTTCGGGTATACTGTCGGTTCTCTGTTTTTGCATGGGGATTGTGGTATCTTATCGGATGTCTACGCCGGCAGGCGCCAGCATTGTCCTGGTAAATCTGGCTATGTATACCTTATTTATGATGATACAAAGGAGGTGCAGGTTCCATGTCCGTATTGGGAAATAATCTGTTCAGGAAACTATATTACGCCCGCAATCATTTGACGCAAACGCAGTTTATTGCCTATGGCTTTTTGGGAATCATACTGACAGGTACGGTGTTGCTGATGCTTCCTGTCTCCAGCCGGACTGGCGAGGCCAGCAGTTTTTTAAACTGTCTGTTTACCGCTACCAGCGCCTCATGTGTAACCGGACTGGTGGTATATGACACCTGGAGCCATTGGTCAATATTTGGACAGCTGGTCATTTTGACAATGATCCAGATTGGCGGGCTTGGGTTCGTGACGATTGGTGTATTTCTTTCTATTGTCCTGCGCCGGAGAATCGGACTAAAAGAACGGGGGCTAATGCAGGAAAGCGTCAATACCTTACAGATCGGCGGGGTTGTGCGGCTGGCCAAAAAGATTGTGATCGGGACGGCTATATTGGAAGGGACGGGAGCGCTTCTCTTGGCAATTCGTTTTATTCCCCAGTATGGGGTGGGAAGAGGCATTTATTATAGCTTTTTTCATTCTATTTCCGCATTTTGCAATGCAGGGTTTGACCTGATGGGCTGGCAGGGACCGTACAGTTCTCTGGTTGGCTATTATAACGACTGGCTGGTCAACCTGGTGATTATGTCATTGATTGTGATCGGCGGGATCGGTTTTATCGTTTGGGATGATCTGAGCCGCCACTGGCTGCATTTTCATCGGTACATGCTTCATACCAAGATTGTCCTGCTGACCACATTTGTGTTGACTTTTGGCAGCGCCTGGTTGTTTTACCGGTTTGAATCGGGAAATCTTCTGGTGGGGATGGATCTGAGCGGAAAGATTCTGACTTCCCTGTTTTCCTCTGTGACAGCCCGGACGGCCGGTTTTAATACGGTAGATACAGGAATGCTGACAGATGCCAGCAAGATGCTGACGGTAATTCTGATGTTTATCGGCGGGAGCCCCGGTTCCACTGCCGGCGGGGTGAAAACTACCACAATGATCGTGATTTATCTGCATCTGTGGTCAACAATCCGCAGAACTTATGGGGTCAATGCCTTTGGAAGAAGGCTGGAGGACGATGTATTAAAACAGGCCAGCGCTATTTTCATGATCAATTTGACGCTGGCATTGACCGTATCACTTTTCATCATGGCAACCCAGAAATACCCGGTGATGGATGTGCTGTTTGAGACATTTTCGGCGATCGGCACAGCAGGGATGACTACAGGTATTACACGCGGATTAAATGCGGCGTCGCGGTTTGCAGTGGTATTTTTGATGTATTGTGGCCGGGTGGGCAGCTTGTCGTTTGCCCTCTCTTTTACCCAGCGCAAAAAAGTGGCGCGGGTGCAACAGCCGGTGGGGAGGATCACCATCGGATAACTATACATGGATTGAGAGGAGGATTTCCTTATGAAATCAATTTTAATTATCGGTATGGGGCGGTTTGGCCGCCATTTGTGTACAAACCTGGCAAAACTGGGAAATCAGATAATGATTGTGGATGAGAACGAGGAAACTCTGGAAGATATGCTGGATTACGTGGTCAGCGCGAAGATCGGCGACTGTACCAATGAGGCAGTATTGAAAAGCCTGGGGATTGATAATTTTGATATCTGCTTTATCTGTATCGGGACGAATTTCCAGAGCAGCCTGGAAATCACCAGCATGGTGAAGGAGCTGGGAGGAAAATACGTCGTGAGCAAAGCCAACCGGGATATCCACGCCAAGTTTTTACTGCGCAATGGCGCTGACGAGGTCATCTATCCGGATCGGGATATCGCCGAAAAGCTGGCGGTCCGTTACAGCGCCAACCATGTGTTTGATTACATTGAGCTGACAGAAGAATTTTCCATCTATGAGATCCCACCATTGCCGGAATGGGTGGGTAAAAGCATTATTGAATTATCCATCCGGAACAAGTACCACATCAGCATCCTGGCCACCAAAGAAGGAGAGCGGGCAAAGCTGATGCCACCGGCAGACTATGTGATCCGGGAGGATGAACACCTGATGGTGATTGGGAAAAATGAAGATGTCAACAGGATCCTGAAACAACTGCGATAGTTTTTGTTCACCGGGGTAAGCTGCTTGGCTATATTACTTCAGTTTTTGATCCAGGTACGTCCAAAGCCGGTACATCAAAAATCCCCAGGAAAAAAACAAAAAGAGGAGAACTCCTAAGGGAACCGGGTTTTCGTAATGGTCAGGCAGGAAGTATTTTTGCCAGCCGGGAATATCAGTATAATAATATTGGCCCGGTCCGAAGTCGATGCCAGCGACCTGCCCCATATTGTTTGCCATCATGTAGACAGCAATAAAAATAGCAGCCACGAAGAAAATGACTCCGGCAGTACATATTATTTTCAAGGGAGTCAAGGATCCGGATGATGATTTTCCTTTATTCATGACCATGTCCTTTCTGAACGATTATTTGCAGGAAGTTATCCGCCCCTTCTCATATCCTGTGCCCAGTGATTCTGTTCAAAGAATAGAGAAGGGGCCGATGGCTAATTTTGCAACGCCTTACTCTGGCGCCATATGGTTTAGACGGTGATGTTCGGGATAGGGAAAATCCGTCCGGAAAGCAACAGCCAGGCGACGACAAAGGTTAAAACGAGATTGAATACCTGGCCTACAATATAGAGGACAAACGGTTTGCCGCCCTGGAATTGCTCGGCCATTTCTTTAAAGTTGGTTTCCAGGCCAATGCAGGTGAAGGCAAGAGCGAAACACCAGGTTTGGAATTCCTTGATGTCCGACAGGATTTTGGCAGTAGATTCTACGCCGATGGTGTTTTGGAAGACAAAGGAAAAGAACAGGGAGGCTCCCAGAAAGCCCAGGATAAATTTGGGGAATCTGTGCCAGATTTCAGAGGCGCCAACAGTCTGATTCTTTGTCTTATCTACCTTGGTGGTGAAGAACACAGCCACAGCGAAGGCGACAAAGCCGATCAGGATATTCTGAATCATTTTTACCAGAGCAGCTACCTGTCCGGCCAGTTCGCCCAAGGCATTGCCCGCCAGCACAACGGCGCCGGTAGAGTCAACCGTACCGCCGATCCATGCTCCGCCAACCATCGGATCCAGGGCGACTACTTTACAGAACAGCGGCATGCCGACCATCATTAAAACTGTGAAGATCAGAGAGATACCTACCGCAAAGGTCAGATCTGTCTTTTTCGCTTTACAGGCAGCAGCTGTAGCAATTGCGGCGGAAGTACCGCAGACGGAAGTCGCGGCTGCGATGGTCATGACCATCCGTTTGTTTTCCATCTTTAAATATTTTGTTCCTAAAAGCCACATGAAAATAATAACCACAGGAGTTACTGCCCAGGCGATTCCTAATCCGTAAAGCCCAAATTTCTGGATATTGGAGAAGAGCACGGAAGCGCCCATAAGCACTAATCCTGTCTTTATGTAGAATTCTGTCTGAATGGCGGGTTTCAGCCAATCCGGCACTTTCAAAAGATTGGAGATAACCAGACCCAGAATCAGGGCCCAGAAGGCATATTCAAGATATTTGCTGAAGATAACCTGTGAAGAAATCAAGCGTACCACACAGGTCAGGACGAACAGGCCCAGAAAAGCCACAGCGTATTTGGCAATGTTTTTTCCCATAAGCTGGTTGGAGACGGCGAAGATAACAATCAGCGCGATCAATGTCAGCAAAATGCCGCCCCAGGTGGAAAAACACGCTTCGCCGCCGTTGAAAAATTTCAAAACGGATCCGTGATCGGCATCCCCCCATTTGCCAAATGTGCCTGCTTTAAAGGCAAAGGCGCCGCTGATAACTCCGACAGATGCAATGGCGATGATGATAAATGCGCCCCAGATAGACAGCCAGTCTTCTTTGTGCAGCATGTCTGAAAGCTGGAATTTCTCGGCGACTACTACATCGTCGTTGACAGGAGCCTGGCTGACTGTTGCAGTTTTTTTACTCATAGTACCCTCCTTAATATTGAGTGATTGAGGATTGTCAATCAGTTGACAATCCTGTTAAAATATTGACAACCAAAGACTATTGTAATAAAGATTTTGTAAAAAAGCAATTGACATTTTTTCTAACAATGATAAGAAATATTGTGTTAAATTGACAGAACATACAAAAATAATGTTACTAATTTGTTAAAAAAGAGGGAAAATTGTGATGGGTAGAATTGTCGGACAATAAAAGTGACAAAAGTTAAAATGACAAAAAATTGACAAACATGGAAGGCGAGAGGGGAGAACCAATGGCTCTAGCAGTAATTACTGTAAAGGAAAAAGCCGGAAAAATTAGAAGAAACCTCTTGCAATTGGCATTTCCCGGTGTTATAATGCATATGATAACATGATAGATGACAAATAGTAGAGTGGGCATACGTCCACTCTTACTTTTTGGTATGGGGACAGCTCATGGCGAGGGCGGGAGCCGGCTATGACTGGTAGGAAGAGGTGACAGGATGGCAAGAAGAGAAGAATATGAGTCCCGGACAGAGCGGTTTTTGTTGCCGCTTCTGGAGAAACACCAGTTTGAACTGGTGGATGTAGAGTATGTGAAAGAAGCGGGGAACTGGTATCTGCGGGCCTATATAGATAAAGAGGGCGGTATTACGGTGGATGATTGCGAGGCGATCAGCCGGACCTTGAGCGACTGGCTGGATCAGGAGGACTTTATTGACGACAGTTATACGCTGGAGGTGAGTTCGCCGGGATTGGGAAGACCGCTGAAAAAGGATAAGGATTTTGAGAGAAGCCTGGGAGAAGAGGTGGAACTCCGTCTTTACAAGCCACGGGAAAAACAAAAAGAATTTACAGGCATTTTAAAAGCATATGACAAGGCGACGGTAACAATCGAGACAGAAGAAAATGGGGAAATAATATTTGCCCGTTCGGAGATTGCGCTGATTCGGCTGGCATTCGACTTTTAGAAAAGGAAAGTATCATTAGGAGGAAAATATCATGAACAAAGAACTGATCGAGGCGCTGGAGCTGCTGGAGAAGGAAAAGAATATCAGTAAGGCGACTCTGCTGGAAGCGATTGAGAATTCTCTGATTACCGCCTGTAAAAATCATTTCGGTAAGGCAGATAACGTAAGAGTCAATATTAATCCTCAGACGGGCGATTTTGCAGTATTTGCAGATAAAGAAGTAGTCGAAGAAGTAGAGGATCCCATTTTGCAGGTGAGCCTGACAGAAGCCAAAATGAAAGATCCCAAATATGAGCTGGGAGATGTGGTGCATATTCCCATCGAATCTAAATCATTCGGACGGATTGCCACGCAGAACGCCAAGAACGTGATTTTGCAGAAGATCCGTGAGGAAGAGCGGAGCATGCAATTCAATGAATGGTATCAGAAGGAAAAGGATGTGGTGACTGGCATTGTACAGCGAAATCTGGGAAGGAATGTGAGCATCAATCTGGGACGTGTGGACGCAGTCTTAAGTGAGGCGGAGCAGGTCAGGGGAGAGGTGTTTAAGCCGACGGAACGTATTAAGGTATTTGTGCTGGAGGTAAAAGATACTCCCAAGGGACCAAGGATTTCCGTTTCCCGGACCCATCCGGATCTGGTGAAACGCCTGTTTGAGGCTGAGGTGGCTGAAGTCCGGGACGGTACGGTAGAGATCAAAGCGATCGCCCGTGAAGCAGGGTCAAGAACAAAGCTTGCCGTGTGGTCCAATGATCCCAATGTGGATCCGGTGGGAGCCTGCGTGGGAATGAACGGCGCCCGTGTCAATTCGATTGTAAATGAATTGAGAGGCGAGAAAATTGATATCATCACTTGGGATGAAAATGCGGCGTTTCTGATTGAGAATGCGTTAAGTCCTGCCAAGGTAATCTGTGTAGTGGCAGATGAAGAGGCGCGGGAGGCGCAGGTGATAGTGCCGGATTATCAGCTGTCCCTGGCAATCGGCAAGGAAGGGCAGAATGCCCGGTTAGCTGCCCGGCTAACCGGTTATAAGATTGATATTAAGAGCGAGACACAGGCCAGAGAGACCGGATTGTTTGAACAGATGGGGATCGACGATCAGGAAGAGGGCGTGTATGATGATTTTCCGGCGGATTTTGATCTGACATCTTTGGAGGAGACGCAGGAATCAGCTTTAGAAGAAGCTTTGGATGAGGACTACCCCGTGGAGGATTACGAGGAGCAGGCCAGCGAATAACGATGTATAACAGATAGGGAGTGAGGGATTGGTGAGTACAAAAAAGGTTCCGCAGAGGCAGTGTATCGGCTGTGGTAAGATGAAAAGCAAGAAAGAGATGATTCGGATTTTGAAGACTCCGGAAGGAGAATTCACATTAGACGCCACGGGCAGAAAGAACGGACGCGGAGCTTATCTGTGTCCATCTGTGGAATGTTTCCGGAATGCAGTCAAAGGAAAAGGGCTGGAGAGATCTTTTAAGATGGCGATTCCCAAAGAGGTGTATGAGACTCTGGAAAAGGAGATGGAACATCTTGGATAACAGGCAGAAAGTTATAAACCTGATTGGGCTGGCCACAAAGGCAGGTAAAACTGCCAGCGGAGAATTTTCAACAGAGAAAGCAGTAAAGACAGGAAAAGCGCATCTGGTGGTGGTGTCGGAGGAAGCATCTGATAATACCAGGAAAATGTTTATGAATATGTGTACTTATTATAAAGTTCCTATCTGTTATTTCGGCGGAAAGGGCGAGCTGGGACACGCAATGGGCAAAGAGATGCGGGCATCCTTAGCCATTGTGGACGAGGGCTTTGCCAAGGCAATCGTAAAACTAATGAATACAATCGGAGGTAGTGGGTATGAGAGTAAATGAGCTTGCAAAGGAATTAGGAAAAACCAGCAAGGAGGTTTTGGAAATATTGCAAAAGCAGAATCAGGATGTGAAATCACATTCTTCCAACATCAACGAAGAGCAGATCCAAATGGTGAAACGTGCAGTAAAGCCAGGAACTGTGGAGCCAAAGGCGCCGGCAGGCGTCAAAGCCGGTACGGAGAACAAACAACCCGTTTTGGGTGCGGAATCTTTGGCAAAGCCGGCGGCGGCCGGAACTCAGGCAGGAGCGCCCAAAAAGAAGATAGCAGCCGTGTACCGCCCTCAAAATTCGCAGCAGAGGCCGGCTCGTCCCAAGGCGCAGCAGCCGGGCCGGAATACAGCGCCAGGTAAGGCTCAGAGTACCACAACCACGGCAAAGCCCCAGGCTTCTCAGGGCCAGGGTACGGCCGGTAGCGCAGGAAGAACCCAAAGCCAGGGATTGGCCGTGACAGTAAAGCCGCCGGGAAGCCAGAGCCAAAATGGAGCGCCGCGCCAGACGCAGCAAGGTGCAGGGGCTTTGGCGACGGGAACTGTAAAACCTCAGGGGGCTCAGGGTACAGGAGCCGCCGGGACACAGACGGTTCAGAATCAGGGATCGGCAGAGGCGGCGAAGGCCCCGGTGTCTCCCAGCCAGAGCCAGCCGGCAATGGCAAAGCCGCAGACGTCCCAGAGCCCAGGCTTGCCGGCGGCTGCAGCAAAGGCGCAGACAGCTCCGGCTCAGGGAGCGGCGGGGATATCCAGGACCCAGGGGCAGCCGGGAGATGGCCAGCCAGTCCAGAATACGCCAAGGACCCAGAACCAGCCGTTCCGCGAGGGACCCAGAACCCAGGGCGGCAATCGTGAGAACGGCAGCCGTGAGGGCGGCCGCGGGAATTATAACGGCAATCGCGATGGGAACCGCGGCAGCTATGGCAGCAATCGTGAGGGTGGCCGTGATGGGAATCGCGGTGGTTTTGGAGCGAATCGTGAAGGAAGCCGCGGAGCAGGCGGCCCGGGCCGTGACGGGAGCCGCGGAGGCGGCTATGCCGGAGGCCGTGACGGGAACCGCGGACCGGGCGGTCCAGGCCGCGATGGGAGCCGGGGTCCAGGCTATGGTAGTCCGAACCGCGACGGGAGCCGCGGGGGCGGTTATGCCGGCAGCCGTGATGGAAATCGTGGACCGGGGGGCCCGGGTCGCGATGGGAATCGCGGAGGCAGCTTTGGTGGCAACCGCGATGGAAGCCGCGGACCAGGTGCTCAGGGACGTGACGGCGGAAGAGGTCAGGGAGGATTTGGCGGCCGTCAGGGAGCGGCACGTCCCGGACAGCGGGATTCCGGCTCCAAGAGCTTTGATACGCCGATCCAGGCAAAACCTACCAGCAACCGTAAAAACAACAATAATTACAAGAATGACCGTTATGATAAAAAGAATGTGAATGAAGACGGGCCAAGAAATAAAGGGGGGAAGGTTTCCAAGCATAATCTTTCCATGCCCCAGAAAGTGGCCCAAAAGCCAGCGGAGGAAGTGGTAAAAGTAATTACCCTGCCGGAAGTACTGACGATCAAAGAGTTGGCAGACAAGATGAAGCTGCAGCCTTCCGTGATCATCAAAAAACTGTTTTTACAAGGCCAGGTGGTGACCGTCAACTCCGAGATTGACTTCGAAAAAGCAGAAGAAATTGCTATGGAGTACGAGGTCCTTTGTGAGAAGGAAGAGAAGATTGATGTGATTGCTGAGCTTTTGAAGGAGGATGAGGAGAATGAGGCAGATATGGTGCCAAGATCTCCGGTAGTCTGTGTTATGGGCCATGTGGATCATGGTAAGACGTCTCTTCTGGATGCCATCCGTTCCACCAATGTGACTTCGCGTGAGGCCGGAGGTATTACCCAGCATATCGGAGCTTATACGGTAGAAATCAATGAACAGCAGATTACGTTTTTGGATACCCCGGGACATGAGGCGTTTACGGCCATGCGTATGCGTGGAGCCCAGTCTACGGATATCGCGATTCTGGTGGTGGCGGCGGACGACGGCGTAATGCCTCAGACTGTGGAGGCGATTAACCATGCGAAAGCGGCAGAGGTAGAGATCATAGTGGCGATCAACAAGATTGATAAGCCGAGCGCCAATATTGACCGGGTGAAGCAGGAACTTTCTGAATATGAGCTGGTGCCGGAAGATTGGGGCGGTAGTACGATTTTTGTGCCGGTGTCAGCCCACACGAAGGAAGGGATTCCGGAGCTTCTGGAGATGATACTTCTGGCTGCGGAGGTAAAAGAGCTGAAAGCAAATCCCAACCGGAAAGCACGGGGGCTGGTCATCGAGGCTGAGCTGGATAAGGGGAAAGGCCCGGTGGCAACGATCCTGGTACAGAAGGGAACTTTGCATGTGGGAGACAGCGTAACGGCAGGCGCCTGTTATGGGAAAGTCCGTGCAATGATGGATGACAAGGGACGCCGGGTCAAGGAAGCAGGGCCCTCCCAGCCGGTGGAGATTTTAGGATTGAATGATGTGCCGGGAGCCGGGGATGTATTGATGGCCACAGAGAATGAGAAAGAGGCCAGGAACTATGCCGAGACTTTCATTGCAGAAGGCAAGAACAAACTGCTTGAGGATACCAAGTCCCGCCTGTCCCTGGATGATCTGTTTAGCCAGATTAAAGCCGGCAATGTAAAGGAGCTGCCGATTATTGTAAAGGCAGATGTGCAGGGTTCCGTAGAGGCGGTGAAGGAAAGCCTTCTGAAGCTTTCCAACGAAGAAGTGATGGTCAAAGTGATTCATGGCGGCGTAGGCGCTATCAACGAATCTGATGTAACCCTGGCTTCGGCGTCAAACGCGATTATCATCGGTTTTAATGTAAGGCCCGATGTGACAGCGAAGTCGATTGCCGAGCGGGAAAAGGTGGATTTGCGGTTATACCGGGTGATTTACCAGGCGATTGAGGATGTAGAGGCCGCCATGAAGGGCATGCTGGATCCGGTCTTTGAGGAGCAGGTGATCGGCCATGCTATTGTGCGTCAGCTGTTTAAGGCTTCTGGAGTAGGTACGATTGCCGGTTCCTACGTGACGGATGGCAAATTCCAGAGAGGCTGTTCCTGCCGGATTACCCGGGGAAAGGACCAGATTTTTGAAGGTCCCCTGGCATCTTTGCAGCGGTTTAAGGATGCAGTTAAAGAAGTGGCGACGGGCTATGAGTGCGGCCTGGTATTTGAGAAATTCAATGACATCCAGGAGGATGATGTGATTGAGGCTTATATGATGGTCGAGGTTCCGCGCTAGAGATGGATGAAAGGATATTTTATGCGGAAAAACAGCATTAAGAATACACGGATCAATGGAGAGGTACAAAGAGAGCTGAGCGAGATCATCCGCACAGAGATCAAAGATCCGCGGGTTACAGGAGCGATGATCAGTGTGGTATCGGCAGAGGTAACACCGGATCTGAAATATTGTAAGGCATATATCAGCGTCCTGGGCAGCGAGGATGCTGCCGGGGATGCCCTTGCAGGCCTTAAGAGTGCGGTGGGATATATCCGCCGTGAGCTGGCGCGCCGGATCAATTTGCGGAATACGCCAGAGATCAGCTTTATTTTGGATCAATCCATTGAGTATGGCGTGCATATGTCAAGATTGATTGATGAAGTGACGAAGGATTTGAAAGAGGAATGAGTTGCCAGATGCGCCGTATGAGGCGCATAAAGGTTTAGGAGGTGATTGCATGAGCAGATTGATGGAAATGGCACAGAATGCGGAGCATATTGCAATTTTAGGGCATGTGCGTCCGGACGGGGACTGTATCGGTTCCTGCCTGGCCGTCTGCAACTACCTGCTGGAGCAATATCCGGAAAAAACCGTACAGGTATATCTGGAGAAGCCGGCGGACAAATTTCGTTATTTGAAGGGTTTTGACAGGATCAGCCAGGATACGCAGATGGATATCCGTTATGATCTGTGTATCTGTTTGGACAGCGGAGATAAAACACGTCTGGGAGATTTTACAAAGTATTTCGATCAGGCAAGGCAAAGCATCTGTTTGGATCATCATGTCACCAATCGCGGTTATGCAAAGGAGAACGTGATCCTGGCAGATGCCAGCTCCACCTGTGAGGTGCTGTATCGGTTTCTGGATGAGGAGAAAATCAGCATACCGGTAGCGGAGTGCCTGTATACGGGGATTATTCATGACACCAATGTATTTAAAAACAGCAATACCTCGGCCTGCACGATGGAAATTGCCGGAAAGCTGATGGCAAAAGGAATTGATTTCGGAAAAATAATTGATGACACTTATTTTCGGAAGAGCTATGTCCAAAACCAGATTTTGGGACGGGCGCTTTTAGAGAGCATTTCTTTTATGGATGGACGCTGCATTTTTGCGGCGGTACGTCAGAAAGATCTGGAGTTTTATGGCGCGGATCATTCAGATTTGGATGGAATCGTTGACCAGCTGCGGGTGACTGACGGAGTAGAGTGCGCAATTTTCCTGCATGAAACGGAAAACCATGTGTACAAAGTCAGTATGCGATCGAACAATCTGGTGGATGTCAGCAAAGTTGCCGCTTATTTTGGCGGTGGCGGACATATCCGGGCGGCAGGCTGCACCATGAACGGGAGTGTCCATGATGTGATTAATAACTTGTCCGTACATATTGCGGAACAGTTGCCGGCAGATGACGATACGGATGAGGGGACAGACGGGTATTAAAGGAGCATAGATGGACGGAATCATCAATGTCTATAAAGAAAAAGGATATACCTCTCATGACGTGGTGGCGAAAATGAGAGGTATTTTGCGGATGAAAAAAATCGGCCATACAGGAACCCTGGATCCGGAGGCGGAAGGCGTTCTGCCGGTCTGCCTGGGAAAGGGGACAAAGCTGTGTGGCCTGCTGACAGATAAGACAAAAGAATACCAGGCAGTGATGCTTTTGGGGAGGGAGACCGATACTCAGGATACCACAGGAAAAACTTTGTCAGAGCAGGCGGTGGAAAAATCAGAGCAGATGGAAAGAGCAGCAACGGAGACGATCCTGAGCTTTCTGGGTCCGTACCTGCAGCTTCCTCCCATGTATTCGGCCTTGAAGGTAAACGGAAAAAGGCTTTATGAGCTGGCCCGGGCCGGCAGGGAAGTGGAGCGGCAGCCACGGCCCGTAGAGATTTTGGAGCTGGAGATTTTAAAGATGGCGCTGCCTCGGGTGACTATGCGTATTGTGTGTTCGAAGGGAACCTATATCCGGACACTCTGCCATGATATCGGCAAAAAGCTGGGATGCGGCGGATGTATGGAGAGCCTGCTACGAACCAGGGTAGATTGCTTTACTGTGGCGGACAGCCTGCGCCTGGAAGAGATTGAAACGTTGCAGGCGCAAGGAGCGCTGGCCCGGTATATCCTGCCGGCAGATTATATATTTGCCAGTCTTCCGAAATTGATGATGCAGGCCGGGGGCGAAGGGGATAAACTGGTGCATAACGGGAATCCTTTTTATGTCGGGATGACAGTGGCGGAGGAAGGAAGAACCCGGCAAGAGAAGCTGTCACAAGACGGCTTGATTTCGGATGTTCGTGTCTATGACAGCCAGGGACAATTTATCGGAATTTACCGGTACGATAATAGAAAAAGGCGGTATCAACCGCAGAAAATATTTCTGGGAGGCAGCTAAGAGATGCAGATAATTGCCGGAACAAGAGAGTTTCAGATCGGGGAGCCTACGGTGGTCACTATCGGTAAATTTGACGGCCGTCATAAAGGACATCAGAAGCTGCTGCGTACAATGCTGGGATTTCGGGAGACGGATGGGCTGAGGACAGCGATTTTTACTTTTGACATGGCCCCGGCAGGCGTGGTGTCCGGAAAGAAGCAGGCGCTGATCACCACCAATCAGGAACGGCGAAACAATATGAAAAAAACAGGGATCGATTATCTGGTGGAGTATCCCTTTGATCAGGAAGTGGCCCGGATGCCGCCGGAAGAATTTGTAAAACGGATCCTGCTGGGACAGATGCAGGCAAAGGCGATTGTGGCTGGTACGGATTGCGGTTTTGGCTATCATCGCGCCGGAAATGCGGCGCTTTTGCAAAAGCTGGCACCGGAGTATGGTTACCAGGCTGTGATTATCGAAAAAGAGCAGGACGAACACCGGGATATTAGCAGTACTTATATCCGGGAGCAGCTGGATATGGGCCAGATTGCTAAGGCGAACCAGCTCTTGGGAGAACCTTATGCAATCCATGGGGAAGTGGTTCATGGCAACCATATCGGAGCGCCGGTGCTGGGGTTTCCGACAGCCAATCTTCTGCCTCCGCCGGAGAAGTATTTGCCGCGGTTTGGTGTATATGCTTCCCGGGTATTGATAGATGGCAGATATTATGGTGGCGTCAGCAATATAGGTGCTAAGCCGACCATTCACGGAGAGAATCCGGTGGGGGTGGAAACCTTTATTTTGGCTCTGGAGCCGGGAGTAGATCTGTATGGAAAAAATATCGAAGTGCAGTTGCTGGATTTTGAACGTCCGGAGCAGCAGTTTGGCGGGCTGGAGGAATTGAAGGCACGGATTGAGCTGGACAAGCAATATGCTGCAGAATATTTTAAGAAGCACCCGGAGTGGCTGGAGGCGGCTTATAACGGATAATATCCGCCGATATCAGACTAATGTTACCCCGGAGGATTCATAGTAAACCCCTTTCATTCATAGTGGTGCCGGGAAAGCGGCATGGGGGGTTAGTTGATTTGCTCAGAAGGTACGCCATGGAAAAAGGAGCGGGAAGAGGCGGGAAATGGCCTGTTGCTTTTTCCATGGCTGAGTATTCTCAGAGCTAAACTTAATGTCATGATACCAGGGTCAAAAAATCCGATACAAGCTTGCTTGTAAGAGGGTTTTTGAACTTGGGACCTGCAAAAACACCGATCTAATGATAGATTTTCTTATTTTCATAAAACGGTTCTGAAGTCAGTTCCAATCCCAATTTGGCAAAAACTTTGATATCCACAGAAGACAGCATGACTGAGGTATGTACCTGGCAGCCGCGTAGTTTTGGCAACTGTTCTAAAGCAATACGGGCATTTTCATCGGTGGCGGCGCACATAGAGAGCGCGATCAGCACTTCATCGGTATGAAGACGCGGATTGTGGCTCCCCAGATAACGGGTTTTCAGCCCCTGGATCGGTTCGATAAAGGCGGGGGAGATCAAGTGGATTTCGTCAGCGATTCCGCCTAACTCTTTGACGGCATTTAAGAGGGCCGCGGCAGAGGCGCCGAGGAGCCCGCTGGTTTTGCCCGTGACGATACGTCCGTCGGGAAGTTCCAAGGCTGCCGCCGGAGAACCGTTTTTCACAGAAAGTTCGTTGGCGGCCGGAACCACAGAGCGCATATTGGTATTAATTTTTGCCTGTTTCATTAACAGCTCGATCTTGTAAACCTCTTCTTTACTTCCCTCATCCTTTGTCAGGCGGTTCAGGGCCTGATAATAGCGGCGAAGGATTTCCTGGCGGGAGGCATCCCGGCAGACTTCATCGTCAATAATGCAATTGCCGGCCATATTTACCCCCATATCAGTAGGCGACTTATAAGGGCAATAGCCGAAGATACCCTCAAACATGGCGGACAGGACCGGATAGATCTCTACATCCCGGTTATAATTGACTGTAGTAATACCGTAGGCTTCCAGATGAAAGGGATCGATCATATTGACGTCATTCAAATCAGCGGTGGCGGCCTCGTAAGCCAGATTTACCGGGTGCTTCAGCGGGATATTCCAGATGGGAAAAGTCTCGAATTTGGCGTAGCCGGCTTTGATGCCCCGTTTATTTTCGTGATAAAGCTGAGACAGGCAGGCAGCCATCTTGCCGCTGCCAGGACCGGGCGCGGTGATGATGACCAGTGGGCGCTCGGTCTTAATATAATCATTTTTTCCATAGCCGTCATCGCTGACAATATGTGAGATATTATTGGGATAACCATCAATCGGATAATGGCGGTATACCCGAATGCCGAGTTTTTCCAGCTTGGCCTTAAAAAGTCTGGCGGCGGATTGCCCGGCATAGCGAGTGATAACGACACTGCCCACATAGAGCCCTTTGTCGCGGTATTCCTGGATCAGACGCAGCACATCCATATCATAGGTGATGCCCAGATCATGACGGACCTTATTTTTTTCAATATCAGCGGCGTTGATGGCGATTACGATCTCGGCCTGATCTGCAAGCTGCAACAGCATCTTCAGTTTGCTATCCGGCTGGAAGCCCGGCAGAACCCGGGAAGCATGGTAATCATCAAAAAGCTTTCCGCCAAACTCCAGATAAAGCTTATTTCCAAATTGGCTGATGCGATTGCGGATGTGCTCTGACTGGGTAATTAAATATTTTTGATTATCAAATCCTGTTTTCATAATAGTAGAGGCCCCTTTCCATGGGTATGATTGTAACACAGACAGGGATTTTTTGCACTTATAAAATATCTTTTTTGCCGGAAATGACAAAAAGAGACAAAAAACCTTGTTTTTTCTGCCAAAGTGGGAGGTGTATCGTTAAAATTTTGCTATTTTTGGGAATATGTGGTATACTGTCCACATAAGCAGTTGGAAAATAACGCAAATGGAAGTGAAGTGGAAGAGAGCGAAAGAGACGCTAGGCACGGCAGCATTCAAAAGGGCCGGCAGTTACCTGGCGGGCATGAGGACAAAAATCATGAAGAGAAATATTATGCTGCTTTTCCTGTGTCTGTTGATTCTGGCCGGTACGCTGACCGGATGTGGGAAGCTGGATGAGATGAACCATTTAGCGACCACGCCGGCACCTGTGGTGGTAGGGCGCGGACAGATGGCAGAGAGAGAAAATCGTGAGAGCGGCAAAGAAGACGAGACAGAACCGGAATTGCAGACAGGCGGGATTATCATCGATAATGAGCCGGAGAGAAAACCAGTAAAGGTCAAAGGAATTTATATCTCTGCCTATGTGGCAGGAACCCCCAGTATGGTAGATGCCCTGCTGGAAGAAATCGATAAGACAGAGATTAATACTCTGGTGATTGATTTGAAGGATGATTTTGGAAGAGTAGCATGTGAGGTGGATTCGCCCTTGATTCGGGAATTGGGTTCGACAAGGGTTCATATTCAGAATATGGAAGGTCTGATGCAGAAGTTGAAAGACCATGATATTTATGCTATTGCCCGTATTCCGGCATTCCGGGATGCCTGGCTGGGGTCGGTGCGTCCGGAATGGTGTGTTCAATATGAGGATGGTTCTGTATTTACAGACAAGGATGGCAATGCGTGGGTAAATCCATATAAAGAAGAAGCCTGGGATTATCTGGTGGAGATCGGGATTCAGGCAAAAAAGCTGGGCTTTCAGGAGGTGCAGTTTGACTATGTGCGGTTCTGTACGGAAAGTTCTATGGAAGATGTTGTGTTTCAGGACGCAGATACCCGGGGACGTTCCCGGACCGATGTGATCTGTGAGTTTATGGAGTATGCTTACAGAAAGCTGAGGCAGCAGGGGCTGTTTGTGTCAGCGGATGTATTCGGAGCGATTATTAACAGTGATGTGAATGCCAATGCAGTGGGGCAGATCTACGGAGAGCTGGCAAAGCATGTGGACTATATCAGCCCGATGATTTATCCGTCTCATTATGGGGATGGGTATTATGGGATTGATTATCCGGATATGCATCCATATGAGACGATCACGGCAGCATTGCAGGCTTCTCGAAAAGAGCTTTATTTTGCCAGAGAAGGGCAGGAACACATGGCAGTGGTACGGCCCTGGCTACAAGATTTTACAGCCTCCTGGCTGGTTCACTATATTCCCTATGGGGCAGAACAGGTGCGGGAGCAGATTCAGGCAACGTATGATGCCGGTTATGACGAGTGGCTTTTATGGGATGCTTCGTGCCGGTATGACTGGGACGGACTACTTTCGCCGGAGGATGCAAAGATGGAGGCGGACTGGATTGCCCAGTCCCGGGCAGCCTTGCCGGAGAGCACTTTTGGCGCCGATACGATGGGGGCGGCGCCAACGGAGACAGCGCAGCCGTCAGCAGGCGCTCAATATATGGGATTGGAAGAAGGACCTCCGGTTCCTACCGGGTCGGCAGGGCCTACGGTGAAGGCCTATATGGGGGAGTAAAATTTTAAAATTTTGCGAAAAACAAAAACGAAAATGCCCAAACTCGCTTCGCTTAGACAATGGGCATTTTCGTTTTAATGCAAAATATCTTTTGATAATATCCCCTTGTCCATGGAGGGTATGACTAGAGAGGACGAATATTGGAAGATTTGGCTGCTTGAAAGGGAGAGAGGAGTGAAAATCAGATGGACAGCAGGATGTATCCGGGAGAGATTTACCGTTATTTTAAAGGGGGATTGTATCAGATTGTGACTGTGGCGGAGCACTCGGAGACAGGGGAGAGGATGGTGATTTACCAGGCCCTGTATGAGGACTTTCGGGTGTATGGCATGCCTTTTGACATGTTTGTGGGTAAGGTTGAAGGAGAGAAAGCATCGGAGGCAGGACAGAGATATCGGTTTGAGCGGGTGGCGGAGCTGCGGGAGAAGGCGGGAGAAGGAGAAAAAAAGGGCTCCGGGAGAACGGGAGAAGGAACGGAAAGAAAGTTTGAGAGAAAGCAGGGAGAAGGAACGGGAAGGGAGCCTGAGAAAACGCCGGGGGAAGAACCGGGGAAGGACGGAGAGGAAGAACCGACAACCGTATCGGAAGATGACGGCGCCGGGGTGAGCCGGGAGTTTTTGGCATTTTTAGATGCGGAGAGCCTTAAAGAGCGTATTGGATGTCTGCGGGCGATGAAAGAGAGCGTCACGCAGGGAGACTTGGACAGGATTTATGTGGTGCTGGATATGAAGGCGGGAGAAGGAGATGTGAAGGAGCAGCTGGATGATGTGATCCGCCGTTTGGTTATGCAG
Source organism: uncultured Lachnospiraceae bacterium (assembly GCA_910588125.1). Classification (GTDB taxonomy): domain Bacteria; phylum Bacillota; class Clostridia; order Lachnospirales; family Lachnospiraceae; genus Brotaphodocola. The sequence continues at coordinate 38,383 of CAJUPI010000021.1, forward strand.
CAGCGCTATGAGGGAGGGAGGCTGCGGTGACGGAGGGAAGTGTTGTGTTTCATATTGAGGAGGAGCTAAAAAAACTTCCGGCTCAGCCCGGAGTCTATATTATGCATGATAAGCGGGATGAAATCATATATGTAGGAAAGGCCATCAGCTTAAAAAACCGGGTACGCCAATATTTTCAGAGCAGTCGCAATAAGACAGCAAAGATTGAACAGATGGTTTCCCGCATCGCCAGGTTTGAATATATTGTCACGGATTCGGAGTTAGAGGCGCTGGTACTGGAATGTAACCTGATCAAGGAGCACCGGCCGAGATATAATACTATGCTGAAAGATGATAAGGCATATCCTTATATCAAGGTGACGGTGACAGAAGATTTTCCCCGGGTTATGTTTGCCAGGACGATGAAGAAAGATAAGAATAAATATTTCGGTCCGTATACCAGTGCAGGAGCAGTGAAAGACACGATTGATTTGATCCATAAGATTTATAAGATCCGCACCTGCAATAAGGTGTTGCCCAGAGATGTGGGAAAGGACCGGCCCTGCCTTAATTATCATATCAGACAGTGCGACGCTCCCTGCCAGGGAGGAATCAGCCGGGAGGCTTATGGAGAAAATATTTCCCAGGCGCTGGAATTTTTAAACGGGCATTATGAGAAGGTGTTTTCGCTGCTGGAGGAGAAAATGCTGCAGGCATCCTCGGAGATGGATTTTGAAAAGGCCATCGAATACCGGGAGCTTTTGGCCAGTGTAAAAAAGGTGGCGCAGAAGCAGAAGATCACCAGCAACAGCATGCAGGATCGAGATATCATTGCGCTGGCCCGGGATGAGGAGGATGCAGTAGTACAGGTATTTTTTGTGCGGGAAGGAAAGCTGATCGGAAGAGAACATTTCCATATGGCAATTGCCACGGCCGAGAATCCGGCACAGATTTTATCTGGATTTGTAAAGCAGTTTTATGCGGGGACGCCATTTTTGCCAAAGGAGCTGTGGGTGCAGGCAGAGCCGGAGGATAAAGAAGTGATTTGCCGGTGGCTCAGCGCCCGCAAGGGACAGAAGGTTCATATTATTGTCCCCAAGAAGGGGGAAAAGGAGCGCCTGGTAGAGCTGGCCCAGAAGAATGCGGCGCTGGTACTTTCTCAAGATAAAGAAAAAATCAAGCGCGAGGAACTGCGGACGATTGGCGCGATGAACCAGGTGGCCGGCTGGCTGGGAATCGGGCGGATACGCCGGGTGGAGGCGTTTGATATTTCTAATATATCCGGTTATGAGTCGGTGGGATCTATGGTGGTATATGAAGATGGAAAACCCAAACGCAACGATTATCGGAAATTCAGGATTCGGACCGTGACAGGCCCGAACGATTATGCTTCCATGCGGGAGGTGTTGCAGAGACGCTTTTCTCATGGCCTGGAAGAGAAAAGCCATCTGGAGGAGAAGGGAGTGGGAGAGGAGCTGGGAAGTTTCACCCGTTTTCCGGATCTGCTGATGATGGATGGCGGAAGAGGCCAGGTGAATATTGCACTGGAAGTGCTTAAGGAGCTGGAGCTGGAGATCCCGGTATGCGGGATGGTGAAGGATGATAATCACCGGACCAGGGGGATCTATTTTCAAAATATGGAGATCCCGATTGATCGCCATTCGGAGGGCTTTCAGTTAATTACCCGTATTCAGGATGAGGCCCACCGGTTTGCGATAGAATATCACCGGAGCCTGCGGGGAAAGGACCAGGTACATTCCCTGCTGGATGATATTCCGGGAATCGGAAAGACCAGAAGGAAGGCGCTGATGCGTCACTTTAAATCGCTGGAGGCAATTCGGGAGGCTGAGCTGGAAGAACTGGCACAGGTGCCGGGGATGAACCAGGGAGCGGCAAAGAGCGTGTATCAGTTTTTCCGAAAAGAGAACGGGACGGAAGGCCATAGAGAAGGAATGAAATAACATAATGACAATCTGTGGCAGATGTGTTAGTATAGTGTTAAAATCATTAGAATCAGATACGTCTGGCCCGGATGTCTGAGCTGGGGCGAGACGTGGAGTGACAAAGAGGGGTGCTGGCAGAAGATACGGCAGCAGCTTTCAGGCTACAGGAAGGAGTCAGAGAATTCATGTATGGTGTGACGATTACAGAGTTGATTCAGAAGATGAATCTGAAGAATATTATTCCTGAGATTGATACGGATAAAGTGGTGTTGTCTCACCCGGATGTAAACCGTCCGGCATTACAGCTGGCTGGTTTTTTTGATCATTTTGATAAGGAGCGGGTGCAGATTATCGGATTTGTGGAGCAGGAGTATATTAAGACTTTATCCCGTGAGCGTAAGGTGGAAAATTATGAGAAGCTTTTGGCCAGCGAGATTCCCTGTCTGGTATACAGCCGCAGCATGGTTCCGGACGAGGATATGCAGGATCTGTGCCGCCGGTATCAGGTGCCCTGCCTGGTTTCGGATAAGACAACCTCAGCTTTGATGGCTGAGGCGACCCGGTGGCTGAACGTGAAACTGGCACCCTGTATCAGTATCCATGGAGTGTTGGTGGATGTATTTGGCGAGGGCGTGTTGATCATGGGTGAGAGCGGGATCGGAAAAAGTGAAGCGGCTCTGGAGCTGATCAAAAGAGGGCATCGCCTGGTGACGGATGATGTGGTGGAAATCCGCCGGGTCAGCGAGGATACGCTGATCGGCAGCGCGCCGGATATCACCAAGCATTTTATTGAGCTGCGCGGTATCGGGATTATTGACGTGAAGGCGTTATATGGAGTGGAGAGCGTGAAAGAAACGCAGTCAATTGATATGGTGATCAAGCTGGAGGACTGGAGCCGGGATAAAGAGTATGATCGCCTGGGAATGGAGGATCAATATACAGAATTTTTGGGAAATAAGGTGGTATGCCACAATATCCCTATTCGTCCCGGCAGGAATCTGGCGATTATCGTAGAATCGGCGGCGGTAAACTACCGTCAGAAAAAGATGGGATATAATGCGGCCAGAGAGCTTTACAACCGCGTGCAGGCCAATCTGGGAAAAGCATTATCCTGACAGATATCAGATTTTTCGGGGGAATATAAAGGGATAGGGATACCTATCAGAAATTGTGAGGGATGAATGAGTAATTTTGGGCAGATGCTGCGTCAGATATTGACATCAGGACGTCTTTTGACAGACGAGCCGATGTGCCGTCATACGACATTCCGGGTGGGTGGCCCGGCGGATTATTACGTGGAAGTGGAGAAGGAATCCGAGCTGGCAGAAGTGTTAGCTCTTTGCCGGCGGCAATCGATGGCTTACTATGTTGTGGGCAATGGCAGTAACCTGCTGGTGGGAGATCGAGGCTACCGGGGGGTGATTGTAGCCCTGGGAAAGAGTTTTTCTGAAGTAGAGATAACAGAAGGCAGCAAAATCAGGGCCGGAGCCGGGGCATTGCTGTCAGTGGTGGCAAAGGCTGCCCTGCGGGAAGCATTGACGGGCATGGAATTTGCTTCTGGTATACCGGGAACCGTAGGCGGGGCAGTGGTGATGAATGCAGGAGCTTATGGCTCCGAGCTGGCTGATGTATTGGGGTTGGTGAGAGTTTTTGATCCGGTAAAGGGAGTACAAATAATTCCGGCTGCCGAGCTGGAACTGGGTTATCGCACCAGCAATATTCCGGCAAGAGGACAGGTGGTATTAGGTGCGGAATTCTGGCTGAAGCCAGGGAAGGCAACAGAGATTAGCAACCGGATGGAAGAACTGGCAGCAAAGAGGAAAGAGAAACAGCCATTGGAATACCCAAGTGCCGGCAGTACGTTTAAAAGACCTGAGGGGCATTTTGCCGGCAAGCTGATCGAGGAAGCGGGTTTGGCCGGTTTTTCGGTAGGAGAGGCGCAGGTGTCAAAGAAGCATTGTGGGTTTATCATTAACCGGGGATCGGCGACAGCATCGGATGTGCGGCTGCTTTGCAGGGAAGTGCAGCAGAGGGTACAGCTACAGTCCGGGGTGGAGCTGGAACTGGAGGTAAAGCTGCTGGGGGATTTTTAACTGCCCAAATTGCAAATGATGTGATGGAAGAGTACTGAGGAGAGGAATACATGAAGCTGGTGATCGTGACAGGGATGTCAGGAGCAGGTAAGACAATAGCTCTTAAGATATTAGAGGATCAAGGATTTTATTGTGTGGATAATCTGCCGATTTCGCTGCTTGAGCCATTTGCTAAACTGGCTGTACAGCAGCCTTCGGGTTATGAGCGCATTGCGTTGGGAATCGATATCCGCAGTGGTCAGGAGTTGCCGTTGCTTTTAAATGTCCTGGAGGATTGGAAGCAGCATGAAATGCCCTGTCAGATCTTATTTTTGGATGCCAGTGACGAGACTTTGGTTAAGCGGTATAAAGAAACCAGGCGTTCACACCCATTGGCTGGTAGGGGGCGAGTGGACAGCGGGATCCGCCAGGAACGGGAGCGGCTGGAGTTTTTAAAGAAAAAGGCCGACATTATTCTGGATACCAGTCAAATGCTGACCCGGGAATTGCGTCAGGAGCTGGAGCGGATTATTGCCGAAGAACAGAGCTATGGAAATCTGTTTATCACAGTATTGTCGTTTGGATTTAAATATGGAATTCCGGCGGATGCGGATTTGGTGTTCGATGTGCGTTTTTTGCCCAATCCCTATTATGTGGAAGAACTGCGCCAGCATACCGGAAAAGAGGCGGCGGTCCAGGCATATGTCCGGCAGGGGGGGATGGCGGATGAATTCCTGATAAAGCTCTGCGATATGCTGGAATTTTTGATTCCGAATTATGTACTGGAGGGAAAGAATCAGTTGGTGATAGGGATTGGCTGCACTGGTGGCAAGCATCGTTCTGTGACGATTGCCAATCAGCTCTATCAGCATTTGAGCCGGCATGAGGAATTCGGAATTAAAATCGAGCACCGGGATATTGACAAGGATCGGATTCGGAAGGAGCAGGGGTGAGGCATTGTCATTTTCGTCAAAAGTGAAAGAGGAATTGTCCCGGCAGTTCAGTATGGCCAGACACTGCCAGATTGCGGAAATTGCGGCTATTATCAGTCTTTGCGGACGGATTCAGATATCAGAGTATGACAGATTTTGTATAAAAATCCATACAGAAAATGCAGCCGTTGCAAGAAAGTACTTTACATTATTGCAAAAAGCATTTAATATAAATACTGATATATCTATCCGCCAGGGCATGGGGGTTCGCAGAAGCCGGGTCTATACAGTGGGAATTCGCAGACATACCGACGCGCTTCGGGTGCTTCGGGCGGCGAAGCTGATTGACCGAAACGGTGAGATCGAGGAGAACCTGTCTTTGGCGCAGAATGTAGTGATTCAGCAAAATTGCTGCCGCAGGGCATTTATCCGGGGTGCATTTTTAGCCGCCGGATCCATCAGTGATCCGGAAAAGTTTTATCATTTTGAGATTGCCTGCGCTACTGAGGCCAAGGCAGTCCAGCTACAAGGGCTGATCCATTCCTTTGGTTTGGATGCCAGAATTGTACAGAGGAAAAAGTACTTCGTGGCCTATATCAAAGAGGGCAGCCAGATTGTAGATATCCTGAATGTGATGGAGGCGACCGTCTCCCTGATGGAGCTGGAGAACATACGGATTCTTAAGGAAATGCGGGGAAGCGTGAACCGGCAGGTTAACTGCGAGACGGCAAATATTCACAAGACCGTATCTGCAGCAGTCAGGCAGATGGAAGATATTACTCTCATCAGGGACAGGATTGGTTTTGATGTCTTGCCAGAGAATCTGAGTGAGATTGCCAGGCTGCGTCTGGCAAGACCGGAAGCAACATTAAAAGAGCTTGGAGAAGCCCTTGACCCGCCTGTGGGAAAGTCCGGTGTAAATCACCGGCTGCGCAAACTGAGCAGCCTGGCGGAAAAGCTTCGAAGCGGCGGACCAGCTACCGAGGCGTGAGGATGCGCCTGAAGAAATGAGGAGGATTATTATGTTAAAAAAGACGATCACCATCGGACTTTCATCAGGGTTGGAAGCCAGACCAGTAGCGATGTTGGTGCAGATTGCCAGTCAGTATGAAAGTGCAATCTATGTGGAAAGCCAGAATGCCCGTGTCAACGCAAAGAGTATTATGGGCATGATGACTCTTGGTATGAGAAGTGGCGAAGAACTTACCATTTCTGCAGATGGAACCGATGAATTGGCTGCGGTAGAAGGGATTGAAGGTTATTTGTTGGGTGTGAATTAATCGTTCGTCCTGCTCAGGGGTGTGAGCAGTTATTGGGGATGACGTTTATGAATATACGGTTACAGGATGTTTTGGCCACATGGCGGTCCGTGGGGATCGCCATGTGGCTTTTGTATGTGATTTAGTGATAATTGTACTTGACGATCATTTGAAATGCCGGTAACATAGAATATATATTCAAAAGTTACCCCCAGTGGACAAGGGGATACAAAGTGTTAAATATTCTTACAAAGGGCAAAATTCCGGGTTTGAGGATCCGGCCGAATGTCATTAAGTTAATTTATTCAAAAGGTACGCCATGGAAAAAGGAGCGGGAAGAAGCGGGAAATGGTCGGATGCTTTTTCCGGTTTCGGGATCAAGAATTCCTAAAATCACTGATTTTTGCGAAAA
>CAJUPI010000022.1 GCA_910588125.1 uncultured Lachnospiraceae bacterium
CCAGAGAGATGTAGAACTAAGCCTTTCATACTGACTTTACTTTTTCAATTCACGTTTTTTAGGAAAACTTAATTAGTTTTGTAACATCAAATTTACAACAAATATCCTGAAACAAATTATCTTGAATAACAACCAGGGATATGATACACTGACAATACCATCTTTCCGCATTTTTAGCCGAAAGGCGAATACAGGATTCGACTTTGGATATGCTTGTCTATTAAGGGTAGTTTTTAATGGTTTCGTCTGGCAATTCTGATTGTTTTGGCTTAAATAATTTACTACGAAGGAGGTAACTTAATGAATTTGCACAGCCAGAAGCTGACACTCGATTATCCTGTTTCAATTGTTCCGATGGGTGAGATTGCGGGGTATCAGGTAAGGCCGGGCCTGTTTGACAGCAATGGCGCCGTGGCTTCCGAGGTGGGGGTGAATTTTACCGTTCACACCCAGAACGGCCATTCCTGCGAGCTCTTGTTGTTTCACAAGGGAGAGGAAGACCCTTATGCGATTCTTCCATTTCCCGACGAATATAAGGTCGGGGATGTGTATTCGATGATTGTATTTGGACTAAAGATTGAAGATTTTGAATATGCCTACCGGATTGATGGGGAATACCGGCCGGAAAAAGGAATGCTGTTTAACCGGGATGCGATTCTTTTAGATCCCTACGCGCGGGCTGTGACCGGGCAGGAGATCTGGGGCGAGAAGATGGTGAAGCATTATCATGCCCGGGTAGTGAAGGATGTGTTTGACTGGGGAGACATGCCGCAATCCTCAAGACAGCTGTGTGATCTGGTGATTTACGAGATGCATGTGCGGGGATTCACCTACCACCCCAGCTCAGGGGTACAATTTCCAGGCACCTTTGCCGGGATTCGGGAAAAGATTCCTTATCTGAAGGAACTGGGAATCAATGCCGTGGAGCTGATGCCGATCTTTGAATTTGATGAGACGATGAATTCCCGGGAGGTGGACGGGCAGCTATTGTTGGATTATTGGGGATATAATACAGTAGGCTTTTTTGCCCCCAACAGCAATTATGCATCAACGATTGAGCATAACCGGGAAGGGACGGAGCTCAAGGAACTGATTCGGGAGCTGCATGACAATGGAATCGAGATCATACTGGATGTGGTTTTTAACCACACAGCTGAGGGGAATGAGATGGGCCCCACATTTTGTTTTAAAGGGATTGATAACAAGATTTATTATATGTTGACTCCGGAGGGGAATTATTATAATTTCAGCGGCTGTGGCAACACGCTCAATTGCAACCATCCGATTGTACGGCAGATGATACTGGAATGTTTACGCTATTGGACGATCAATTATCGGGTGGATGGTTTTCGGTTTGATCTGGCGAGCATTCTGGGAAGGAACGAGGATGGTTCGCCCATGAATAAGCCGCCGCTATTGGAAAGCCTGGCCCATGATCCGATTTTGGGAAATGTCAAGTTGATTGCTGAGGCGTGGGATGCGGGCGGGATGTATCAGGTGGGCTGTTTTCCTGCCGAGAAGCGCTGGGCGGAGTGGAACGGCCGTTACCGGGACGCGCTCCGGGGATACTTAAAGGGCGATTGTTGGGAAGCGTGGAATGCGGCCTGGAGTATATGCGGTTCCGGGGATCTTTACGGCTTCCATACCTCAGATGACAACGGGCGCTATGCAGGATACAATTCCTGCGTGAATTTTTTTAGTTGCCATGACGGGTTTACCCTGTATGATCTCTACTCCTACAATGATAAGCACAATGAGAAAAACGGCTGGAATAACACGGACGGGGCTAATGACAATCGCAGCTGGAATTGCGGTGCGGAAGGGGAGACGGATGATATTGAAGTATTAAAGCTTCGTTACCGGATGATCCGCAATGCCTGTGCGGTGCTGATGTGCAGCCGCGGAGCGCCGATGTTTCTGGCTGGAGATGAGTTTGGCAATACTCAGTTTGGCAATAATAACAGTTATTGCCAGGATAATGAGATTTCCTGGTTGGATTGGAGATTACTGGATAAAAACAGGGAGCTGTTTGAATTTTTTAAATTTATGATTCATTATCGTAAGAAACATCCGGTAATCCGCAAGAAATTGCCGGATGCGATCTGTGGTATGGAACCAATGCAGTCTCATGATGTCTGTGCGGAACGGGCTGAAATTCCTGAGAATGCAAAAACAATTGGTATCAGTTTTGCCGGTTATGACAGGGAAGAGGGACGGGATGATCTGATTTACATCGCAATCAATACCTACTGGGAAAATGTGGAGATCACGTTACCGGATTTGCATAAGCGGGGGGCCTGGTATCTGAGCGTCAATACCTACGGCGACTGGCAGGGGCGTTACGTTTATGAAGAAGAGGAAGAAGTGCGGATCGATGGTTCGTTTATCATGAGGCCCCGTTCTGTAGCGGTGTTTTCCGGGCGCGCGTTTTTGTCGCCGAGACGGTTTTAAATAGGATGCTATTGTTCATGGAGAATCGATGCTATAAAAAGAAATTCAAAGAATAAGTAATGAAAAGATGAGCGCAAGGGTTACGCCATGTTCCCGGGCGCTCAGATTGCGTGACAGGAGGCAGGGAAATGAAACAAGTGGAGAAGACCGGACTGGTGCTGGAGGGCGGCGGAATGCGTGGAATCTACACTGCCGGTGTGTTGGATGTTTTTCTGGAAAAGGGGATTGTCTTTGATGGTGTGATCGGAGTGTCCGCCGGCGTGATACACGGATGCTCTTATGTGTCCGGCCAACGGGGACGGAGTATCCGCTATTATAAACGGTACTGTACGGACTGGCGTTTTATGAGCCTGCGCAATTTTCTGTTGACCGGAGACATGGTGGGAGAAAAATTTTGCTATCACGATCTGCCGGATCTGCTGGATCCCTATGATTATGAGGCGTTTAAACGTTCGCCTACAGAATTTTATGCGACATGCAGCAACATTGAGACAGGCAAGGCGGAGTACTTAAAGCTGAACGATATGAAAACGCAGGTAGACATCATGCGGGCATCTGCTTCGCTGCCATGCATCTCTAAAATCGTGCGAATAGGTGGGAAGAAATACTTGGATGGCGGCTGCACGGACAGTATCCCTGTGCGGGCATTTCGGAAAATGGGGTTTCGCCATAATGTAGTGGTGCTGACCCGCGAGGCCGGCTATGTGAAACAGGCGGAGATGAACCGTCTGGTGCGCCTGCGTTATTTCCGCTATCCACGCCTGGTACGGGCGCTGGAACGCCGCCATGAAGAATATAACAAGACTATCCGTTATCTCCGGCGTTTGGAGAAGGCCGGTGAGATCTTTATCCTTTCACCCAGCCGGGTGCTGACCATCGGACGAATGGAGCACAACCCGAAAAAGCTGCAGAAGACTTATGATCTGGGCCGTCAAGATGCGGAGCGGCAGCTAAAGGCATTGTTAGCATGGCGGGAGAAGGTGGCGGCAGTCAAAAGCGAATAATTTTCTGCCAGTTTTTCTTAATATCCCTCTGCTTTCAGTCGAAATATCAATTAAATCCCCAATAGACGAAAAAGTCAAATATCCCGCGGCAAGCAACGGGGCATTTGACCTTCGCAGCATTCGCCAAATGCTCGTTCCTTAAAGGACTAGTTTCGCCTCGCAAGGCACGAGGCTTGGCTCATTGCTCGCGGAAGTAAAGGAGGTGACGGGATGGGACTGGAAAGAATCGGAGGGCCCCGGCAAGAGAGCAAATCTCCGCGGCAGGAAAAGATTGAGATGCTCAGGCAGCAGGGGAAGCAGCTGCCATCTAGCGGCGGAATGAACCGCACAAGTAAGCTTTTTGTCCAGACGGTAACGCGAAACAGAGGAGGTCTGAGCAAATCCCAGATACAGAAAAAGCTGCAAAAGATCAAAAACAAACTGAGATCGGGGGCCAGGCTGACAGGGGAGGAAAAGGCGTTTCTGCAGGAACATGCGCCGGAGCTTTATCGAAAGGTTATCGCATTAGAGAGGGAGCGGGCCGCCTATGAGGAGCAGCTAAAAGCAGCTAAGACGCGGGACGAAGCGGAGAATATCCGTATGAACCGGATGTCGATGGCGGTAGCGGCCGGAGAAAAGAAGGATGCCGAGTTTGAGATGATTCGCATGGCGCAATTGCAGGCGGCGGAAGCAGAAACGAAAATGATTGTTTTGTCAAAGCCGTGGAAGCATGAGCAGGATCGGGAACGCCGGGAAAAGCTGGAGCGTGCCGCTAAGAAGCAGGTGAACACCGAACGGCGGATGAAGCGTTTGCGCCGGTGGAACAACGGAAAGGTGGAAGAGGTAGTCTCGGGAGAAAACAATGAGACGAAGGCGGAACAGGGTACTTCGGAACAAATGCTTTCGGAAAAGACGAAAGCGGATCAGGAGACGATCCGGCTGGTGGAAGCCCGGATGGCGGTACTTGGCGGGGCGGTGCTTGCTCAGGAAGGGATGGAATTTGCCCAGGCAGTAGATATCTCGCAGGGGAAGGCTGCGTATAGCGCGATGACAACTCAGGTGACAGAGGAACCGCCAAAGGAAAATAAGGGTTATATTCGGAAGGCGTAGGGCGGGAAATAAAAACGGAGATGGCTGCTGCAAGAAAAATTTGAATATTGGTTTTACCTATGGCATTTATAACAGATATAGTATTTGACTATTCGAAGGAATTTGTGCATAATAAAGGTAACAAAATACAATAGTTTCTTCGAGGAGGAAAAACGAGATGGTAAAACTATATGAGGGCGGTGCATATCTGGTGAATGGAACAGAGCTGGTGCCGGAGCGTGAGGCGGCGCGGGTGCTTTCTCTGACCGGGAAGGAAGCGGATAAGGAAGCGGCAAAGAAAGGGACGATGGCCTATTCCATTCTGGAGGCGCATAATACTTCCGGGGATATGGATAAGCTGAGGATCCGTTTTGACTCGATGACCAGCCATGATATCACTTTTGTGGGGATCATCCAGACAGCAAAGGCATCTGGCATGGAGAGCTTTCCTTTGCCCTATGTATTGACCAACTGCCACAATTCACTGTGCGCGGTAGGGGGCACGATCAACGAGGATGATCATGTGTTTGGCCTTTCTGCCTGCAAAAAATACGGTGGTATCTTTGTACCGCCACATATCGCTGTGATTCATCAGTATATGCGTGAGATGATGGCCGGCTGTGGGAAGATGATTTTGGGTTCAGACAGCCATACCCGCTACGGGGCGTTGGGCACTATGGCGATCGGCGAGGGCGGCGGCGAGTTGGTCAAACAGCTTCTGCGTGATACGTACGATGTGAATTATCCAGGGGTGGTGGCGATCTATTTGGATGGCAAGCCGATGCCGGGAGTAGGGCCGCAGGATATCGCATTGGCGATCATTGGGGCAGTCTTTAAGAATGGCTATGTAAAAAATAAGGTGATGGAGTTTGTTGGACCAGGGATAGCTTCCATGACTACGGATTTTCGCAATGGTATCGATGTGATGACTACAGAGACCACTTGCCTGTCCTCGATTTGGAAGACAGATGAAGATACGAGAGAATTTTTGTCCATGCATGGAAGAGGAGAGGAGTATCGGGAGCTGAAACCGGCGGACATAGCCTACTATGACGGTGCGGTATATGTAGATATGAGCACGGTAAAACCGATGATCGCGCTGCCGTTCCATCCCAGTAATACCTACGAGATCGAGGAGCTGAATCAGAATCTGGGAGATATTCTCAGAAGCGTCGAGGTTGAGGCGACTAAAGTGACCGGCAATCCGGATCTCGATTTTTCCATGACAGACAAGATTGTGGATGGAAAATTGCGGGCGACCCAAGGGATCATTGCCGGGTGCGCGGGCGGCAATTATACCAATGTGATGGAGGCGGCCCATATTTTGAAGGGCAAGAGCTGTGGTGCGGATATATTCTCATTGTCGGTCTATCCCTCTTCTCAGCCGGTATACATAGATCTGGTGAGAAAGGGAGCGATTGCCGAATTGATGGCAGCAGGTGCTGTGTTAAAGACCGCCTTCTGCGGGCCGTGCTTCGGCGCCGGCGACACTCCGGCAAATAACGGTTTTTCGATTCGTCACACCACCCGGAATTTCCCCAACCGGGAAGGCTCCAAGCCAGGAGTGGGGCAGATGTCGGCCGTAGCATTGATGGATGCCCGTTCCATCGCGGCGACAGCGGCTAATGGAGGCATTCTGACACCGGCAACCGATATTGTCGATGATTATCAGGTGCCGGAGTATGCTTTTGATGGCAGCGTGTATAAGGCACGTATTTATCAAGGTTATAAAAAGGGTGATGAGAAGGCGGAGCTGGTATATGGCCCGAATATCAAAGACTGGCCGGAGATGAGCCCGCTGACGGAGAATATCCTGCTAAAGGTTTGCTCTAAGATTCTTGACCCGGTGACGACTACCGATGAATTGATTCCGTCCGGAGAAACCTCGTCTTACCGTTCAAATCCGTTGGGATTGGCGGAGTTTGCCCTGTCGAGAAGGGATCCGGAGTATGTGGGCAGAAGCAAAACTGTGGATAAGCTGGAAAAAGCGAGAGTGGCAGGAGTTTGTCCTATTGATATGGAGCCAGAGTTAAAAGAGGTTTTTGATAAAATCCATACGATTCCGGGCAATGAATATGTGCAGGCATCGGAGACAGAGATCGGAAGTATGGTTTACGCCAGACGGCCGGGAGATGGCTCTGCCAGAGAGCAGGCGGCAAGCTGTCAGCGTGTTATCGGCGGACTCGCCAATATCTGTACGGAATATGCGACTAAGCGTTATCGTTCGAATGTGATGAACTGGGGAATGCTGCCATTCCAGATGGCGGGAGAACCGGATAGCTTTGTGGTCGGCGACTATATATATGTGCCGGGAGTGAAAGCGGCGCTGGACGGCGATATGAAGGAGATCCCGGCGTATGTGATGGGGGAGACGATTAAGGAAATTACGTTGTATATTGCCGATATGACAGAGGATGAGAAAAAGATTGTTAAAGCGGGGTGCTTGATTAATTATAATAGGAACCGGTAAAGGTGTGTGATCCGTGTGGTCCACATGGCAGGAGGGGACTCGTGACGGCCGGGCCGCCGGGAAGGTTATCGGAATTTTTTGCTGGTCTTCGGGATTAAGAAGCCCTAAAAGTTCGGAATTTTGCTAGAAGCGAAACGAAAATGCCCAAACTCGCTTCGCTCAGACAGTGTGCATTTTCGTTTCATCGCAAAATCCAGAGCTTTAAGGGCTTCTAAATCCCTACGAATGCAAAAAATTCCGATAACCTTCCCGGCGGCCCGGCCGTCACGAGTCCCCTCCTGCCATGCTACGGTATACATCAACGCTGGAATATAAAAGCTTTTATTTGGAAGAATGTTGCTGTGTGCAATATGATATTTTGCCAAATGTCAGCCAATGAGGAGGCGGAGGCCTGGCGACGGGAGGGAAATAATGTTGCCGGTTTGCATTTGCAGGGATTTAGAAATTCTTAAGCTTTCGGATTTTGCGTTAAAACGAAAATGCATACTGTCTGAGCGTAGCGAGTTTATGCATTTTCGTTTTGCTGTTAGCAAAAGCCGGATGCTTTAGAAATTCTTAATCCCGAAGACCAGCAAGCCGGCAACCTCATTTCCCTCCCATCGTCAGGCCCCGCTCCCTCATTGGCGTACCCCCTGACATATTTTTAGCATCATCCATCTATAAAAGCATCTCCCGAATCCTTTCCCCGCAGGCGTATGCCGCCTCAAGATATTCTTTCACAGACATGGCTTGGTATTCTGGTTTGTTCTGGTCGCTGACTTCCAGTGTCACGGGTCCCTGATAATGATAACGGTTCAGCTGGGCGGCAAACCATTTCCAGTCGAGGACTCCGTCGAAGGGAAGCAGATGGATATCATCTCGATAGTCAATATTGCCGGGCTGGGTGACGCCGCGGTTGTCATGAATATGGAGGCACATCAGGCGGTTGCTGTAGCGCTCCATCATATCGATATCTGGGGTGTAGCACAGGTTGTGGCCAATATCCCAACAGAAGCCGTGATAGGGATCGGGAATATAGTCCATTACCGCTTTCAGATGCGGCAGGGGTTCAATGTTTTCAAAACAGACATGGACATTTTGTTTTTTTGCATAATCGCAGAGGGAACGAAAGCGTTCCAGGCCTTCCGGTGAGATATCGGGGGCGTGGTTGCCTACTGTGACATGGAGGATAAATTTGTCTACGGCAACGGCGTGGCAGGCATCTATGGAGCTTTTTAGAAATTCTGAGTATTCATTGCCGGCCTTTCCGGATTCCCATATCCGGTTGGCATATTGATAAGGACCATGGATGGTCTCGAAATCCAACTGATGTTTTCGCACAAGCCGGGCCCAGCTCCCGAGAGGCTCGCAGCCGGTGTAAGTGGCAAAAAAGCCATGAAATCCCACTTCTTTTATCAAAGGAATCTGTTCTTCTACCGGAACCTTGCTTCCCACAATGGCAGAGATGTTGATTTTTCGCATTATCATTCCCCTTTTCTTTTTGCGATGCGCCTTGACGCATGTGATTGTGTTTTTATGGGCTGCTTTTTAACAAATAAAATCAAGGTGAGTTTATCCTGAATCGGGCAAAAAGGCAAGTGTTTTTTGTTCTTTACAATATTTTAGTTTTTTTAGAATAAAAAGCGGATATTAATTACATAAAAAATAAAGTAAAAATAATAAGAAAGAAGAGAAAATGATATTTAAATATAAAAAATCAACAATTTATGACAAAATACAATAAAATATATTGACGAAATGGCAAAAATATGTTAATGTAAAGCTACAGAAACAAAGAAACAATTTAACAATTCAAATTTGCAGGTTCCTTAAAAAGTTATTTGTTTCAAAAAAAACGTAGTGGATGGTAGGGGAACGAATGCAAGGAAAAGGAGAGAGAAGATGAAAAAATGCGTAGCATTGTTACTGGCAGGCGTGATGGTACTGTCATTGACAGCGTGTGGCGGGGGCGGAGGTTCTCAGAGCGCGAACACAGCAGCAGCACCGGCAGCAGGGGGAGCGCAAACGGAAGCGGGAAGCAGTGCGGCGTCAGCCGGCGCGGAGGGAAAGACAAAGATCACTTTTATCAATGGCTTTACCGGAGGGGACGGTCCCTTCATGAGTAAGATTGTGGATGGCTTTAATGAATCTCAGGATCAGTATTTTATTGAACAGCTGCAGGATTCCGATCATTATACCAAGTTTAAGGCAGATAATTTTGACATGCTGATTATCCATGCCGACTGGATTTCCACCTATCATGCGCTGGGACTTCTGAGGGAAGTATCTGACATCTATGAGAAGGCAGGGATTTCTTTTGAGAATGATTTTCACCCGATTACTCAGACTTATGCCAAGTATGATGATGGTGTTTTTGCATTTCCTTTAGACCTGTATGCAGAGACTTTCTTCTATAATAAGGAGCTGGTGGAGACACCGCCGGCCAATTATGCGGATTTGATTGCGCTGCGGGATAAGCTGGATTCGGAGAACTCTCAGGTGTATCCGATCGGTTTGCCGCTGACGGGCGATCATCAGTGGGCTTGGATGACGGCTTTGGGACAGTCGGGATGTAACTGGGTTGAAGGAGAGCATATCAAGATGGACACCGAAGAAGTCTGCGATGCCTTCATGAAGGTACATGACCTGATCTATGTGGATCATTTGAGTGCTGCCGGACTGGGAGATCAGGATCATTATAATACTTTTGTTAATGAGTCCACTGACAATGCCAATGTTAAGGTAGCAATGAGCCTGACCGGTCCTTGGAAATATGTGACGGCCAAGGAGATTTTGGGAGATAACCTGGGAATCGGGACACTGCCGCAGATCTATGGCGATACGCCCTGTGTGCCGGCCGGCGGACATACTTTTGCAGTATCGGCCGATGTGACGGATGAGGCAAAGCTGGAGGGGATTGCTGCATTCATGCAGTATGCTTATCAGCCGGACGTAATGTTAAATTGGGCAGATGCCGGGCAGGCGCCTATCCATCTGGCTACTATGGAACAGGTGAAAGCAGATCCGGAGAAGTATCCGGTGGCGAATGTAAACTATGGGGTTTTTGATGATGCGATGATTCTGCCGGCAATTTATAATATCCGTGAGCAGGTGAAGTATGTCAATGCCAACGTATGGTCACTGGTGTTACAGACTCCGGATTTGACCAGGGAGCAGTTGATGGAAGAGCTGAAAAATGCGACGGAGATTGCAACGGAGCTGTCGGAGCAGTAGGAATCGCAGCCGCCGGATTCGGAGAGAAGCCGGGGCATGTCCGGGACGGCAGGTTTTCGGACATGCCGAAGCAGGCTGCGAGGCAGCCGGAAAGGGTAGGTAGAAGATGAAAAAGAAGACAACGACAGCCGTTTTGTTTGTACTGCCTTTTATCCTGTTTTTTATGATGTTCTGGCTGATACCCTTTGTCTATGGGATTGTGATGAGCGTAAGCAAATACAGCCTGGTAAAGGGGAACCAGGGGTTTGTGGGCCTTGAGAATTATATTAAAGTATTGTTTTCTTCTTCCATGTATAACAAGTCGTTCTGGCTTGGCATGAAGAACACCGTGATTTTCGTAATCCTGACGACACCGTTTCTGGTGTTGGGGAGCCTTGCGCTGGCGCTGCTTCTGGATCGGCTGCCGGAGCGGGTAAAGGGAGTTTTCCGGACGATCTATTTTGCTTCTTATGCAGTTTCGGTCACTGCTGTGGCCGCCGTTTTTGTATGGCTGATGAAGGGGAACGGCGGTTATTTAAATAACCTGATGCTGAATCTGGGAATCATTGACAAGGCAGTGCCATGGATGGAACAGCAGCCCTTTGTATGGGTATCGCTGACAGTGGCGACGATTTGGTGGACCATCGGATATAATATGATGCTGTTTGTCAATGCACTCAATGAAATTGACACTCAGTTATATGAGGCTTCGGCCATCGATGGTGCTAATTTCTGGACGCAATTGAAATATATCATTTTTCCGGGCATCAAAAATGTGTTCTGGTTTGTATTGATGACTACGATTATTGCTTCCTTTAATGTATACGGCCAGACAAGGCTGATGACGCAAGGGGGACCAGGAGAGACGACAAAGCCGATGATCATGATGATTACGTCTACCATTATGGATCGCAATGATTTGGGAGTGGGCAGTGCGATGACCATTTTGATGGGAATTGTCATTGTGTTATGTTCGGTAGGGCAATATTATCTGACCAAAGAAAAAGAAGAACTCAGATAGAAGGAGGGGGACTATGAGAACAAAGCAAGTAAGTAAAATATTTTTGGTTATTATTGCCTGTATTGTTGCGTATATATTCCTCCTGCCGCTGCTGTTCATGGTGTTTACCAGCTTCAAGGGGATTGCAGAGTCTGTGACATCCACAACATTGTTGCCAAAGAACTGGACAATGGAGAACTACCGGGAACTGTTTATGAACACATCCACGTCACCGGTGATGCGCTGGCTGGCCAATACGGCGGTTGTGACTTGTGCCGGTACAGCATTGCGCATTGTCACCAGTGTGCTGGCAGCTTATGCGCTGGCGAGGCTTCCAGTACCGGGGAAGAGATTTATCCTGGTGGCATTAATCTGGGCGATGGCGATCCCGGAGATTGTGACGTTCTTCCCACTATTTTATATTTTTAAACAGGTAGGCGGATTAAATACCTTCTGGCCGCTCATCCTGCCGTCCGGATCGGGTGTGATGTGTATCTATCTGATTTACAATTTCCTGCTGGCATTTCCGAAGGAATTGGAGGAGGCGGGCTTTGTGGAGGGCGCTAACGTATTCCAGGTATTGTGGCATATTGTGGTGCCATCGGTCAAGCCGGTGATTGTCACTCAGGCATTTATCACATTCCTGGGACTGTATAACAGCTATCTGTGGCCGTCACTGGTCATCAGCAGGAATGAGAACCGAACCATCACTCTGGGAATCGCTGCCCTGGTATTGGGGGAGAACTATACGAATCCAGGGTTGATGATGGCATCGACGGTGGTGTCGGTGCTTCCAGTTATGCTGATTTTTATGTTTGCCAACAAGTATATCGTGAGAGGCTTTACACAATCTGGCATAAAATAGGAGGACGAATATGAGAGAAGAATATCCGCGTCCGGAGTTCGTCCGGGAGGAGTGGATGAACTTAAATGGCCGCTGGGCATTTGACTATGGCGATGAAAGGACGGAGATAGAAGTACCCTTTGTGTGCCAGAGCAAGCTGAGCGGGATCGGAAAAAGAATCAAAGAGGATCGCGTGACATATGAACGGAAATTCAAGGTTCCGGGAGCATGGAAGGATCGGCAGGTACTACTCCATTTTGGCGCGGTGGATTACCGGTGCAGTGTATTTATCAACAATCGGTGTGTGGGGCACCATACGGGTGGGCAGACATCCTTTCAGTTTGATATTACCCGGTATTTAAACTGGGAGGAGGAAAGCATCCGGGTGGAAGTGGTAGACCCGCTACAGGATGAGAGTATTCCCAGGGGGAAACAGTTCTGGGAGGAGGAGCCGAAGTTTATCTGGTATACACCGAGTACCGGAAT
Source organism: uncultured Lachnospiraceae bacterium (assembly GCA_910588125.1). Classification (GTDB taxonomy): domain Bacteria; phylum Bacillota; class Clostridia; order Lachnospirales; family Lachnospiraceae; genus Brotaphodocola. Next base: position 12,516 of record CAJUPI010000022.1, read on the forward strand.
TTGGCAGACCGTATGGCTGGAGCCGGTGGCGAGAACCAGTCTTAGCTGGATTCATTTTATTCCGGATATTGATGAAGGAACCGTGAAAATGGATTATCAGCTTTCGGAGAGTTCTGTCCTGCCCTGCCGGGTACATGTGAAAGTACGGTTGGGGGAGAATGAGATTTTCCATGGCAATATGCTATGTAACACAGCAAGGAACAGTTGGACGGTGGATATTTTTCGAAAAAAGGCGATGGAAGGCGCGTTCCATTTTACCGGAAATTACTGGAGCCCGGAAAATCCGATCCTGTATGATGTGCTGGTGCAGGTGGATGACGGAATTACGGGAGCGCCGGTTGATTTTGTGGAGTCTTATTTTGGAATGCGCAAGATCCATGTGGAGAACGGAAAACTGTATCTGAATAATCAGCCTTATTATCAGAAACTGCTTTTAGATCAGGGATACTGGAAGGAAGGGCTGGTAACGGCTCCCAGTGACCAGGATTATCAGGAGGATATCCGCAAGTCAAAGGCAATGGGGTTCAACGGTTGCCGGAAGCATGAAAAGGTAGAGGATCCGCGGTTTTTATATTGGGCGGATAAGATGGGGTTTTTGGTATGGGAAGCCATGGCAAGCTTCTGGTCTTATACGCCGCAGGCCGCGGAAGCATTTATCAGGGAGTGGATGGAGGTCATCCACCGGGATTACAACCATCCCAGCATCATTGTATGGGGAATGCTTAATGAAAGCTGGGGAGTGCCAAGAATCTACATCAACCGGCAACAGCAGGATTTTTCCCGCGCTCTCTATTATCTGGCAAAAGGGTTGGACGAGACCAGGCTGGTGATTTCCAATGACGGGTGGGAGATGACGGAGACCGATATTTGTGCTTTCCATAGCTATAAGCACGGAGAAAAGGAAGATTATGCGCAGCATAGTATTTTTAAAGATGCACTTAAACGGATCGATAGCCTGCACCTGATAATGGAAAAAATCCTGTTCGCCAAGGGGAGCGAATACAAGGGACAGCCGGTGGTGCTGACGGAGTGCGGGGGCATTACAGTCAAAAACGAGAAAGCATCTGGGGCATCTGCGGAGGAAGCGATTCAACAGGAGGACAGGGAGTGGGGATATACCTCCGCTTCAGAAGAGGATTTTCTGGATGAGTATGGCCGCATTGTGGGCGCTATTTATGATTCGGAATTGTTGAGCGGGTTCTGTTATACGCAGCTGACAGATGTGGAGCAGGAGACGAATGGGCTTTTGACCAACGACCATTGTTATAAATTCGATCCGGAGGAAATTCGCAAGATCAATGAGCGGAAGAAATAAATTTTGACAATAAAAGTCATAAAATAAGGCAGTGTTTGATATATATATAACAAATTTTGGGAATGGAAAATATAGACAAATAGAGAAGCTGATCGGAATCCAAGGGGAAATGGGTTCGGATTAGCTTCTTTTTGACGATTTTTCTGTTGAATTGTATGACAAAAGACAAATTATCAGTAAAAAAGAAATGAAATATTTGTAAAAATTTTAACAATCAGAAAAATAAAAGGAATAGGCCGAAAAGTAGTAATATAGTTGAAAAAATTTGCAAAAATACTTGATTATTTGGTGAAGATGTGTTAGTATAAGGACATAGTTAAATATCAATTCTTTGATGCAGAGAGTGAGAGAAGCGTCAGACAGCAGGGGCTACGGGAATAGAAGTATGCCAGAGTCTGAGGTTTCTTTTTTTGTCTCAGGGGAAGGATATGGTAGGATTGTAACAGGGCGGACAGCTGAACTGTTACAAAAGGTAACCTGTTGTTGTGGCGGAGATTTCTGCCACAAGCACTATGCTGCCGGGAATGGCGGCGGAATGGAGAGGATTATGGTAAAGAATTTTGCTCACAGGGGCTACAGTGGCAAGTATCCGGAGAATACGCTGCTGGCGTTTCGCAAAGCCTTGGAGACGGAAGGCTGTGACGGAATCGAACATGATGTTCATTTGACAAAGGATGGCGAGGTGGTCATTATCCATGATGAACGAATTGATCGTACCTGTGTGAACGGGAAGGGATTTGTCCGCGATTACACTCTGGAGGAGCTAAGGAAGTTTGATGTGTCGTTTCGGTTTGCCGGGGAGTGCGAGCCGCAGCGGATACCGACGCTTCGGGAATATTTTGAACTGGTCAAGGATTCTTCCCTGATTACGAACATTGAGCTGAAGACAGGGATTTTCGAGTATGAGGGGATTGAACAGAAGGTATGGGATTTGATTCAGGAATATGGCCTGAAAGATCGGATTATTATTTCTTCTTTTAATCATTTCAGCATTTTGCGGATGAAAAAGCTTTGCCCGGATATCAAATGCGGATTGTTGACGGAAACCTGGCTTTACAACGCCGGAAAGTATACAAAGGAAACGGGCGCTGAATGCCTGCATCCGATATATTTTAATATGACGGAAGAGGTAGTGGCTGAGGTCAAGAGCCATGGAATTGAAATCAATACCTGGACGGTCAATGAAGAGAAGGATATCCGTACGATGATTCTTCGGGGTGTGGATTCTGTGATTGGAAACTTCCCGGAGCGGGTGACAAAGATTCGCAAGGAGCTGCAGGGCTGAGAGGGCAATGTGGGATTTGAGAATGATAACAAAGGGAAATGATCCCTTTGAAATAAAAGGAGGTTACAAAATGAAAAAAACATTAAGTGTAGTGCTTGCGGCAGCAATGTGCCTGTCTCTGGCAGGCTGCGGTGGCAGTAAAAGTGAGGCTCCGGCAGCGCCAGCGGCTCCGGCGGGAGGAGAAAAGGCGGCGGATGCCGGCGGTTCCGGTGATGCGGCGGCCCCGGCAGATGATTATCATCTGGTATTGAAGCTGAGCCATGTATTTGCTCCGGAGGAGCAGTTGACCAAAACCATGGACTCTATCTGCAACAATATTAAGGAAAGAACGAATGGCGCTATTGAGATTCAGCATTTTCCGCAGGGACAGTTAGCTACCTACAAGGACGGTGTGGAGCAGGTGGTCCGCGGAGCGGAATTCATCTCTGTGGAGGATCCGTCTTACCTGGGTGACTATGTTCCGGATTTCAATATTCTGGCAGGGCCGATGCTGGTGAAATCCTTTGAGGAGTATGAGTATCTTCTCGAGAGCGATGAGGTGAAGGAGATGTTCAAGGCAGCGGAGGACAAGGGAATCAAGATCCTGAATTTGGATTTCATCTTTGGTTTCCGCAGCATGATGACCAACAAGGTGATCAATACGCCTGAGGATATGAAGGGATTGAAGATTCGTACTCCCGGAAGCCAGCTTTATGTGGATACCCTGAACCATATGGGGGCGACTGCCACACCTCTGGCATTCTCTGAGACTATCTCTGCCGTACAGCAGGGCGTGGTGGATGGCCTGGAAGGAACCATTGACGCTTATGCCACCAACGGAAGTGCCGAGGTCGCCAAGAACATGGCTCTGACTAAGCATTTGCTGGGTGTGTGCGGCGCTTACATCAGCGTAGATGTATGGAATAAGATTCCGGCAGAATATCAGGAGATCATCCAGGAAGAGTTTAACAAGGGTGCGGAGCAGATGGTAAAGAATATCTCTGAGGGCGAGGCGGCTACCAGAGAGAAGCTGGAAAAAGAGATGGGTATCACCTTCAACGAGGTGGACAGCGAGGCTTTTGCCAAGACAGTTGAGCCGATCTATGCCAACATGAAGAACGTGACACCAGGACGTTACGAGAAATTCAAAGAGATCATTGCTGGAATGCCACAGTAACCCCCATGGCGTTTTTCCGGTACCGCCATGAATGAAGGGCGGTTGTCAGGATACTTTGCAGCAAGAGAGGGGAGGAGCCGGCTCCTCCCCTCCTCTGTTGTATCGTATCCGTCAGAAGGTGCCGGTGATGAGACCGGCTGGATGGGAACCGATCGAGATCGGGTAGTGTGTACTTCTTGATGAAGAGAGGGAAATGGATATGAACAAAACAGTTAAATTTATCTGGGAGCATTTTGAAGAAGTGCTGGCGGGTGCCTTTATTGTGGTTACCACAGTTCTGGTTCTCGTGAATGTATTCCTTCGCTATTTTATGAATACGGGCCTTTACTGGAGTGAAGAGGTTGTTACCAGTTGTTTTGTGTGGAGTGTCTTTTTAGGAGCGGCTTCCGCTTATAAAAGAGGGACTCACCTGGGAGTGGATATCCTGGTGGAGAAGCTCCCGGCAGGAGCCCGGAATGTGGTACGGCTGTTGGTTCAGCTGGTGCTTTTGTTTACCAATGCGTACCTGCTTTATCTGAGCATAGTTTTTGTGCGTCTGTCTTATATAAAACCGACAGCCGTGTTGGGAGTTTCTTCCGCCTGGGTGAGTGCTTCGCTGATTGTGGGTTTCGGATTGATGACGCTTTATTCCGTGATGCATTTAGTTACCTGTATCCGGGGGATGGCAGGCAAGGCAGATAAAGGAAAGGGGGAAGCATAGATGGCATTTTTACCGGTTCTTGTAGTATTTATATTGTATTTTTCGGGAATCCCCATTGCCTATGCTTTGTTTGCAGCTACTTTGTTGTATTTCGGAGTGTTGAATACAGGTTCCCCCACAGATTTGATTTTGCAGAAATTTATTACTAGTACCCAATCGTTTCCGATGCTGGCGATTCCGTTTTTCGTTATGGCAGGTTCTATCATGAACTATGCAGGCATCAGTAACAAGCTGATGAGTTTTGCGGATGTGCTGACCGGCCATATGAAGGGCGGGCTGGCACAGGTCAATGTATTGCTCAGTATGTTGATGGGCGGCGTGTCCGGTTCCGCCAATGCGGATGCGGCCATGCAGTGTAAAATGCTGGTTCCGGAGATGGAAAAGAGAGGCTACAGCAAGGGCTTTTCAGCAGCGATCACAGCGGCTTCTTCAGCGGTTACCCCGGTTATCCCGCCAGGTATTAACTTGATTGTATACGCACTGATTGCAGGAGTGTCGGTGGGAAAGGTCTTTATGGCAGGTTATGTGCCAGGAATCTTTATGGCGATCTGTCTGATGATTGCAGTACATTTTATTTCCAAGAAAAGGCAGTATGCTCCCAGCCGGGAAAAACGGGCCACAGCAGGAGAGCTTTTCCATCAGGCAATCGACTCCATCTGGGCGCTGTTGTTCCCCTTTGGCATTATTCTGGGGCTGAGAATCGGCCTTTTCACACCGTCTGAGGCCGGTGCGGTGGCTGTGCTCTACTGCACGATAGTGGGCGCGTTTATCTACAAGGAGTTGAAGCCGGAGCATTTCCCGAAGGTAATCCGGGAGACCATCGAGGGCACCAGCAGCGTGATGCTGATCATCGTGGCGGCCAATGTATTCGGTTATTACATGAGCTGGGAGCGGATACCGCAGATGCTGACGGAGCTGCTTTTGGGAATCACGCAGAACAAATATGTGATGCTGATGATCATCAATGTCCTGTTACTGATTCTGGGAATGTTCCTGGAAGGCGGCGCGGCTCTGATCATTTTGGCGCCATTGCTGGTGCCGGTGGTGAAGGGCCTGGGCGTGGATCTGGTGCACTTCGGATTGGTATGTATCGTGAATATCATGATCGGCGGATTGACGCCGCCGTTTGGTTCCATGATGTTTACCTGTTGTTCGATCACCGGATGTGAGCTGGGTGAGTTTGTGAAGGAATGTATTCCGTTCATTATAGCCCTGCTAATTGCCTTGTTGATCGTCACTTATTTCCCGGCGCTGACGATGTTTGTGCCGAATCTTCTGTACGGTTAATTTTAAAAATTTTATAAAGAGGCTGTTGTAACATAAGTCATCCGCTATTTCCTTTATCGCGTGCCCGACTTATTTTGCAACAGCCTTTTTTATTTTGTACAAATGTAATGGTTGCGAATGCATCGGTGTTTTGGAGCATGGATATTGGTTGCTAAAATGGCATGCAGGTCGCATAGCAAGTGAATAAATAGAAATGGAAATATTTCCAAAAACGCTCAAGAGTTAGTGGAAATGCTTAATAAAACAAGAAAAAATGATTTACTTTAGGTAGATTGAAACATATAATCAGGAGTGTAAAGAATAATAGGAATGTACAAAAAGGAGAAAGGGCCGGAAATGGGAAAATAAAATGCAGAAAAAAATTGTGTCTTTTGTTAAAGCATTTTCATTGGATCGTGTGTCCAATGAAATAAAAGAACGGGCAGTGCGGGCATTCTCCGATACGATTGCGGTAATTCTTGCCGGAGCCCGTGGAGATATCATTCAATGTGTGGCAAAAGCACTGGATATTGATTTGAAGACGGTTGCTTCGGAAAAAGGCCCTGTAATTTTGGGCTATGGACATCGGAGCGTGGGATTGACCGAGGCTGTTTTATTAAATGCAGTTGCTGCCCACTCTTGTGAATTTAATGATCTGTTTTACGGATTGCCAGGACATCCCAGTTCTGTTTTGGTCCCGGTGGTGCTGGGATTGGGAGAGCGGCTTCATAAAAACGGACATGAGGTGCTTGAAGCATACGTTTGTGGCTTGGAAGTATTGGGACGCATTAATGAGGCGTTGATGCCAGAACACCATGTAAAAGGTTTTCATTCTACCAGCACAGCCGGGATCATAGGTGCAGCGATGGCTGCCGGAAAGCTGTTGGGCATGGATGAGAAAATGTTAATAGATACCTGCTCTATGGCTTGTACCTTTGCATGCGGATTAAGAGGAAATTTTGGGTATACAGGAAACTCGCTCCATGTAGGGAATGCGGTAGCCAATGGGCTGAGAGCTGCGCTGTATGTTAATTCTGGAATAAGAGCAAGAGAACATCTTTTTGATTTGCCAGATGGGTATTTTCATGCATTTGGGGGAAATGAAAAGAAGATGGAGGAGCAGCTTGCATTGTTAGGAGAGGTTTCCGTGCTGGAAAGGCCAGGATTGCTGATAAAGAAATATCCTGTCTGTTTTTCTGCATATCAGGCTATTGAGGCGGCGCGTATGTTGACAGAAAGGGTATTAATTTGTCCGGAGGATATCAGTAGGATCCAATGCCTGACTTCCCCTGTCCATTATATGTCGCTTCCGGCAGAGTGGCCGGACAATGTTTATGGGCAGAGATTTTGTGTCCCTTTCTGTGTATGTTGGGTACTAAGTGGAAGAAAGATCAGGGAGGAGGTGTTTTCCAAACCTTATTACCAGGAAAAAAATTTATTGGATTTGAGAAAAAAGATAACTTACAGCGAGGATCCAGAGCAACAAGGAGAGAAGGGATTTGGCAGTACAATAGTGAGGGTGTATTTGAAGAAAGGAAAGGTATGGGAATATCGTGCCTATCCGAATCCGGAAGAACGCGTAGAAGGTTGGACGGAAGAACAATTAAAAGAAAAATTTAATGAATGCTGCAATGTATCAGGCAACCCAAAAGAGGCAGAAAGGCTGTGGAATATCTGCCAGAGCCTGGAAAAGTCTGATGATATTACAACATGGCTGGAACAATGGCCGGAAAGGATAAAAAATGAGAATGATTGATTTGTCAACGGAATTAAGAGACGGGATGCCTAAGCCACCCAGTGCCCCACGGGTTGAAATGCGCTATCTTCTGACGCATTCCGCCAAAGAGGAAGAAGAAAAAGGATTCACCAATAAGATGGAGCAGTTCACAATTACTACTCATGTGGCTACCCACATCGACGCGCCGTCCCATTTTTCGAGCAAAGGAAAAAATATCGATGATTATCCGGTTGATTTTTTTTATATGGTGCCTACGATTATGCTGGATATTGAGCGGGATATCTACGGGGAAATCAGCATGGCTGATATTGCCAGGGCAGAACAGAAAAACGGAAAAATCCGGGAAGGTGATATGGTCCTGATCAATACGGGTTCTTATCGTCGCTATGAGGAGCCGGAATATGAAAAATCGCCATATCTGACAGAGGATGGTGCACAGTATCTGGCGAGCAGGAAGGTGGTTATGGTAGCGATTGATTCCTTTACCGTGGATGATCCAAGAAAAAAAGAAAAACCGGCGCATGTAACATTACTTTGCAAAAATGAGATACCGGTAATTGAATGCGTGGTAAATCTGGATCAAGTTTCGGTACATCGCTTTAAAACGATCTGCATGCCGCTGAAGGTAAAAGAAGGATCGGGCGCCTATACCAGAATGGTTGCTGTGCTGGAGGATGAGGGCTGACAAATCTCATTGTCAGTTCAGGAGTTTTGGACAGGGCTGATCAAAATATAAAAAATGTCAGAAATTTGACATTTTTTATATTTTTCAGTTGAGTTATCCTAATAATATTGACAGAGTTAAATAAATATTGTTAAATAATACTATAAAAATAACGGAACAATATTCCGAAATACGGAACAAAAGGCAAAACAAAAGGTTATCAAAACAGCGAGGAGGAAAAGAGATGAAAGCGATTGTTTATGAAGGTGCCAACCATATTGCAGTAAAAGACGTGCCTATGCCCAAGATACCAGAGGGCTGGGCATTGGTTCGGGTATCTCATGCAGGAATCTGTGGAACGGACTTAAACATTTATGCAGGAACGCATCCGAGGGCAAAGGCGCCACTGGTGATCGGCCATGAGTTTTCCGGTGTGATGGCGGAGGATGCTCCCGGGCTTCTGAAGGGAACGCGGGTAACCGTATATCCTCTTTTGAGCTGTGGGACTTGTGAGCCATGCAAGACAGGAAACACGCATGTTTGTAATACTTTGGGGCTTCTTGGCATCGACTGTGACGGAGGCATGGCAGAATATGTGGCATGCCCGGTAGATAAAATTGTGCCGTTGCCGGATCTGGTTTCTGATAAGGTTGCAGCATTTGTGGAGCCGATAGCAGTGGCTGTCCATGCACTCAGGGAGACAGGATTTGTACCAGGAGACAATGCGATTGTATTGGGAGCAGGAACGATCGGAATTGCGACGGCAATCACTTTGCGCAAGTTTGGGGCATCAGATGTGATCATTTCCGAGACAGATAAGGCGCGGGCAAAACTCGCAGAAGGCCTGGGATTTCGTGTGATTGATCCGGCAAAAGAGGATCTGCATACCTTTGCCAGTAAGACTTGTAAGGCAGGCGGATTTGACTGGGTGTATGATTGTGCCGGAGTACAGGCGGTTGCCGATGTGCTGTTGGACTTGGTAAAGGTGAGAGGGCATATCGTGATCGTTGCTTCTTATAAAAAGCCTGCTGCGATGCCTTTGTTTAAAGGAATGGCGAAGGAAACCGATTTTCGCTTCTGCCGTGTATACCGGATGAAGGATTTTGAGATTGCTGTCTCTATGGCGCAGGATCCGGATTATGAGAAAATTATTACCCATGTACTTCCGGCGGATGAAGCGCAGAAAGGATTCGATTTGCTGTTTACCAAAGGGACCGGAGCCGTAAAGGTGATGTTTCAGTTTTAGGGGAGGGGAGAGAAAATGACGAATTTATTTGAGCTGACGGGCAAGAAAGCGCTTGTAACAGGAGGTACGAGAGGCTTAGGATATGGGATGGCAGAAGGATTGATGGAGGCAGGCGCAGAGGTTGTGATTTTTGGAAGCAATGAGAGGGTGTACCAGGTGGCAGATGATTTTTGCCGGAGAGGGTTTTCATGCAAAGGGGTGGCCGTAGATCTGGGAGATAGACAGGATCGGCTTCGGGCCTTTGAGGAGGCGCTTAGGTTGCTTGGCGGATTGGATATTTTGGTAAACAGTGCCGGGATCCAAAGACGCCATAAGAGTGAGAAATTTCCGCTTGAGGACTGGGAAGCCGTGATGAATATAAATTTGACAGCGCCCTTTGAGCTGTGTCAGATGGCGGCCAGGGAATTTATCAGCAAAAAGAAAAAGGGAAAGATTATTAATATTTCGTCTATGCTGGCATTCTTCGGTGGCTTTACTGTTCCGGCGTATGCGGCATCGAAGGGGGGAGTCACCCAAATGACGAAAGCATTCTGCAATGAATGGGCAGGCCGGGGAATCAATGTAAACTGCATTGCACCGGGATATATGGATACAGAGATGAACGCAGCTCTTACCGATCCGGCGAATCCCCGTTATGCAGAGATAACCGATCGGATTCCGGCGCATCGCTGGGGAACTGGCGAGGACATGAAGGGAGTTGTGATTTTTTTGGCATCTGCTGCCTCGGATTACCTGAATGGCGCGGTGATTCCGGTGGATGGTGGGTATCTGGTAAAATAGAGGAGTAATGAGAAAAAGGATGGCGTGATTGATGAAAGTGATAGTAACGGATTGTGATCATGAAAATATGCTGCAGGAGAAAGAGGTTTTTGATAAAGCAGGGATGACGTTTGAACATCTGGCTTGTAAGACGGAAGACGATCTGATAGAACAAGCCAAGGGCGGTGAAATCTTGCTGACCCAGTATGGCCCCTTTAGCAGAAGAGTTATGGAGAAGTTATGTCCGGAATTGAAGCTGATTGTACGTTATGGCGTCGGCGTGGATACGATTGATCTGGAGGCGGCTACTGATTTGGGAGTACAGGTCTGTAACGTGCCGGATTATGGAATGAATGAAGTCGCAGATCAGGCGATGGGAATGCTCCTGGCATTGACCCGTAAGATTTGTTATATCAATGACTGCACAAAGCATAAGACCTGGAATTATACGGAAGCAATCCCGGTCCGCCGCATTCCCGGATCGGTAATCGGCATTGTGGGATTGGGCAGAATCGGCCATACTCTGGCAAAAAGATTGACAGGATTTGAATGCCGGTTGATTGCCTGCGATCCTTCCTACCCGGTAGGGACAGTGGAGGCAGGAGTGGAAATTGTCTCCTGGGATACACTTTTGGAGGAATCCGATATGATTTCCATCCATTGTCCCCTGACTCCCGAAACCGAAAATATGTTTGGGCTAGAGGAGTTTCGGAAAATGAAAAAGTCTGCCGTGGTAGTGAATACAGCCCGGGGAGGAATTGTCAATGAAAAGGATTTGTTTACGGCCCTGAGGCAGGATATGATTGCTGGTGCCGCTTTGGATGTTGTAAAGAAGGAACCCATGGAGGTGGGGGCTGAACTGTTTGCTTTTGACAATTTTTTGTGCAGCCCTCATATGGCATGGTACTCTCAGGAATCCGCTCTGGAATTAAAGCGGAAGGTGGCAGAGGAAGCCGTGAGGTTTGCCAAGGGCGAACCGCTGCGCGATCCGGTAAATAGGCTGCCGGTATTTGCTAGATGATTGAAAAAAATAAGGCATCCGCCATTTCCCCTATCCCGCGCCCGGACAACGGCCTGGACACGGGATAGAAGAAATGGCGGATGCCTTATTTTGCTTTATATGCAGAATAGATTCTGGAAAAATAACTAAAGTTTGTAAAGCCCAGTTTTTCCGCAATTTCATATTTTTTTAGGTTGGTATTGCGGATTAAATAATCGGCATATTCCATTTTCTTGTTAGTGACGTAGGTATTGAAGCTGACGCCGGTTTCTTTTTTGAACAGTTTTCCAAGATAATCTGCATTCATATGCACAGCGTCGGCCGTTTCTTTTAAAGTAATATTTTCGCAATAGTGCTCATGGATGTAAGTGATAGCATCCTTCACAGGGGCGCTAAAGGAGGGATGGCCTTCCGTGCAGTAAAGACGGGAAAGCAGTTCCAGTACAGTCTTTTCCAAATGATCCAGGTATATGCAGTCGGACAGTTGTTTTCGAAATTCCATAGGGATGGATTGGTCGAGAAACTGAAACTGCAGGGAATTGGACATGGACACAGAGTGAATCAAATAGAGCAAATCCAGAAAAAAATCCTTTACTGCCTGGGTATCGGCAGGCGTAATCTGGCGGAAATATTCAAAAACACAGCGGATTTGCATCGGCAGCTCAGTGTTAGTACCAGTCTTGGTGGTGTTTAAAATTTCTCTGCTATAAGAAAGCAGGATATCATGATCGATTTCCTGATGTTTGTTTTCATAAATATATGTGACGCTTCCCGGTTTTTTGTAGAAGCCGGAACTCAGTGAGAGCTGCGATTCTGTCAGGGCGTGATAAAGCCCTGAGAAGTTGTGGTAGATATTGCTGATTCCGATATAGGCGAATGACAGATTAGAACAGATCCATTCCAGCATTTTAGCTATGGAATTGAATATCATAAGCTGGCTGTTCAGTTTGTTCATTTCACAGATCAGGAAGTAATCATTTTCGTTATGGATAATCTGGTGCATAGTACTCAAATGCTCAGAGATTTCCTGTAGTGGGATATCACTCAGATTGATCGTTTTACCTGGCATATAGCGGATGACAATGACAAACAGGTTTTTGGTGTAGGAGAGGGGCAAAGGGTATTGCTCTGCTGTTTTCAGAAATTGGGTGTGGCTGGAGATGGCCCGGTTTAGTATTTGCTCGCAGAGACTATGGATGGTTCGGCTTTCCGCTTCGGAGGAGAGAGTGAGCAAAAGATCACTCTGTTTTCTGGTAGATGCTACTTTGTTAAGGCAGTTCATCAGCCCCTCCTCCGTGATTTCCGATTTCAAAAAATATTCGACGGCACCGCTGCGCACAGCCTTTTGAATATATTCAAATTCGGCAAAATTGGTCAGCATAATGATGCTGAGATCCGAGCGAATAGCATTCAGCCTCGTCAGCACCTCCAGCCCATTCAGCCCTGGCATCATGATATCCAGAATGACAATATCGGTTTCGATGGATTCCAGTGCCAGCAGGCCGGCTTCCCCGCTGGAGGCTTCTCCGATTACTTCAAAGCAGGAATCCGAGCGTTCAATGCAAAATCGTATCCACTGACGGATGGGGGTTTCGTCATCAATGATGAAAATTTTAATCATAGTGAATTTCCTCCAGATTCATATTGGGTTCATAATTCTGATTGGGGAACCAGAGATGGATACTGGTCTTATTTTCATCTGCATTCAGAATCTCCAGCCCATATTCCTTTCCATAGATCTGCCGGATTCGAAGCATGACGTTGGATAATCCGATATGGCTGCCATTACTTAAGGATTCTTCCGCATGAGAATGAAGACGTTTTTGCAGAGCGAGATAAGCTTCCTTTTCCATATGGCCATTGTCCGTGACAATGATATGCAGAATTTCCATATCCTTTTCCCTTTTTTTGCAGGCGTGAATTTCAATTAAGCCATTCAGATTATTTCGGATAATGCCGTGAAAAACGGAATTTTCAACAATAGGCTGAAGGATCATTTTCGGTACGATAGACATATGAACTGCCGGACTGATCTGGACTTTCATCTCCAGCTTTTTATCGTAAACGGTTTTCTGGATTTGCACGTAATCGTTCAAAGTGTCGATCTCGCTGCTCAGGGTGACAAACATGTTTTTGGTATTTAGTACGGTACGCATCATATGAATGACAGATACCAGCATATTGGCGGCATCCTTTGTATTATTCATCATTACCATACACCGGACAGAATTGAGTGTATTATAAATAAAATGTGGGTTAATCTGCGCCTGAAGGAAGTGGATTTCCGCCATTTTTTTGTAATGCTCCTGCTCTCGGATTTGGACAATCAGGTGATCGAATTCCTGGGTCATCTGATTAAAACCATCAACCAGACATCCCAGCTCGTCATTGGTTTCCTTTTTCAGTTGGATCAGCAGATTTCCCTTTGAGACCTCCTGCATGCCGCGGTTCAGCTCTTTAACCGGCCTGGTTAAATGGCGGGAAACGGCGTAGGAAATTAAAAGGCTTCCAAAAACACAGATAAAAGCAGTCAGCACCATGATTTTTAAAAAGCGGGAGCTGGTACTGGTCAGAGCGGCAACAGGAACCGATTCGATCAGCCACCAGTCAGGCCCGATTAGCTTGCGGTAGCTGATCAGGGTATCAGTGCCGTAAGTAGAACTGCGCATAGATGCCTGAGCCGTCCGATTGTGAATTTCTGTTAAAGGAATGGGAGAATTCCATATAGTTCCGATGAGGTTTTTATCTTTATGGGAAACGATTCTTCCCTCGCTGTCCACAATAAAATAATTCATATCCGGAGAGATGGAGGAGGCATAGGTTCGGTAAAGGCTGGACTCATCTATCATTATGGACAGAATTCCTGCCGGAATCAAACGGCTGCCACAACGAATGGCGCGGCTCATAATATAAATCTGCTTGTTGGAAAATATTGCATAAGGATCTGGCTGAGTGGGAATCCAGATCACCTGTCCGTTGGCCTCGATTACAGAATCCAGCCAGGGAGCATTGCGGAAGTCCTGGTATTGAAATGCTTCCGCATTACTATATTGAAATCCGTTGAAGCCGATTAAAGTGGTGTAATAGCTGATCTTCAGGTTCTGATAAGTATCGCTGTAGTTGCGGAAAATTTTTGATGCCTCAAGAGCAATCATGTGCTGTTCATAGGGATCCTCCGGCATTTCTTCCATTAGCATATCCTGAAACTGATTCTGGAAAGGGCCGATACTGATGGCGAACAGCAGCATATTCGTCAGATGGTCAACCGTGTTTGCCATGTGATCCACAATCTCAATGCGGGAGGATTTTAAATCTTCCGTAATCTGCCGGTATATATAATGATAAAAGCAGCTTAAGAGAACGGAAACAATGATAAAGGTTAATATGAAATAAGTCATAAATAGTTTGGATTGTAATTTTTTCATGCAATATGCCTTTTTAGTAATCAGAGATCTGCTTTTTTGTTGCACTTCCATAATAATATAAAACCTATAGACAATGCAACCGTTTCGAAAATGTAGTCTGAAAAAGTAAAACTTTTTACTGATTCAGGGACAAAAACTGGATAAGTTAAAAAGGACGGCGGAAATGGTAAAAAGAAGCAAATTGAGTTGTGATATAGTAAAACTATCAAAAATAAGGAGTGTGTATTATCAATGAAAAAGAAAAAAAGGAAGTCGTTGGCACCATGTTTTTTCATTGCCCCGTCATTTCTGATTTATTTGATTTTTGTTCTGATTCCGGTAGTTTGTGCTTTTGTCATGAGTTTTACCAATTACAGCTTGAATAAAATGAAATTTATCGGAATTAACAATTATCTGCGGCTGTTAAAGGATACGATTTTTATCCGATCGGTGGGGAATACGTTGATTTACAGTGTGGTGGTGGTTTCGGTGAACATTGTCCTTGGCCTTGTTCTTGCGGCCGTTTTAAATCAGGTATGGTTTAAGGGGAGCGGATTTTGCCGGGCAGTATTTTATGTGCCGTATATTATTTCAACGATCGCGGCTTCTATGATCTGGATGTATATATACGACTCTAAAGTAGGTGTCTTAAATGCGTTTTTAAAGATTTTTGGTTTGCCGGCGCAGTCCTGGTTACAGAATGAAAAGCTGGCGCTTTCGTGCCTGATCTTGATGGGAATCTGGCAGGGAATGGGATACTGTCTGACGGTATATTTTTCAGCGCTGCGGGCCATTCCGAATTATCTGTATGAAGCGGCAAGAATTGACGGGGCATCTGGTCTTGCGCAGTTTTTTAAGATCAGTGTTCCTATGTTGTCCTCCACGACATTTTTCCTGCTGGTAATGTGCATGATTTCATCCTTTCAGGTATTTGCCCAGATTATGGTAATGACTGGAGGCGGCCCGTTAAACAGCACAACCATGATTGCCCATCAGATTTACGTCAATTCTTTTACCAATTATTCTATGGGATATGCCACCAGCCAGGCGGTTGTTCTGTTTTTGATGATACTGGTGCTGACACTGCTGTTTTTTAAATATGGAAATAAGGAAGGAGATGCTGAGCTTGACTGAAAATATAAAAAAGACAAAATCAGGAAAACATATCTACAATATAACCGTACACGGGATTACCTGGCTTCTGGTATTCGGCCTTGCCATTTTGGTGTTGGGAACACTTTTTATCGCATTTTTTACTTCTTTAAAGCAGCCGGAAGAAACCATTTCAGCGGCCTTTCAGTTTTTTCCGAAGCATTGGAAATGGTCGAATTATATTGACGTCTTAAAGGGGGACATCTGGTGGAGATATTATTTTAACTCGGCCTTTGTCACGGTTGTTGTGGTATTGCTCAGCATTCTGCTCAGCTCTCTGGCAGGTTTTGCTTTTGCAAGGCTTGAGTTTAAAGGAAGACAGGTTCTGTTTATCCTGTTTCTCTGTGGTATGATGCTGCCCAGCCAGGTATATATTATCCCACAATACATTTTGCTACGTTCCATTCCGATGGCCGGGGGAAACAGCATTTTGGGAAAAGGCGGTCTGGGGCTTTTAAATACCTATTGGGCACTGATTATTCCGTTTTTGGCAGCGCCTCTGGGAGTGTTTTTGATTAAACAATATTATATGGGATTTCCGAAGGCGCTAGACGAGGCGGCGACTCTGGACGGCTGCAACAGCTTTGATATTTACCGCTATATCTATCTGCCGCTAAGCAAGCCGGTATTTGCCACCTTTTCCATTCTGAAATTTACCGGGACCTGGAATGATTACTTTTATCCGCTGATTATGACTAACTCAAAAAGCATGTATAATGTGCAGATTGCGCTGCAGAAATACAAGGGAGAATTCGGGGTAGAATGGAACTATTTGATGGCGGCGGCCGTGATGTCAATCACTCCGATCCTGCTGGTATTTATCTTTTGCCAGAAATACTTTACTCAGGGAATTGTCACCAGTGGATTAAAATAAAAACAGTACAGGGATGGGAAAATTATGAAGCAGAGAATTAGTAATCAGGAGCTGGAGATAGTGGTTAATGACTATGGGGCAGAGTTATGGTCAATCCGGGATTTAAAAACCGGAGATCAATATCTCTGGCAGGGGCAGGAGGATATTTGGGAGTTGCGTGCCCCGGTTATATTCCCCTATTGTGGAAGAATAAAGGATTTTAAATTTTACGATCGGGATGGCACGGAATATAAAGGGCAAAATCATGGGTTTGCCAGATTTTCTACTCACAGATTAAAGGAAAATAAAGGGAATAGAATGACCTGGATTCTGGAAGCCAGTGAGGAGACAAAAAAGCTCTATCCTTATGATTTTACAATGGAAACGACATACCGGCTGGAGGGAAGCGTTCTTCACTGGACTTATCTGGTGAAAAATAACGGCATCCGGGATATGCCGTTTAATGTGGGGTATCATCCGGGCTTTTTTTGCCCCTTTGTGCGGGGAAATCAGAACATTAAGGATTATGCTCTGGTGTTTGAACAAGAGGAAACACCGGTTCAGCTTCTCAGTGACGAGCAGGGACAGCTTCGTACGGGGGAAGAAAAAATATATTTTACAAATCAAAAAGAAATTCCGCTTGAGAACGGGATGTTTCCAAAGAATTTCTGCCTGACAGGATTAAAATCCGAGTATATTGATATCAAAGAAAAAATATCCGGGAGATATATCCGGATTCACATTGGAGGGTTTAAAAATGTATTGTTCTGGTCAAAGCCGGGAGATATTCATTTTATCTGCATAGAGCCGTGGACAGGACTGGCTGATGATGAGAACAGCATGCAAAGGCTGGAGTTAAAGCGGGATATTGAAATCCTAAAGCCCAAAGAAAGCTGTGAAAGGGATTTGGTTATTGAATTTGGAGGTGCAAGATGAGGATTTGGCACAGAAAAGAGGAGATATGAGATGAAGAAGATCAGAGGGGTTAACTTGGGAAACTGGCTGGTGCTGGAGAAATGGATGCAGCGAAGGCTTTTTGAAGGGGTTGATGCACAGGACGAGACGGATCTGTGCAATATGCTGCCGGAAGCGGAAAAGCTGGCCCGGTTAAAGGTTCACAGAGATACCTTTATTACCTATGAGGATATCCGAAGCATCCGGGCATATGGAATGAATCTGGTGAGAGTCCCGGTCCCCCATTTTATATTTGGGGACGATCCTCGGTGGTGTGAACCTTATGTGCCATGCATTGAGTATCTGGATCAGCTCTTTGAGTGGTGCGGGGAATTGGGGCTTGGGGTACTGATTGATCTTCATACAGTACCAGGTTCCCAGAACGGATTTGACAATGGCGGGATCTGCGGGATTTGTGAATGGCATAAAAAGCCGGAAAATATTGAGCGGACGCTGGCAGTGCTGGAGATGCTGGCAAAACGTTACCAGAAGCATCCGGCTCTCTACGGGATCCAGTTATTAAATGAACCGATTGAGGAGTCTATGCTAGCGTCGACGTTAAAGAAATATCCGGCCAGAGATCCGGAGCGTGCAAAACAGTCAGAAGCAGTACCTACGGATTTGCTGCGGAAGTTTTATATTGACGGGTATTTCAGGCTGCGGAAATATCTGGATGAGGATCGGGCGATTGTATTCCACGACGGTTTCCGGTTAAAGGAATGGGCAGGCTTTATGCAGGGGGCGGAATACAGAAATATTATGTTTGATACTCATATTTACGATTCTATGAACGGGCCGGCAAAGCGGGAGCCTATGCCTTATTCCTACTATGCAAAGCTGCTGGAAGAGCATGGCAGAGAGCTTGTCTATATGAGACAGTTCTTTCCGGTTATTGTGGGAGAATGGTCTTTGATGCATTTTGTGCCGGACAAGGAAAGCTTCAGTGATTGGGAGATGAAGCTTTCCTATCGAATCATGGCAGATTTGCAGCTCCATACCTGGGAACGATATTCGGACGGATGGATATTCTGGAGCTATCGGGTGATTTATCCGGATAATCGGACCAATCCGGGCTGGAGCCTTAAGGACTGCATTCGAAAAGATTGGTTCCCTCACGAATGGAGTGGACTATAAAAGGAGGAATATATTATGAAGAAACAGAAAATTGGCAAGACAGACATTGAGGTATCAGCGATTTCACTGGGGACCTGGTCTATGGGAGGCGATGCCCAGTGGGGGGTACAGGACGATGCCGGGGCTTTAAAAGCGATCGATGCCGCGTTGGAAAATGGTATTACTTTGATCGACACGGCGCCGGCCTATGGTTTTGGCCATAGTGAGGAGCTGGTGGGACAGGCAGTTAAGAGATATCGGAGAGAGGACATTGTCATTGAAACAAAATGTGGGGTATGGTGGAAGGATGACAACGGGACCAAGATTCTGAGCCGTGATGGAAAGACGATCCGCCGGAATCTGAGCAGGCCGGCGATGCTCCAGGAGATCGATGACAGCCTGATGCGCCTGGGAGTGGATTATATCGATATTTATGTGACCCATCAGCAGCCGATGCCCCCTTTTAATGTGGAAATTGAAGAGATTATGGACACCTTACAGGAACTGAAAAAGGCAGGAAAAATCCGGGCCGTCGGTGTTTCTAATGCTACATTGGAGCAGTTGCAGGAATATCTTCAATATGGTCAGGTAGATCTGGTGCAGGAACGCTACAGTATGCTGGATCAGAAGAAGGTTCGGTCGTTCCTTCCTATATGCAAGGATAATCAGATTACGGTGCAGGCATATACGCCTCTGGAGCAAGGGCTTCTGACGGGGAAGATAGGCATGGATTATGTGCTGGATCCGGCGAATGTGCGCAACAAGATTTTGTGGTTTCAGCCCCAAAAGCGCCGTTATGTGCTAGATATGCTGGCAGGATGGCAAAGCCTTTGTGAAAAATATGAGTGTGAAATCACGGAGCTTGTGATTGCCTGGACGTTGTCCGGGTATGAAAAAATTAATGTGATCTGCGGCGGGAGAAAGGTTTTGCATGTTTTGGGATATATCCGGGGCGGCGGGTTGGAGCTGGATGAAAAAGATCTTATACGGATGAACCAGGACATTGCTGCCTGTATGCAGTACGCCTGAGAGCACAAAACAGGAGGCAAAGATGAGAAAAACAGTGAAATTTGAAGAAAAGGATAATGTGGCTATTGTACTGGAGGATTTGAAGCCCGATCAGGTTGTAGATGTGGCGGGCGAGGAGATCCGGGTAAGAGGAGAGATTCCTTACGGCCATAAAATTGCTTTGGAGGATGTGGCGGAGGGCGGTATTATTTATAAATATGGTGAGCCGGTAGCAAGATGTATCCGGGAAATCCAAAAAGGCGATTGGGTACATGTACATAATGTGGAAAGTATAAGAGGGCTGGGACGATGAGAAAAAGTTTTATGGGTTATGCACGCCCGGATGGAAGCTATGGAGTAAGAAATTATGTGGCGATTATCAGTACTGCAGATAATTCCAATTTTATTGCCAGGCGCGTGGCAGAGATGATCCGGGGAACGGTCCCGATCTGCCCCTGTTTCGGGCGTGGGGAGATCGGCGCGGATATGGAGCTGCATATTCAGACTATGGGAGGAATGGGAGCCAATCCGAATGTACATTCTGCAGTAATCGTGTCCTTAGAACCGGCGATCGCCGAAAAGATTGCCGGGATTATCAGGGCAGCAGGAAAGAAGGCGCTGGTCTTTTCCATGGATGAGTGCGGAGGCTCCATCGGATGTACGGAACAGGCGGTACGGGCAGCAAAGAGGCTGATTATCGAGGCATCGCTGGAGCAGCGGGTGGAGGTGGGAATCGAACATCTGCAGCTTGGCGTGGAATGTGGCGGATCTGACACTACCTCCGGCGTGGTATCTAACCCGGTCGTGGGCAGAGTGGCGGATGCCATAGTGGATGAAGGCGGTACGGTAATTTTGTCTGAAACTACTGAGTGGATGGGAGCAGAGCGGAACCTTTGTGGCCGGGCAGCGAATCCGGAGGTGGGAGAGAAGATAGTCAAGGCGATCCAATGGTATGAAGACTATATTAAGAGTATTGGTGTTGATTTAAACGGCTTTAATCCGGCTCCGGACAATATAAAGGGAGGTCTTTCCACCATTGAGGAAAAGGCGCTTGGTTCTATCAAAAAGGGAGGGACCCGGCCGATTCAGGATATGCTGACCTGTGCTCAGAAACCGGAGAAGAAGGGGCTGCATCTGATGGATGCGCCCACCGGCGGTGTGGAAAATACAACGGCTCTTGCCGGGGCAGGCTGCCAGCTGATTCTCTTTTCTACCGGTAAAGGGAACCCTTTAGGCAATCCGATTGTGCCTACGATCAAGGTGACGGGAAATAACCGTACGATCCAAAAATCAGGAGAGAATATTGATGTGGATTTGAGTGAAGTGATTGTCGGAAGTATGAGCCTTGAGGAGGCGGGAGAAATCCTGTATGAACGGATGATTGACCATGCCAACGGGAAACTGACTACGGCAGAGGCGCTGGGGGATTTGGAAATTGCGGTGACAAGAATCGGATTTACCGTGTAAAAGCAGTGGAGTTGCCGGCGGATGATAAAGCTGTATGAAAAAATCAGGGAATAACTGAAATGGTAAAAAATTTTACTGATTCCAAATAAAAGAAAGGAATTAGAAAAAAAGAAGGCGGAAAAAGAAAAAATAAATGTTATTTTACATGGTATAGTAAGGATATCAAAAAGAGTACAGGAAACAAAAAGGAGGAAACGGTATGTTAAAAAAGGTATTGGCAGTAACAATGGCAGCAATCATGACAGTTGGCCTGACGGCCTGTGGAGGAGGAAGTTCCGCCAGCAGTGCCGGTAATGAAACGGCTGCGGCAGAGACGAAGGCAGAGGCGGGGGCAAAGGAAAGCACCGGGAATGAAGCCTCGGGAGGGAGCCATGAGCCGGTAACCATCACTATGTGGTGGCCAGGATCCGGCGAAGGCTATGAGCAGCTGGCAAAGGGACTGGCAGATTTGGTACATGAAACTTACGACTGGATTACCATTGATTATCTGGTAGTTCCATGGGGAGATTATGATTCTAAAATGAATGTGGCCTTTGCAGGCGGCACTGCTCCGGATATTTTTGGTGTAGGAATGAATCCGCTTCCCAACTATGTACAGACAGGCAATTTGTTAGAGCTTGAGAATTATCTGCCGGAGGATTGGGACGGCTGGGAGGATATTCCTCAGAATGTGCTGGACTGCGGAAGCTTTGACGGGCACTTCTACGGTGTTATGATGTGCGATGTACGTCCTCTCATTTATCGAAAGGATTTGTTTGAGAAGGCGGGCCTTGCGGAAGCGCCGAAGAATAAAGAAGAGCTGTGGGATTATGCACAAAGGCTGACAGAGCGTGATGAAAATGGCAAAGTAACGCTGGCCGGCTTCCAGATCGGCACTACCGGGTATGTGGATAATACATTATATCCTATTGCATTGATGCATGGACAGGATCGCCTCTGGGATGATGATTATAACCTGCTGATGCTAGAGCCGGCTATGCTGGAGACCGTAGAATATGCTAAGCGTTTTGTGACAGAGGGGCTGTGTGATTACAGTGATGCCACCATCGGTACGTCCGCCTTCGCAGCAGGTAATGCGGCAATGAGCCTGAATACGTCTTGCAATGAGCTGGGAAATATGCGTGAGACCCTGGGTTTGGAGAAGGTTGGGGTTGCGGTGCCTCCCACAGAAGGCGGCTCCAATTTCCTGGGCGGAACGATTGTTTCGGTAAACAATAAGGCAGAGAACATGGAAGCAGTTCTGATGGCTTACCAAGTGATGACGAATACCAAGGGCTGTGAGCTGGCTGGCCTGTGTGCAGGTTTCTGCCCGCCTCGTAAATCCTCTCTGCCGGTCTATATTGCGCAGGATCCGGATATCTATGGTGTAGTAGCTGAGATCCTTCCGGCAGCGAAGACTTACGGCCCCCTGAATCCTTATTTTGCCGATTTTAGAAACCTTGCCTTACTTCCATGGATGGAAAAAATTTATTATGGTAAGGTTGACGTAAAAGAGGGGCTTGAAAGTGCGTGCAGGGATTACGATGAGGCGCGTAAGTTAAGAGATGAAAATAACTAAAGATAACTAAAGAACATGATATCCCGGAGTCAAAAGGTCATGGTTGACATGCTTGCATGTTGAATCATGACTTTGGGACCCGCAAAAACAGGAAAAAGCAGCCCGGCAGGGCGGATAAGGAGATTTGGCGTGATTTACAGAGTAAAAAAGCAGAAAAACGAGATGGACACGTATGTTCTGTATGATGTCAACCGAATGCCTCAGGCGTGTTATGCCGAAGATCGGGGGGACATAATAGAATTTGACAGTTCTCTGGACAGAGCCGTGTTTTTTACAAAACTTTTTATTCCCGGCTTTGGTGGAGCACTTCTTTTTGCAGATAACTGCAAAGAGGGATATCCCCCCGGTGAGGAGGCAATAGACTTTTACTATGAAGCGGCGCGTAGTCGGATGTATGCCTTGGATCAGTATAAAAAGGAGGTAATTGCAAATTATGGCCAGATCCCGGTTCAGGCAGAGGATCGCCTAAAAAGGGCATCAGAGCTGTTAATGCAGGGAGCTGTGTCAGAAGAGGCAAGCCTAAAGATTCTCTGTGAGCTTTTATGGGCGGGGGAGGAAATCGTAAGTTTTGAATCAAGAAGCAAGATTGCCAGAACAGGCCTGAGAGATGACTTTCTGGTTGGGTGTTCGACCAAAGGGTTTACCGACAGTACCCCGGAGTGGAAAAGATATTTTAGTGAACTGTTCAACTGTGTATGCGTACCGACCCACTGGGGTATTGTGGAGCCGGAGCAGGGAGAAAAACACTACGATGTGCTGGATGAAATGATTCGGTGGAGCAAGGCGCAGGGGATGGTTGTCCGCGGGCATGCCCTGTACTGGTTCAGCCCTAACTGGGAGTGCAATACCTGGATCGAAAAGCTGAGCTATGAAGAAGTAAAGAAGCTGGTACTGGAGCGTATCGATTTCTTGACCAGGGAGTACAGAGATTATTTTGATCTGGTGGACTTCAACGAGCCGATTCAGGCCAACGCAAAGAACATGACCTTTGATGAGCATTTTGCTATCATGAAAGAAGCTTATGCCATTGTGCGCCGGAATGCTCCCGATTGTAAACTGATGTTGAATATTTTTAATGAATGGCAAGAGCTTTATGGCTTAAACCGCAGCGATTTGAATCGGATTCAGAAAGATTATGGACAAATTAAGAGTATTCAGCCGCGTGATAATGAATGGTGTGTGACAATCTATGAGTATCTGGATCGCTGTGTGGCGGAGGGGCTTCATTTTGATTGCCTGGGAATTCAGTGGCATGATCACCCATATGATCTGTTTTCTTCCAGAGAAATTATCAAGAACTGGTATAATAGATATCATCTTCCGATTCATCTGACCGAGCTGGAGGTATCCTCCTCCGATAAGCCGGCGTCTCTGGTACAGTTTGGCAGGCCCTTCCCGGCCACCCATTTGTATTGGCATGATACCTGGAATGAAGAGATCCAGTCGGAATGGTTCCAGAGCTTTTTGGAGCTGATGTACAGCCTGGACGAGGTGAAGGAATTCAGTACTTTTAGTTTTTGCGATGCGCCAAAGCAGTGGGGGAGCTATACTGACAAATACCCGGTGGCCAGACGTTTTCAGGTAGGGGCGATTGCCTACGCAGGCCTTTTGGATGAGGATGAGCAGCCAAAGCCATCTTATTACGGCCTGAAATATGCGATGAAACGGTTGGGAATCAAAAAACATCTGCCAAGGCAGGGGGAAGAGGGATTATCATGATTTATCGGACTTTGGGAAAAACCGGGTTTGAAGTATCTTGCATCGGGCAGGGCTGCTGGAATATCGGCAACCAATGGAAAACGATGGAGGAGAAGGAGGCACAGGCAATCATTCGAGAGGCTTATGACTGCGGAATTAATCTTTATGACGTGGCGGATAATTATGGGCAGCCAAATGGGACTTCAGAACTCCGGCTTGGCAAATGTATTCAGGATATCAGAAGCAAGCTCTTTCTTGTATCAAAGATCGGCCATTGGGGAGAACGAAGCGGGCAGCCGGTGCCCTACACAACGCCGGATATGATCCGGTTATGCGGACATGCCTCTCTGGGGAGGCTGCAGACCAGTTATTTAGATGTTGTGCTGTGCCATGACGGATTCATAGAGGATCCCTCCGTGTTTATAGAAGGGCTGGAGGCATTGAAAAAAGAAGGCTTTATTCGGGAATATGGAATTTCCACAGACAGCCTTGCCGTGTTGAAGCGATTTTATGAAATGTCAGACGGTCATTGCTCGGTAGTAGAGCTGGAGTACTCCATGGTATGTCCCGAAGCAGAAACCAATGGATTGTTAGATTATTGTATAGAAAAAGATCTTGGCGTCCTGGTAAGGGGGCCGCTGGCTCAGGGGCTGGTGACCGGAAAATATACCAAGGAGTCCGTATTTACGGATTCGATAAGGATCAATTATAATAAAGGGCAACGTTATCGAAAAAAATTTGAACAATGCATTGATATTATGGAGCGAATTAAAATGGAGTTTGGTGATGAAAATTTGATTGAGCTGGCATTGCAGTATGTCAATTCGCATGAGGCGGCCCCGGTATCGATTCCGGGAGCCACCAGTATCCGGCAGGTCAGGTCGAATGCAAAGGCAGGGGATCGCCTTTTGGATCGCCAAAGCCTGGAACTTTTGCGGAAAATAAACAAATAGATCATCAGGAAACTTATACTATGTCACATCCGGTTTGACAGGATTGCCTTTTTAGAAGGATTGAATCCAGCCGGATCCGCCAGAAAGAGGGCGGACTGGATGATTCCCCAGATGGTGATTTCGCAGATGTTGGGCAGGAACATATAATGCAAATCATCAGGGATATCATGGTTGTAATAAAGTACATAATCAGCCAGCTTTGCCAGTGTGGAATCGGGAGCAGAGGTGATGGCGATAATGGTGGCGCCAGCTTTTTTGGCAATAAGAAGAGGCGCATTGATGCTCTTTGCTTCTCCGCTGTAAGCAGAGCCCACTACCACATCCTGTGGGGTAAGACGATGGGCGGCAACCTTCATGTCTACAATATCGTTATATGCCTGACTTAGAATACCGGCCAGCATCAGCATTTGCTGGCCGTATAAAGAAGAAATATAGGAGCTGCTCTGTCCATAAATATGGATCATGCGGGCATTTTGTAAAACATGGACAATTTCTTTTAGCTGTTTAAAATCTATCATGCGCAAGGTCTCGGAAAAGCACATGGTTCCGGTTTTCAGAAGCTTTTGAACCACCATATCCAGAGAATCATTTTTCGTAATCAGAGTATCCTCGTTTTTGGGAAGCTTTCGCTGGGACATATGAAATTTCATTTCGCTGAAGCCGGAGTAGGAAAGAGACTGGCAAAAGCGTGTGATGGTAGAGGCAGCGATGTTTGTTTTGCGGGAGAGTGTGGTAATAGAAGAGTGAATTACTTCATCTTGGTGGGAAAGGATGTACCTGGCCAGTTTTTTCTGCTGTTTGGGCAGAAAGGAATACTGGGAGCTGATACGGCTGATGTATTCATCGGTTTCGATTTCTGAATTTAGATTTTTATCAATATAATCACGAATATCCATTGGGGGCTCCTTGCTGGTTTATCACACTCTCAGCGGACAGGCAGATGCCTCCTTGTCTGGTGAGAATATGGTTTCAAGAGAATAAAACAATTTGTGATATATAGTATATCACAAAATTTATGGATGGAGGAACAAAATGAATTTTAATTATATCAACAAGGTGTTTTCTCTTGAGGGAAAGGAAGCGGTGGTAACCGGAGCCAGCTCCGGCATTGGACGGGGGATTGCCCTGTCTTTGGCGAATCTGGGGGCAAATGTGGCTTTGCTGGGAAGAAACCAGAAAGGTCTTGCAGAGACAGAGAGGCAGATTCGGGAGAATGGAGGGAGCTGTGAAAGCTATCAGGTAGATGTCACGTCGGAAGGACAGGTGGAGGAATTTTTTCGTGTTCATTGGGCGCAGCATAAACAGATGGATATTTTTGTGGCCAATGCAGGAATTAATTATCGGGCAGAGCTGCTGGAATCTGAGATGGAGGAGATCGATCGGGTGATTAATACCGATTATAAAGGGACCATCTACGGAGTAATTCGTGCAGGGAAAATCATGAAAAAGCAAAAATCAGGGAATATTGTGATTATTACTTCGATCAATGGAATTAGTGCAATGGGAAACCTTGCCGTTTATTCTAGTATCAAATATGCGCTGGAAGGACTTACCAGGGCGTTGGCTGCCAGCCTCGGCCCCTACGGGGTTCGGGTAAACAGCTGTGCGCCGGGCGTAATACTCTCGAATATTAATAAAAATGTATACGGAAAAGAAAACAATTTGAAAGCAAAACTGCAGTCTATTCCTCTGGGAAGAATTGGGCAGCCGGAGGATATCGGTGATGTAGTGGCCTGTATGGTCAGCGATGCGTTTCGATTTATGACCGGGACCACGATACTGGTAGACGGAGGAGAGCTGATGCGGGGGATGCAGAAGCAGGATTGAGAACTTTAAAGGACAAGAGAAGGAAGAACAAAAATAGAAAAGGAGAGCAAGCAGTTATGTTAAATTTTGAATTCAGCCTTCCTACAAAGGTGTTATTTGGGCGTGATGCGGAAAATCAGATTCCGGATATTATCCGGAAAAACGGATTTCAAAAGGTTTTGCTTCATACTTACGATGAAGAGTTTATAAAAAGGGTTCCTGTATATAAGAAAATCAAAGAAATGCTTAAGAATGCCGGGATTTCTTATATCGAGCTGCTGGGAGTCCGGCCGAATCCCACGCTGGATCTTATAGGAGAGGGGATCGAGCTGTGCAGAAAGGAAAACGTGGATTTTATTCTGGCAGTTGGCGGAGGCAGCGTAATTGATTCAGCCAAGGGGATTGCGTTGGGAGTCCATACCAGCCTGGAGGATGTATGGGCGTTTGCTGAGGGAAAGAAGGAGCCGGATATCAATCAGACGGTAAAGCTCGGCGTAGTGCTGACAGCTGCGGCGGCAGGCTCAGAAACCAGTACGGCAACCGTGTTGACCAATGAAAAGCTGAATCTGAAGCGGGGAGCACATCATGAGGCCAACAGGCCATTTTTTGCAGTGATGAATCCGGAAATTACATATAGCGTATCGGCTTTCCAGACCGCCTGCGGGGTGTTTGACAGTATCATGCACGTCTGTGAACGTTATTTTACTGCTTCAACGGATGCCGCGATCTCGGATCGGATGGCAGAGGCCATTATGAAATCCATCATTGAGGCGGGGTATTCGGTGATGAAAGATTTGAATGATTATGAAGCGCGTGCAGCAGTGATGTGGGGAGCTTCCATGGCTCATAACAATCTTGTGGGATGCGGCCGCCAGAAGGGAAGTGGCATACATTTGATAGAAGAGGAGATGCATTCCGTAAAACATGATATCGTACATGGAGCCGGTCTGTCGGTAATATTTCCTTCCTGGGCGCGTCAGGCATATCAGAAAGCACCTATGCGGCTGGCGCAGTTTGCCAATCGTGTCTGGGATGTGGAGATGAATTTTGAAAATCCCGGGGAGACAGCCTTACGGGGAATCGAAAAAATGGAAGCGTTTATCGATTATCTCGGGCTTCCCCGGACGATGAAGGAGATTGGGATAGATCCGAAGGACTTTCCACAGATTGTAGAACAGTGCACTCAGAATGGCCGCAGGGTATCAAATCTTTGCGATTTCACCCCGCAGGATGTGATGGAGATTCTGGAACGGGCAAAGTAGGGGGGATAAAGGCAATGCCGCTTCGTTGATTTTCCCGGAAGGTACGCCAGGGAAGAAGGAGCGGGAAGCAGCCGGAAATGGTCTGCTGCTTTTTCCAGTTTCGGGATTAAGAATTCCTAAAATCCCTGATTTTTGCGAAAAGCGAAACGAAAATCCCCAAACTCGCTTCGCTCAGACAGAGTGGATTTTCGTTTCCATGCAAAACTCAGGGATTTAAGGACTTCTAAATCCCTGCAAAGTCAAAATCATCAGACCATTTCCGGCCGTTTCCCGCTCCTTCTTTCCTGGCTGAGTACTCTCAGAGATAAACTTAATGGCATTGCCCCTTCGTTAGTTACTGCCTCAGCTAGGGATAATAAATAATGTTTCATTTTCATAAGCTCAGTATCGACTTCAAATTAACCAGATGCATTTCTTCCAGACATTTTTTATCTTTCTTCTCTTATAATACATCGGATAACAGTTTCCAACTGTCACTTTTAATATCATCAGAATAAGTTTCTGTACAAATGCAAAGTTCACTGCTTTGCTTATCTTGACGAACAATACCACCAAGCAGTTTATATTTATTGGTATAAGCCTTTAATACTCCGAATTTTTTGGCAGTGTACTTATCAATGTCTTCGCTATCGCCAAACTTAGTAAATCCACCTTTTGTTTCTATTATCCACACTTTACCATCATTTGTTCCTATAATATAATCAGGATAAAATGATTTTTGCTTTCCAAAGTTATCCATATAAACGATAGAGAAATATTCAATGCCCTTATCTCCGTTCTTGTAAAACCAATGAATATTTATGCTATTTTCACAATAGCGTTCAAAAAGTTTTTCGGGCATGGAACGTTTTTCAGCGGAAGAAAGATATCCTTTATATACATTCTTCGAAAATTCCGTCTGAGACTTTGAAATTCCGTCATAAGTAAAAATCATTTCTAACGGAAAACCGATGGGTTTTACGAAAGCGGTTTTCCTTTTTGGGGAACTGGATAAGAACGGGCTGATTGAGCGGAAAAAACAGGGCCAGGGAAAGCCCACGATTATCTACGTGAAGAATTTTATTCGCAAGCCGGAAACACCGGAAATCCAGACTTCCGAAAAACGGAAGTCTAAGGTTCCGCAAAACGGAAGTCAAGACTTCCAGAAAACGGCCACTAATAATACTGAAAGGAATAAGACTGAATTAAATGATACTGACCTATCAATCTATCTGGCCTGGGGGCTGATGCAAGGCTAGGGGCCTGGGGCGGATGATACGATGGATAGGATACGGGCTTACCGGAGGCTGATTAAGGAAAATATTGAGTATGACATTACCAGGGAATCCTTTGGCTATGACACTGAAATCCTGGACGAAATCGTGGACATCATGGTGGATACGGTATGCGGCACAAAACCCATGGTGCGGATCAGCGGTCAGGACTTCCCGGCAGAGGTGGTAAAAAGCCGTCTGTTAAAGCTCAACTCGGAGCATATCAAGTACGTGGTGGGCTGCCTTAATTAATACCACCAAAGTACGGAATATCCGCTCTTACCTGCTTACCTCCCTCTATAACGCCCAAACAGCCATAAGCAGCTACTACACGGCTCTGGTCAACCATGACCTTTACGGCGGTGGGTAACTGCTTTTTTATGTCTATACCGGCTCTGCCGGGGAAAGGAGTGTTCCATGAAAAAACCATTTGCTTACATTACGGCTGTATGGAAGGGCGGCGGGTTTACGGTCGCTGATCAGGCCAGTGTTTACTGCCGGAAAATCTATGAGGCCGGGTTTACCCCGATCTGCCCGGTGATTTACCTGCCAAACTTCCTACGGGATTCTGTCCCCGCTGAGCATAAGGACGGCATAGACATGGCCTGTAAGCTTCTGCGCCGGATCCACGTCCTGATTGTCTGTGGTGATGAGGTGGACGAGGCGGTGAAGAACGACATCGCCGTTGCCCAGCGGTTGGGCATTACGGCGACCACCCTGGACGGAATCTTAAAGATACGCTCCCAGGTGGAAAATGAAGTGGAGCCTTAATGGCTCCCTCCTGCCAGGGAAAGGAGTGATGAAAACGTGCAGGAAGAAATTGAAAACAAGGCCGTTGCGCTGAACATTAAGGCTGCCAAGCTGACCACCAGCGTGCTGAAAGCGGCGCTCATAAAAGCCCTTGCGGAAATGGAGAAGCAGCGGAAAAACCCAAAAATCCACAAGGGCAGGCAGAGCGTGAAACACCTTGTCTGGCAGGGAGCCGGGGTCAGCAACATTGAGATTACGGACGGAAACATCAAGTCCTTTGAGAAGGTGGCACGGAAATACGGCATTGATTTCGCTCTGAAAAAGGACAGTTCCACCCAGCCGCCCCGGTATCTTGTCTTTTTTAAAAGCCGGGACGCTGACGCACTGACGGCGGCTTTCCGTGAGTATTCAGGCAGGGTGGTTAAGGATACGTTCAGGGAAAAGCCTTCTATCCGCAGGCAGCTTGCAAAGCTGCAGGAGGTAGTAAAGGACATGGCGAAATCCATCTCCCGTAACAAACATCAGGAGGTGGACAGATCATGAAGTTGAAATTGAGAAAAGTCAATGCCGCCAAGCTGTTAAAGGCCGCTTTCCCTTATCTCCTTATAGGGCTTATGGCCACCAAGCTGGGGCAGGCGTACCGCATGACCTCCGGCGGTGATGTGGTGGATCGGGTTTTGGGGGCTTTCCTGACAATCGGTCAGGCCCTCGCCAACCCTCTGCCAAGCCTCCACCCCTTTAGACCTTCTGGTGGGGATTTCCTGCGGCGCTCTGTTGTGGCTTGCCGTCTACCAGAAGGGCAAGAACGCCAGAAAATTCCGCCGTGGGGCCGAGTATGGGACAGCCCGCTGGGGAAACGCAAAAGACATTGAACCGTTTATTGACCCGGACTTCTCCTAAAACATTCTCCTCTCCGACACGGAGCGGCTGACCCTGGGGAAAATCGCTGACCCGGAAAAGCGGAACGTCAACTTAAATGTGCTGGTGATTGGCGGCTCCGGCAGCGGGAAGACCCGCTACCACATCAAGCCCAACCTGCTCCAGATGAATGCCTCTTTCGTCTGCTCTGATCCAAAGGGTTAAGATATAGAAGGACAGACAAAGGAAACACCCGAGACTACATAATCCAAAGAGAAAGGAAGGTTTGAAATGGCAAGAACAAGCCCCGCAGAGAAAATCACCGCTTTGTATGAACGCCTGTCACGCGATGATGAATCTCAAACCGAGAGTAACTCCATAACCAATCAAAAACAGTACCTGGAGGCATACGCCCGTGAGCATGGCTTTCGCAATATCCGGCATTTCACGGAAATGTAAACCGCTTATTTGATACAAAGGGCATGAACAGAATATTGGGAAAGCCGCTGAAAACAAGGGGTTCCGGCACATTGGGTGTTGCCGGAATCCCTTGTTTGTTTTTGGAGTTGTGCCAGGGCAGCACGGGAGCGGCGGTTATGGGCGGCCACAGTGGTCGCAAGTCTGACCCCTCTGTGGCTGTTTTGACCCCTACGACTAAAGGTCTGACCCCTATGGCTGTGAAAGTGATCCCTGTGGTCACGGTTTTGCCCCCTCCCCTTGTCCTACATGCCCCCCTCTGCGTCTTATGTGAACGAAAAATGTGCTGTATCTCTGAACAATATCTAACAGCCGCCCAGGC
>CAJUPI010000023.1 GCA_910588125.1 uncultured Lachnospiraceae bacterium
AACAGCCGGACACTGGATAAGAAAAATGACGGGTGACTTATTTGGCAACACCCTCAACATCCTTTTATCCTGACTACTCTTCTTCCGGCATCTGGGAAGTACAGAACCGGCAGCGCGTTGCTTCCAGAGGAATCTCGCTCTTGCAAAACGGACATATCTTAACCGCCGGGACATCCAAAGGCGCCTCTTCCTCTTTCTTTTTCCCCAACTCTGTCGCTTTATTTACTACCTTCATCAGGCAAAACAAAATAAATGCCATTATAACAAAGTTCACTACGGAAGATAAAAAGGACGATACAAACCCGGCTGCATCCTGTAAAGAATACATCTCATGACCAGTACACAGATTCAAAATCGGATTAATGAAATTGTCTGTCAGAGAGGTGACTATTCCCGAAAACGCACCTCCGATAATCACGCCCACTGCCATATCCATTACATTCCCACGTAAAGCAAATGCCCGGAATTCTTCCATAAATTTTCTCATCAAGTACCTCCTGCTCATTTTCAATTTTATCCATATATCTGCCAATCTTCTCCAGTCTACCACAGGACGCTAAAACTTTCAACGCTCTTCTTACCTATCCCCACGGCAAGCGCAAGCTCCGCCTGCACCGCAACAATTCAAAAAAACATCCAGCCAGAAAATTTTCTGACCGGACGTCTCTGCAAAACATTTATTTTAATTACTCCATCCCCAAAAGATTTTTAATATTATTTTTATAAATGTCAGCCTTAGTGCCATAGATGATCTGAACCCCGTCGTTGACACTCACCACCCCATTGGCTCCTGTCTGGGATTTCCACTCACTATCTGACATCACCAGCGCCTTATCCTTGACCTTGACCCTCAGCCGCGTAAAGCAGGCGTCCACATTTAAGATATTATCCGCACCGCCCAGGCCGGCGACAATCACATTCAAGATATCATCACTGACCTTTTTACCGCCCAGCGGCTTGACCTCCTCCTCATCCGCCTCTCGTCCGGGAGTTTTATAGTCAAACTTAAGAATCATAAACCGGAAGGTTACATAATACAACACAAAGAAAATTGCGCCCAGGATAAATACCCAAATCCAGTTGGATCCCTTGCCCGACTGCATGATACCATTGAAAATGGTGCTGAGGAATGGGCCGCCAAAAGCACTGGGTCCCGGAATATTTACCTTAAACAAATAAGTCAAAAGATAAGCAAGCCCTGCAAAACCGGCGTGGACCACAAACAGCAGCGGCGCCACAAACAGGAAGGAATACTCGATGGGCTCAGTGATTCCTGTGAAAATGGATGGGATCACAGCCGCAATCAACAGCGCCTTTACCTGCTGCTTTTTCTCCGGCTTTGCCGTCTGGTAGATAGCCAGCGCCGCACCCGGCATACCAAACATGGCGAAAATTACCTTTCCGTTCATAACGAAACGAGAAATATTAATATCGAACATGGTATCCGGCGAAGCCAGAATAGCATTATAGATATTTAGCGCACCCTCTACCACATTTCCGTCAATGGTCATGGAACCACCCAGATTGGTGAAGAAGAACGGGGTGTAAATAAAGTGATGCAAGCCAAAAGGCAAAAGAGCACGCTCACTTAACCCGTATATCACGCTTCCGGCAGCGCCGGTATTGTAGATCAGCTGCCCCATCAGGGTCAATCCATTCTGGGCAACCGGCCACACAAATGCCATCACAAACCCCAACGCCGAGCAACCAAGAAGGGTCACCATGGGCACAAATTTCGTTCCCGAAAAGATTCCCAGGATCGGCGGCAGCTGAATATTATAATATTTGTTATGTAACTGTGCCACCAAAAGCCCCACCAGGATACCGCCAAACACACCCGTATCCAGGGAAGCGATTCCCATGACCATGGACTGTCCGGTAGTCATGGCAGCCGGATCCAACTTGCCCAGGCTGGTGAGAAGCACATTCATCACATTATTCATCGCTAAAAAGCCGATCACACTGCACAAGGCGGCAATGCCCTTTTCCTTTTTGGCATAGCCCACGGCCACAGAGACTGCGAAGATGATAGGAAGGTAAGAATTCACCGTATTTCCCATGGCCTTTAAGAGGTTAAAGAACAGCCTCACATAGGTGGCGCCCAAAAACGGCATCAATTCCACGATATTCTTGGTGGTAAAGGCCGAACCGATACCTACCAGAATTCCCGCGATGGGCATAATCATAACTGGTATCATCAGCACCTTGCCCAACTTCTGAAACTGGGAGAAGGAAAATTTTTCTTTCATAAGCGCCTCCTTATCTCAATTCCGGCCAGTAGCCCTTATTGGCTTCAATCATCTTATCCAGAATCTTTCTGGCTACTTTAGCTGACGGTACGGTCTTGTTCATGGTAAATGCCTCTAGCGCCTTCTGGTAGGAATTCTCAAAGTAGGCGTCCACAATCAGCTTTTCGGCTGCCAGCTGCTGCTGCATCATACCTAAATGGAATTGAGGAATTTCCCCGATAACCACTGGCTCCGGACCCCATTTGCGCAGATAACAGGGCACCTCCACCATGGCATCATTTGGCAATGCCGGGATGGAACCGTTGTTCTCTACAATCACCAGATACCGATCTGCATTATTGTAGGCGATGGAACAGGCCACATCCACGATAAAGTCTCCAAAAGCGTTAAACAGGTTCAAATTAACCTCATGGGCGCCGCCGCTCTCCTTGATCAGACGAACCTGATCATACATATCCTTCTCCCGCCCGTCCATTACCATGTTGGCTCTGGTATAATTCGGATCACTAGTCTCCACACACTCTTTCGCATACAGGTAATACTGTAAATAAGTGTTGGGCAAAAACTCCGGGAAGTCGGTGAGAATCTCCTTGAAATTCTCCCAGGTGTGGCGCCAGGACGGATCCGAATGGTGCTTGTCGTGGGAAGCTGCCAGGCCAAACTGCATGATCTTTTCCTTCAGTTCCGGCATCCGATCCTCGCCGGTCTTGTCAAAGAGCTTTGTCCACCATCCAAAATGATTCAGCCCAAAGTATACCGGATCCAGGTCATTGTATTTCTCCAGCCCCAGCATCTTGGCAAAGGACAGCATGATTGCCACCGGCATATCACAGATATTCAAAATCTTATAGTTGTGATACTGACGGCGGGTGGCCTCCGCCACAATGGCCGCTGGGTTGGAATAGTTGATAATCCAGGCTTCCGGCGCATAAGTGCGGATATCATCAATCACCTTGAATACACCAGGAATGGAACGCAGGCCGTAAGCCATGCCGCCAGGACCGCAGGTCTCCTGACCAACCACGCCGAACTCCAGAGAAATCTTCTCATCCTTCTCACGCATTTTAAGACCGCCCTGACGAATCTGAGCAAAAGCAAAATCGATGTCCGTAAATGCCTCCTTGGGATCCGTGGTAGTAAAATAAACGCACGCCGGGTCAAGCTTGGCAATCAGGGACTGACAGAGGGTATCAACCAGTTCCAGGCGATCCGGATCAATATCATAGAGCACCAGCTTCTGAAGCGGGAACCGATCAAGATTCCCCACCAGGCTCTGAATGATACCAGGAGTGTGACTGGAACCACCGCCAACGATTACTACTTTAAAACCTACCATAACAATACCCCTTTCTTATCCAATACTATTTGTCACTTTTTGTATCTTTTTGTTGCGCGCGCTTTTTTTATTAGTTATAATAACTATAAACATCATAAACTCTGCCCGCGATTTTGTGAATAGGTTGGAAGTCTTTTGGCAGGAAGTGCGGATGTTGAAATAATTTCATTTTTTGAATATTTTTTGTTTTGGGAGATCGTGTTATGGATTTTTACAATCGGATTGCAGAAAATACCCACTTGCTGAACAAGGGCGACAATGAGATACTGTCCTATTGTATCAGGAATAATAAACGGATTTCCGGGATGAAGGTACAGGAAGTGGCAGATGAACTGTACACATCGCCCGCCTCGGTGATCCGGTTCTGCAAGAAGCTGGGATTCAGTGGTTTTTCCGAATTTAAAGCTGCCCTGAAGGTAGAGCTTTTTCAGAACGAAAAGGAAGAAACGAAAACACATCATTCCACGGACTTTTTAAGGGATGTACATAAAACCATTCAGCTGATTCAGGAAGATACGGTTGACTGGCTCCTGGAAAAGATTCACCATTGCCGCCGGGTAGAGTTCTATGCCGCCGGCAGCAGCCGGACAGTGGCAGCCGAATTTGTGAAACGGCTCCAGGTAATCGGGAAACCGGCGTTCTGGTATGACGACAGCTCCCTGATGAATATCAGCGCCAAACAAATGACTTCGGAAGATCTGGTCATTGTCATATCCGTCTCCGGAGAGACCAGCCTGGTGATCGCCGCCAACATGGCCAAGAGCCGGGGCGCCACCATCGTGTCCGTCACCAACTTAGGAAGCAATACCTTAAGTGATATGGCAGATGAGAACATATATGTCAATTCCACCTATTTTGTAAAGTCCAATATAGAAATCCGTTCCCGTCTGCAACTGTGCCTGGTCTGCGAGTACATTTTCTTCCGCTATCTGGAGCGCTATGGATGCAGCGAAGAGGCTCGCCTGCCAGAGGAACCGATGATTGCCGCCAGATGATTCGCAAAGAGATACGCCTTGGAGGAAGGCTGGTATATCGACACATCCATTTTTGAGCAAAAGATTCTCCCAATGTCATTAAGTTTATCTTTGAGAATACTCAGCCATGGAAAACAGAGCGGGAAGCAGCGGAAAATGGTCTGTTGATTTTGACTTTGCAGGGATTTAGAAGTCCTTAAATCCCTGAGTTTTGCCTGGAAACGAAAATCCACTCTGTCTGAGCGAAGCGAGTTTGGGGATTTTCGTTTCGTTTTTCGCAAAAACAGAGATTTTAGGAATTCTTGATCCCGAAACCGGGAAAAGCAGCAGACCATTTCCCGCTCCTTTTTCCAGGGCGTACCTTTTAAAACGATTAACTCAAGCTACAAATAACCCTTCAAAGACCATTCGAAGTGTTACGGTTCAACAGAGTATTCCCGGAGCCCCCACCCCAAATGGGTGCAGGAAATCCACCGGGAATATTCAATTATAAAAAGGAGGTATTCAGTATGAATCAATGCTATGGGTGCAGCACCTGCAAAAGCGCGGACAAGCCGTTGGAGGGGTACATCGCATCACTCCCCATGGAGACGTCCCACCATCGCGTAGAAAGCCAGAGCACCAAGTGTGCCTTCGGGCTTCAGGGCGTCTGTTGCCGTCTCTGTGCAAACGGCCCCTGCCGTATCACCCCGGAATCCCCTCGCGGAATCTGCGGCGCCAATGCAGACACCATTGTTACCCGGAATCTGCTTCGGGCAGTAGCTTCCGGCTCCGGCTGTTACATCCATGTCGTCGAGAACACGGCGCTCAATGTGAAAAATGTCGCCAAAACCAAAGGCGAAATCAAAGGAGTCAATACTTTAAACCGCTTGGCCAGCCTCTTTGGTATTGAAAAGGAAGACGTCCATGAACGCGCAGAAGCCGTAGCGGATGCGGTGCTGCGGGATTTATACCTGCCGGAATATGAAAAGATGGCGCTGACCGAAAAGCTGTCCTATGCTCCCCGCTATGAGAGATGGAAAGAGCTGGGCATCCTGCCAGGCGGCGCCAAATCCGAGGTGTTCCACGGCGTCGTCAAATGCTCCACCAATCTTAATTCCGATCCGGTCAATATGCTTCTCGACTGTTTGAAGCTGGGTATCTCCACCGGCATTCATGGCCTGGTGCTGACCAACCTGCTCAACGACGTTGTGTTGGGGGAACCCCAGATCCGCCTTGCCCCGGTCGGCCTGCGGGTCATTGATCCCGATTATATCAATATTATGATCACCGGCCATCAACATTCGATGTTCACTTTTTTACAGGATCGCCTGACCGATGAAGACGTGAAAGAAAAAGCAAAAAAGGCCGGTGCTAAGGGCTTTAAGCTGGTAGGCTGCACCTGTGTCGGCCAGGATTTACAACTGCGCGGCGCCCATTACACTGAGATCTTTGACGGGCACGCCGGCAACAACTATACCAGTGAGGCGATACTCGCCACTGGCGGCATTGATGCGGTGATCTCGGAATTCAACTGTACGCTTCCCGGTATCGAGCCAATCTGTGACCAGCTGCAGATCAAGCAAATCTGCATTGACAACGTAGCCAAAAAGGCCAACGCCGAGTTAAAGGAATTCGACTTTGAGAACCGTCCTGCAGTTACCGATGCCATCATCGATGAGATCATTGCTGCCTATCAGGTCCGCCGTCCCCAGATCTCGCTGAATCTGCTGCCTGAGCATGGCAATGAAAATACCCTGACCGGCGTCAGTGAAGTGTCCTTAAAGCAATTTCTCGGCGGAAGCTGGCAGCCTCTGATTGACCTGATTGTCTCTGGCGATATCAAGGGCGTGGCCGGGGTTGTCGGCTGTTCCAACTTGACTGCCGGCGGCCATGATGTGCTGACCGTTGAACTGGTCCGCGAATTAATTGCCCGGGATATCATCGTCCTGACTGCCGGATGCTCCTCCGGCGGCATTGAAAACTGTGGCCTGATGACGCCGGAAGCCGCAAAGCTTGCCGGACCGGGGCTGCGCGCCGTCTGTGAAAAGCTGGGGATTCCGCCAGTATTGAATTTCGGGCCCTGCCTGGCAATCGGCCGCCTGGAGATCGTGGCTACTGAGCTGGCTGAGGCGTTGCATGTAGATCTGCCGCAGTTACCCCTGGTGCTCTCCGCTGCACAGTGGCTGGAAGAGCAGGCATTGGCGGACGGCTGCTATGGCCTCGCGTTGGGGTTGCCTCTGCACTTAGGGCTGCCGCCTTTTGTGACTGGCAGCAAGGTTGCCGTCCAGGTTCTCACCGAAGATATGAAGGAATTGACCGGCGGACAAGTGATTATCAACGGCGACGCCAGGGAATCTGCCGGTATCCTGGAGGGCATTATACTGGAAAAGCGTCAGGGACTGAAGATATAGAAGGAGGTGGCGACTGTGAAACGCATCCTGATAGAATATGAAAAATGTGATGGCTGTAAAAACTGTTCCACCGCCTGCATGCAGGCACACCGGGAGAGCCCCGGCACCATCTATGATCTGGATTTGGCTGATCCGGCAAATGAATCCCGGAATTTTATCCTCAAAGACGCAGCAGGGCATTATAAACCTCTTTTCTGCCGCCACTGCGACGAACCGGAATGTGTCAAATCCTGCATGAGTGGCGCGTTATACAAAGATCCGGAAAGTGGTCATGTGTTTTATGATGAGACTCGGTGCGGTTCCTGCTTTATGTGCGTGATGAACTGTCCTTTTGGCGTCTTAAAACCAGACACCCTGACTCAAAGTAAGGTCATCAAATGCGATTTTTGTGTCAGCGCAGGCGGGGAGCCGTCCTGTGTCAAATCCTGCCCCAAAAAGGCAATCCGTGTAGAGGAGGTGTAAAGGGATGAAATATGTCATTATCGGTGCTGGCGTTGCAGGAATCGAAGCCGCAAAAGCCATCCGCAGCCAAGATAGCGCCGGAGAAATCCGGATGATTTCCGCAGATATCCATGTCCACTCCCGCTGCATGCTCCATAAATTTATCGCCGGAGAACGCGATGAAAAGGGGCTGGATTTTACGGAAAAAGATTTCTTTGAAAAATACCGGATCGACTGGCAAAAAGGCGTCCGGGTTCAAAAGCTCCATCCTGATGGCAAACGGCTTTTTCTCGATACCGGAGAAACCGTCTCCTATGACCGGCTGCTCCTTGCCGGCGGCGCCGACAGCTTTATTCCGCCGGTCGGCGAGCTGCGGAAAGCTTCCAATGTCTATGGACTGCGCAACCTCTCCGACGCACAGGCGATCGTGCACGAGGCTGGGACTGCCGAACATGTGCTGGTAATCGGTTCCGGTCTGGTCGGCTTAGACGCCGCCTACGGATTGCTCAAACGGGGGAAAAAACTGACGGTGGTCGAGATGGCCGACCGTATTCTTCCGGTACAGCTCGATGCCCACGCCGCCGGCGCTTATCAGGCGGCCTTCAAAAAAGCCGGCGTTCGCTTTGTTCTGGGAAGAAAAGCTTCAGAAGCCATATGCGAAACAGATGGCAAGATCCACAAGGTCATTTTAGATAACGGTGAAGAATTGCCCTGCGATCTCATCATTGTCGCCGCCGGCGTTCGCCCGGCTCTCGCCTGTTTAGAGGGCAGCGGCATCGCCTGCGGACGTGGTATCACAGTAGATTCCTCTATGAGAACCTCTGTTCCTGATATTTTTGCCGCTGGCGACATCACCGGGCTCTCCGGAATCTGGCCAAATGCTGCCGATCAGGGACGCATTGCCGGCAAAAACATGTGCGGCCTGGCAGCGGAGTACACCGATACCTATGCCATCAAGAATACGATCAATTTCTTTGGCCTGGTAACCCTCTGCGTGGGAAGAATCCTCGCCGAAGAGGGAGATGACGTCCACATCCGTGAAGATCGCCGGGTTTATCAGCGAATCATTCTAAAAGATGGAAAGGTTCAGGGCGTCCTGTTGCAAGGCAATATCGCCGGCGCCGGTATCTGGCAATATCTGATCAAGAATCATATCGATGTCAGCAATATCAAAAAGGATATTTTTGCCGTCAACTATGCAGACTTCTACCATGTAGGAGATCGCGGGAAGTATGAGTGGGCGTAATTGTCTGAATCCGTTTCCTTAGTTTAAAGATGACAGAAAGGTACGCCTGGGACAGGAGGGCGGGGAGGGAAGGGTGCTTTCGGATAGCGTATCCGTTGGCTTGGCGGTTTCGGGACTTAAGGAGTGCTAAAACTTCCAGATTTTGCGAAAAGCGAAACGAAAATACATAAACTCGCTATGCTCAGACAGTATGTATTTTCGTTTCAATGCAAAATCCGGAAGCTTAAGTACTCCTAAAATCCCTGCAAATGCCAAGCCAACGGATACGCTATCCGAAAGCACCCTTCCCTCCCCGCCCTCCTGTCCCAGGCTGGTTTGTTGTAAATTCTTACCCTGGCAAATAAGTCTTTATGAAACCTTCTTTTCCAGCCAGGTGATTGCCTGGTATAGCATAGCTGACAGAATGCAGAGGAGTACGATGCTCATCATTACCAGATCCAGCTTGAAGAGGTGTGAGTACAAAGTGACAGAATTGGATATCCCTTCCTCTTTAGACAACCGCCTCCACAATGGTCTTTTCCTTTAGTGTAATGACCTTCACCCCAGGTTCCTTCTTTTTATTAAAATCAAAGCTGAGCATATATCCCTTTTCCTGGCGGAAATAATTCAGGTAATCTAAAAGCTGTTCGTCCCCTGCAGCCGGCGGTATCTTTCATCCTCCCAGACCTCAAGCCCT
Source organism: uncultured Lachnospiraceae bacterium (assembly GCA_910588125.1). Taxonomy (GTDB): domain Bacteria; phylum Bacillota; class Clostridia; order Lachnospirales; family Lachnospiraceae; genus Brotaphodocola. The sequence goes on from CAJUPI010000023.1 coordinate 9,316, forward strand.
TGGAACAAGTCACTCCGGCCCACCTCTTTCTTCATAATCATTCCCCTTATATGAGAATGCCCCATGCTTCTATTTAACCAATATCGCAGCTTTCAATTATACAGCTATGCTTCTTTGTTTTTTTATCATAATTGACCGCAACCAAAAGTACATTTCCTGAATAATTTTCCAATGCTTTTCCATATTGCCGTTCCTTCACCTGATCGATTGCTCCTTGTGCTGACTGATTCCATTTCAATTCCACAACCATTGCCGGCTTTTCTGAATTTTTTCTTGGAATAAATACAATATCAGAAAAAACTTTTCCTCCTGGCATCTCGCGAATCAGGACATAATCTTTCTGTGCGTAAAAGTAAGCCAGCGATATCACACAGCTTAAGGAATTTTCATCGTTATAAGATAGTATTGACACATGTTCCATGTGTACTGCTTCTATTCCCTTTGCCACTGCCATCTCGTCCCGCCTCAAAGTCGCCTCCAGCAAAGCCTCTGAATCCCGAATCGTTTTCGAAAGCCGCTCCCATCCTTTGGACCCTTCAATGGCATTTTTAAATTCTCCTGTAATTTCCACATTAGGGATAAACACACTCTGAGCACTTTCCTGATAAGCCAGATATCCCAGATGTACCAGCAATGTAAGAACATCATCCCTGTCCCCAGCACACGATTGGTATATTCGATCAAGCCTGTTTTATCTATATAAATTTCCGAACAAGCTTCTCTTTGAAACGCATCATTTCCCGGATTCAAATAAACTCCCATAAGACCAACCCCTTCTCTATTTCAACTATAAAAACAGTTTTCATAAATCTCATTCCCATAAATCACAGCTTTGCTCTATTATACAAACTCTCCCTCTGATATACAATCCTCATTTTCCCGCTCTCTTTATTGTCATTCGCCCTTTGCTCTATAAGGCGAAACAAGATATTTTATGTCAGCAATACGGCAAAAAGCATGGTATGGAGCAAGCCTATGTAAAACACAAAAAGCAGGTTATGTTCCATAAAATCGGAATATCCCCTGCTTACAATTAATAAAAATATCCACATCAAAGAATATTAAATTCCTTATATAAGGCTTCTCTTTCCTCCTTACTATCTGCTGCCTGCCCTTATAACCCTCCTTCCCGAATACTCACCTCCTTATCCGCAAGTTCCTTTAAAATCTCCCACGCCCCCCGGCCGCCCCGGCCGTTAAACCGGATATAGCCGCCCCTGGTTAGTTCCTCCATCCGGTTACGCACCATGCAGGCCGAACGCCCCATCCTTGCAGCCAGGCTCTTTGCGGTTTCCTTTGGGTTTTCTTTTAAAAGACCCATGATCTGCCTGCGGTCTAAATACCTTCCCCTCTCTGTCTCCGGGGCAAAGGGATAATCCACCTTTATGGCAAAATCCTCAGATAACATCTCCTTTGCCAAATTCCCCTCTCCCGCTTCCCCCTCCCCCAGCCCTGCAATATGTAGAGGGTTAAAATACACCTCTAACTGCCAGCCCTGTACCCGGATTTCCTGGATGTCATGAAGCATCCCGGCTATGGTTGCCCTTTCTATCCCTCCCCGCTCCATCCTGCTTTTTATTTTTTCTATTCTCTTTTCCATGTTCTGAATCTCCCATTCCTTTTGTCTGAAAGCCTCCTTTTGCTGCTGGATTTCCCCGATCCTTTTTTCCAGTTCCCCGTTCTTTCTCTGATAATCCTGGTCGGATATCACCTGTTCCAACAATTTGGTCAGAAGATAATCCTTCTGTTTATAAAGCTTTCTTTCCTCCTGCTCCATCCTTGTCCATTCCTTCTTTTCCGGCGCCTGTTCCAGCACCTGCCGCAAAATCCGGATTACATGGTTGATGATATTGTCCTTATCCTGCCTGTGAAAGTCATAATACTGACTGCTGACCTGCTCTAAAAGGGCATATACCACGGCTTCATCCAAATGCACATTGTCACAGCCGCCCCCAAACTCTTTTTCCACCTTCCGGTTTTTCCCGCCCGCTCCCCCTTTTGTTCTCCCTTTTTCCAAATAATTACTGCATTTCCATTCAATGATAACCTTGTCCTTGTCCGCATACCCATGGCGCCAGGTTCGGTAATAAGGCTTCCCGCACTGGCCGCACACAAGCTTTCCTGAAAGGTCGTAGGCTCCTGGATTGCTGCCTTTTTTATATGTTTTGCCATGGTTATATACCCTTGCCCGTTCTGACATTTTCTGGTTGGCCTGTTCCCAAAGTTGGCCGTCCACAATCCCAGGGACGGCCCCTTCTGCATAAATCCATTGCTCCTTGGGAACCCTTAAGGTCCGTTTTGTTTCAAAATCATAGTGCAGACGATTCATGACCATGGTGCCCTTATATAAGGGGTTACGGATAATTCTCCCCACAGAGGCGGCTGTCAGGACACCCCCGGTTCTCTTTTTATATCCCTGGTTTAAAAAGATATTGGCAATGGTGCGGCTTCCGTATCCAGCCGCACAATACCCATAAATCTCCCGAATGACCTTAGCTTCCTCCTCCACTACCTCCACGGAACCGTCCTGGGTCTTTTTAAACCCAAACACCCTTGAGGTCAGCATCGCCCTCCCCCCGTTTAGCTGCCGGTGGCGATGGGCATTATTGATCTTTTTGCTCAATTCCCTGCTGTATTCTTCTGCTAAAATCGCTTTAATCCCGGTTAGCAGAGCCTCATCGGTGGTGTAAAATTTCTGTTCTATGTACATGAACAGCTTCTTCTTCTGGCTCGCAAGCCGTTCCAGGAATACATACCAGTCTTTGGCATTCCGCATCAGGCGATCCTGGCTTTTAATCACAATCACATCAAACTTATCCTCCAGCATGTCGTCAAACAGGCGGTTATATTCATCCCTCCCTTTTGTGGTGGTGCCACTTTTGGACTCCACATACCGCTCTGTCAGATACCAGCCCTGTGCCCTGACACAATCCTCGCTCTCCTTCACCTGTTTTTTCAGCGCATCTACCTGGCTTTCCTCTTCTGTGCTGCACCGGCAATAAATGGCTGCCCGCAAAAATCCCAACGGTTAATCCTCCTCTTTAACAATCGATAAGAATCGAATCTGCTCCTCCGGGTTAATGAGTCTTTCTTTTACCAGGAAACCTGCAATCTGCCCCAGCATCATTTTTTCCCACTGCTTATTTTCCATCGGTGAGACCTCCCAAGCTTTTTTGTCCTCCGGCATATGATGGCTGTGTCCTTTTTTACCATCATATGCCGAAAGCGTTGTCCTGTTTTCCTTTCTTTACTGATGCTGTTTCAGCGTCTGTTTTTTTATTTGACCAAATGGATATAGACTCTCATTTTTATCCTCCTTCTGTATTCTTTCTTTGCCTTTCTCTGTCAGCAAAACCATTTTCTTTTTATGGCCTTGTCTCATGAATATAATATATCTTTCAATTTTCGGACTTTTCCACGATAAGGGGAAGTGCCTTTTATCGCTATTTTCAAAATGACATCTTAACCGGGGCTTCCCGCACCGCAGCGCCTATTCTCAGCCTTCCCGATGCACTTATCTTCTGCCTCCCCCCTAAATGCAGCACATCAGAAAAAATATCCGTCACTTCCCCAGCCACATCCTCCCTATTCTCCCAGGAACCATCCAGGCGCATGGCCGGTGCCAGGATGGGAAAGGGGAGTCCCTCCCTCCGGACATCGATTGCCCTTATCCCTTCCTTTATCCACCCTCTGACATAGTTATTGAGCCTTTTTTCTCTTTCAGGATTGCTCCATCTGTTCCCTCTGACCGTCAGTTCCCTTAGTCTGTTCTTCATTTTTGATGCTGGGGAGCATGGCGGGGAGGTATGGGGAATTCAAGTACTACCAAAAACGGATATGAGAAACCAATTTCTCCGAGAGGCATAAGATATAGTAAGCCAAGCATTTACAAGAAAGCAAGGCTGGCTTGATAATGAAGGAGAGAGAATATGATGTTTCCAGACGAACTAAATGGTTGTGAAAATGGAAAAAGCTGGGATTGCACCCAATGTATAAATCTTTCTGAAGAAGATTTTGAGGTATTGATCAAAGAAGGGTATCCGGCATATGACAACCAGAGGGGAAGATGTTGCTGCTGTAGAGGCCCGCAGGGTCCCAGAGGATGTCCAGGTTCCAGAGGCCCGACCGGCCCCCAGGGCCCAGCAGGAGCCCCAGGAGTTGCAGGCCCAACCGGTCCGACTGGTCCAACCGGCCCGACCGGTCCTCAAGGTCCAGAAGGGGTTGCCGGCGCTACTCCGATGTTGAGGATAGGGACGGTCACTACCGGCCCTACAGCGGCCGCTACGATTACCGGAACCGCACCTGATTTCATTCTCAACCTGATCTTACCTCAGGTGGTTGCCCCTGCTGACCGTCATGAGCATGATACTGACATTGAAATAGATGATGAGTAATGTTATAACTTTTCAACATCTCAGCGGATGAGATTTCAACCGAAAATTGATAACCGAATATGGTGTAGAAAAAGAAATTCGCGAGAAATAGGCATAAACATTGGATATAGCGTATACTATGCCTTGAAAAATCTTATGAAGTTGTTTAAGATTTCATTAATTAGGCGGCAGTACCACATCTTTGTTGAGCGGTGTCTGCCGTCTTTCCAACTTATAGTCTTCTTTCCCGCGCTTGTCGGAACATTTTACGGAAGTCCTTCCGTCATATTCCTTTATGGAGTTTTAGAGGGAGACAATAAAGACTTTTGAGGGTCTTAGGGGAATAGACATCCGCAATACGGGAAATATTGCTTTTTGAAATAAATCTTGTCGAATTTGCTCCTCAGCTACAGCCATAAAAATACTCCTTTTCGATAAGAATTGTCATATCTGAATTCTTACCCAAAAGGAGCCATTGCTCTATAGACAATTACTTATCTATTTTGCAACGGCCCCCGTCTGTCCTTCATAAATTTCTTTTCTATTTGGTACAAAATTGGTACAAACTTTTTATCTATGCTTGTTCCGTTGCAATTTTCTGGATTTCATCCATCGATAATCGGGGAACACATTCAGCAATTTCCTTGATAGTAAATTTCTTCATCTTTATCATTTTTATTGCAGATTCTTCCGCTTCCTTTTGAGACTTCTTTTCCGATTCCTCTTTTTCCTGCTTCATCTGCCTTACAGCTTCTTCCTTCTCCCGTTCCATCTGCCTTACGGTTTCTTCCTTCTCCCGTTCCATCTGCCTTACGGTTTCTTCCTTCTCCCGTTCCATCTGCCTTACAGCTTCTTCCTTCTCCCGTTCCATCTGTCTTACAGCTTCTTCCTTCTCCCGTTCCCTCTCTCGTCTCTCCTTCTCCGTTGCCTGCCTTACGATCTGCTTTATCTCCGGCTCCATAATCTCTAACAGTGCCTGGCACATAGCCTCATCTCCTTTCAGTTCTTCCACAATCTCACGGTTTGCTTTGACGCTTACCTCCAATACTGCATCTGCCAGTTCCCGGTCTAACTTTCCGGACAAGGATCGGGTCCGCTTTAACAAGGCTTCCATCTCCTGCTTCTTTAACTTATCTGACAAAAATTTTAACCATCCGTGGTTCTCCCCATCCAGTTCCCTCGTCACAATTACTTGGGTGAAGAACAACACCCCGTCCAGCACATAATAGATTCCGGGGTATGGATTGGATACTTCTACCTTATGCTCCCTGAAATACCGAAACAGCCCATCTGGCTTTGCCTCCCTCACCAGGGATACCGTGATATCATCTGCCTTCCTCTCATCCACCGTCTCCCCATAGGCTTTATAAAGGCTGGCATATGCCCCCGCCTTATAAAAGGAATCAATATCCATGCGGTCTTCCGGAGAACGGTATTCTAAAATATTATGCCCCCGGAACATCCTGCCGATCTCATTAGAAATCTGTACATCCTTATCCTTCTTAATCACCAGAAGGTCAATTTCAAGGGGTTTTGTGTTTAAATTGTATTCCTTCTCATAAATCAGGTCATCCCGGTTCTCCGCCAACTCCAGGTTGATTGCTGCCACAAAACCAGGATGCCATTGTATTTTTATCTCGTTCATTTTCCTCTCCTGTCTGTATTTTATTGTATCATATCCAGCATGGTTTGTGCAATCCTATCTTATTAAGGGAACAAAAGCTGAAAAGCATTTCCTCTTAATCCGATTGACAGCACAAAAGCAGCACCCTTTATCCGTATAAAAGACCTTATTCTGTATGGAAATCATCCATCCCAGGCCTTAACACGGCCCTCCTTCCGCCCCATGGAATGCCCCTGCCGGATAATTCCATTCCCCCTCCGCATAGACCTCCCCTGTGCTAAATTCCCCGGAAAGGAGGCTGTGGATGGCCGCCTTATCCCCATGGTACACACAAGACCGGGCATCCCCCACAAATTCATCCAGGCCGCACCGGTTATCCAAGGTAAAACCCAAAATTTCTTCATCCTTCTTTAGAAGGGCAAATTCCTCCGGGTACAGTTCACGGATTCCCGCAAACAGCTTAGGCGTGGAGAAGATACACATGGCACAGGAGCATCGGTTCCACCCTCCCCGGTCTTCTTGGCACCCCGGCCTTCTCTTTCCTTTCCCTCCCCAGTATCCTTGGCACCCCGGCCTTCTCCTCTCTGTCCCTCCCCTTGACTGCCGGGCCGCCCTGCTTCCCGGCTCCTCCCACTCCACCGGCTCACTGGCTCCCAGCCGGTACAGTTCCCCGAAAAAGCCATTCTTCCTCCAGGAGACCCGTAAAGACACGCCCTCCGCCTCTGCCAGGGCACGGACATAATTCCGGGTGCACCTCCAATCCATCCTCCTTGACTGGTGCTTCCCATCGATATCGTGGTGCCAAAACTCCATCTTCCCTTTCGGCACCCCCAATTCCCACAGCTTATAATAACACGCCACAGAATCCTTGCCCCCGGAAAGCAACACAACTATACGATCATAATCCTCCAACGGGAAAAGCTGTCCCAGATAAATCCTCTGTCTATGCTCCGTATCCGTCCTCCCTAAAACCCGTGGACGGATGGGAACCCCTTTCCCATAAACCGGCTTATCTGGTTTCCCATAAACAACCGGTGTATCCCTGGTACAGTCCCTGTCCCGGATATACCCAGCCTCCCTTGTCCCTGCCATACCTTTTCCCTGCCCTTTCATAGGGCGGCCTCAATAATCAGGTAAATGGCCGCGGCTATCAAAAGCATCTCCACAAGCCCATTGTCTCTCATAATAAACACACCCAAAGCAACATCAATCTGTACCTTCCTCATTTTACCACCTTTCTTCCATCAAAAAAGGAAGTATACTGGTTTCCCAAAATACTTCCTCCGTTTAATTTTTTCTCTTTATACTTCTTTTTCAATAATCCCCCTATCCTCCATCCTCCCCTCATGATACATTTTTCTATCAGTATGTACTCCCAGCTAAATACCTGGCTCCCATAAATAATCAGGTATCCTAATCCTTGCTGTGCTGCCAGGAATTCCCCGATGATCACCCCTACCAGGCACAAGCCGATATTGACCTTCATGTTGCTGATAATCAGTGGTACGGAGCCCGGAAGCAACACTTTTGTCAAGACATCCATTCTGGTTCCTCCCAGGGAGCGGATCAGTTTGATCTTATCTTCATCCATGGACAAAAAACCATTGTGCAAAGTCAAAATGGAGCCAAATATTGCCACCGACACTGCTGCCACCACAATCGTATGCACATGATTGCCCAACCAGACGATTAACATAGGCGCCAGAGCCGATTTTGGCAGGCTGTTCAGCATCACCAGGTACGGCTCCATCACTTCGGAAACACTGCGGCTGGACCAGAGCACCACTGCCACCAAAAGCCCAAGTATCACAACCAGTCCGAAACTGACCAACGTCTCAAATAAAGTAATGCCAATATGTCCCAAAATGCTTTTGTCTTGCACCATCCCCCAAAAACAAAAAAGCACCCTGGAGGGAGAGCTGAAGATGAAATCGTCAATAATCCCCAGCTTTGCACAGAGTTCCCACATGGCCAGCAAAAGCGCCAGCAGCATTGCCCGGCAGACAGTCACATTTCTTCGATGAAGCCGTTCCTGTTCCTGATATTCCCGCTGTGCCGGGCTCTCCGCCAGCCATTGTCCATCGGCTTCGGCGGACTGCCCGGCCACAGTTGATTTTTTTCTTTTCCACCTCATATCCAATCCTCCTTGCCAAGCAGAGTCATACCGCTTGTGCTGCTTTATTATATGCCGGAGGATACGGGCGTGTTTCTTCTTAACTGCTCAAAAAACCCTTTCCGATAATTTCGCTGGAATTCGAGATCAGAATAAAGGCTGACGGCTCCACCTTGCGGATGTAATTGCGCAGCTTTATTGCCTGCACCCGTTTCATGGTGGTCATGATGACGGTCTTATCATGGTGCGTAAATGCGCCCTCGGCCCGATACGTCGTCGCACTGCGGTGCAGCTCATTGATGATAAAATCACAGATCGGCTGAGGATTATCACAGATTATATTAAAGCATTTGCACAGGTTCATATTTTCGATCACATCGTCGATAACCAGCGACTTTGCCATCAATCCCAGTGTAGAAAACAATCCCGTTGTCGGGCCAAACACGAAAAATGCCAGCACCACCGAGGTCACATCCACCACCAGCAAAGCGGTTCCAATATTCATACTGGTGTGCTTCTTGAGAATCATCGCAATAATATCCGTACCTCCGCTGGAAGCCCCGATATTGAACAGCACAGCCGAGCCAAACCCCGGGCAGAAAATCGCAAAAATCAGTTCCAGCAATGGTTCCTGTGTCAATGGTCCGCTAAGAGGGCACAGACGCTCAAGAGCGGAAAGACTCAATGACATCAGCATGCTGGCATAAACGGTCTTCACGCCGACATCTGTTCCCAAAAACAAAAATCCTAATACCAACAGCCCGGTATTGACAAAAAACGTAAAATCACCGGCCGAAAACCGGGTGATTTTCGCAATTACTGTCGAAAAACCGGTCACCCCGCCAAAAGCAAAATTATTTGGAAACTTAAAAAAATAGATTCCGATCACCATGATCCAAATGCTCATAGTAATCATTCCATACTCGGCCAGCTTTCTTACGGCCGGATTCTGAATTTCCCTGGTAGCCATTTTCCTTTCTTATGCGAATGAGCACACCAAAAGCACAAACGAATCATCCGTCCCGGGTGTTCGGTTGTGTGCCTTGTAACTCCTTCGTTACCTCCCTCTCGTTACTGTCGTTCAGCGTACATGCAGTGCGCTTCGTTCCCATGCCTTGCAAAACCGCGGCACCGAAACTTCTTTGAACCCCGGCTGCCAAAAGATGGTGTCTGGGCGTGCATCCCCTTGTTCCCTGAGGAGCTCCACATGGACAAGAGAAGTGCTGCAAAATGGGTGACAGAAATCTTTCCTGTCACCCACAATATACCTCCATCCAGCCACAAACGCCAACACCATTATCCTTGAATAATCCACAATCAGAATACTGTACTATGGTATTTGGGCAAGGGCTTCTCTGCTTTTCCCGCTTTCTGTTCTTTTAGCGGATTCCCATCTCCTCCGCTTGCTGCACCAGCTGCAAAAACTCCTTACGGTATCCGTCCGAATCCGCCTTCACGCAATGCTCTGCCAATGCCATCACATGCTCCAGGCTGGCTTTTCCCTTGTTCTCGCTGTCGCGAAGCACCATGCCAAACTCCGCCACCGCCGAAGCAAAACGCATATTATCTGACATATCCTGGTGATAGCTGTCCGCTTCCACCGGATACTCCACCAGCTTGCTCGTATCACCGTTCGGTGCCTTGTAGCGCAGGCTCACGGTCAAAAGCTCCGTGCTGCCCACCGGCTCTCCTGTCTGCTGATACTTAAGAGCCTGGCCGCCGGCCTCTCCGGGAATGATCTCATACAGCGCCGTAACCGTATGTCCGGCCCCGATTTCCCCGGCATCTACTTTGTCATTATGAAAGTCTTCATTTCTCAGCAAACGGTTTTCATATCCCACCAGACGGTAACCGGCCACCTGCTCCGGATTAAATTCCACCTGAATCTTAACATCCTTCGCCACCGTGATCAATGTACCGCCCATCTCATCCACCAACACCTTCTTCGCCTCATAAAGGCTGTCCAAATAGCTGTAATTACCGTCACCGTTGTCCGCCAGCGCCTCCATCTTATTGTCCTTGATATTGCCGGTGCCGACTCCCAGGACGGACAAATGGACACCGCTTTGCTTCTTTTCTTTAATCAGGCGGGTCAACCCGCTTTCGCTGCTGATACCTACATTCAAATCTCCGTCTGTAGCCAGTATCACCCGGTTATTGCCTCCCGGGATAAAGTTTTTCTCCGCAAGGGCGTAAGCCTTCTGGATCCCGGCTTCCCCGGCTGTCGAGCCGCCTGCCTCCAAATCCTCCAGTGCCGCGACAATCTTTGCCTTTTCACTGCCAGGCACCCCGTCCAACACCACTGACTCATAACCGGCATAGGTAACGATGGATACCCGATCGTTGGCAGTCAGGTTTTCCGCCAGCATGGCAAACGCCTTCTGCACCAGCGGCAGCTTATCATCCGAATACATCGAGCCCGACACATCCAGCAGAAAGACAAAATTTGATGCCGGGCGATCTTCAAAATCAATGTCCTTTGCCTGCAGGCCGATCATTAGCAGACGGTGCTCCTCATTCCAAGGGCAATCGCTATACTCCGTAGTCACTGCAAACGGCTTCCCATCCTTTGGCTGAGGATAATCATAATCAAAATAATTGATCAGCTCTTCGATCCGCACGGCATCCGCCGGAATATTTCCGCCAGCACGAATCATCCGCCGGACATTCCCGTAGGAAGCCGTATCCACATCCACCGAAAATGTTGACAGCGGATCCTCTGTCACACTTTTATATCCGTTTTCCGAAATGTAGCTATATTCCTCTGTATTAAAATCCTCCGGCTCATAAGCCTGCCGGTATTTTCCTGCTATAGCAGCAGATGATTTGCCCATATCATTCCCCGGCGCTCCGGCAACATCAACCTCAGCCTCCATATCCTCGGCGTCCATCGTCTCGCTGACCGCCATATCCCCTTCATCATACTCCTCTGCGGCTGCCTCTGTCGGATAAACCACCTCATTTTCATAGGCTCCTGCGTCCGCAACACCCGATGTACAGACGGTGGCTGTCGTCTCTGACGCCATTTGGGAAGAAGCTCCCCCTGCCCCACATCCGGCCATCACTCCTGCCGCTGCCAATATTCCGCCTCCCAACAGCCATCCCGATAATCTTTGCACTTTTTTCTTCATAAAATACTCCTCCCTTTTCATTGCAATACCGGATCTTTATTCAAAATCCTTACAGCAATGTATCAATGCTCTACCAATTGTAAGAGTTCAGAAAGGAAATCCTCATCTCTGCGCAGAACCATCCGGTCATAGAAATAGTCATTGTCGCCCTCCGGCCTGCCAATCACAACGGACGTGTCCTCATCTATCAGGCTTGCATATCCGGAATGGAACAGATACGCCCCATCTCCAGTCACCTGAATCTGCGGTGCAAAAGGATACAAAAGCTCCCAGTCTTGTTCGGGCTTATGCAAAGGCAGCAGATAGGTTCCGCCCGGCTGGAGCTGATACAATATATACACCTCGTCTCCGTCCGTTTTGACAATCGGACTCTTTACCGTGATAACTTCCATCCCTGTCGTATAATCCTCCGCAAAATACACCTGCTCCAGCGTCATTTCATAAACCACCTTCACAGCCTTTCCCGAAGCATCCCGCTCCAGCGACACATCTGTAACCGTCCCGCCGCACAACAACCCGGCATCTCTTAAAATGTCCTCTGAAAAATACTGAGAATCGTCTGCCACAGTCACCGCATCTTCCGGAACCGTTATCGGCTGATAGCTTGCCAGCAACAATTGATCACTCATCAAAACGCCATCCGGCAAGGCTTTGGAGGACGCCTTCTCACTCGTTGCTCTCGGTGCAGCATGCAACAGATTCTCTCCCGGCGCTCCCGCTCCGTTTTCTGCCATATCAGCCCGTGGCCCTGCATTTCCGGCCGCTGCCATCGCTTCAGGCTCCGCCACTGTTTCCGGCGCTTCCTCTGGCAGCGCCTCCGTTGCTTTTGCCACAGCCGGCATTTGCACCTGTTCGCTAGTCTTTTCTAATTTCCCTTCCATCAATCCCGGTGCTATCACCAGCAGTGCCAGCATCGCTGCCGCTGCTGTCGCCATGCCGTAGATCCGGCGCCGCGATAGCCGAATCTTTTCCGGATGCCTTTCTTGCAACACTTCTTTGGCATTGATTCCCGTCCTCTGCTCTCTCTCCGGGTGCTCCTGTAGATTTCCTTCAATCCGGCTCCACAGATCCGGCGCCTGTTGGCCTTTCAGCCTCCTGTATTCCTGTTCCAGTCGTTTTTCGTCCATCATAACTGCACCTCCCTCAATTTCCGAATCGCTGTCCGGTAACACCATGCCACCGTACCCTGAGGCTTTTTCAGGATACCGGCAATCTCCCGGAAGGTCAGTTCTCCCATAATCTTCAGATTGACAATCTGCCTTTCTTCCTCCTTCAATGTCTTCAATGCCTGTTCAAGGCCAAGTCTCTCGCAAAGCTGCTCCTCGCAGGAATCCTCCCCTGCCTGCAGATAATCCGGAATCTCTGCAGTCAGGCTTTCCCTCTTCCTTTTTCGCAGATAATCGATTGCCATATTACGGGCAATGGTGATCAGCCATGCCCGATGTCCCTTTCCCGGCCGGTATGTACCTGCAATATCCCACAATCGGATGAAAAAGTCCGAAGTCACATCCTCTGCGTCCTCCCGGCTGCCGAGAAGCTCCCACACAACCGAATAGATCAGCGGACAATAGTCCTCATAAATGTCCCTCAGACCATCCTTGTCATTTCTGCAGATCCGGCCAATATTCTGCTCAAACTGCTGGTCATTCATAACAATGTCCTCTCTGCCTGGCCTTGTATTTACTATACGGCCACAGGCGGATAATTTATGGTAAAATCAAAAAATATTTCATTTTTTAACCTGCACCAATTGTATGATTATACTATAATCTGCTTTTTCTGTCACTTACATTGTGTTGGGGAAGCGGGGGATATAGTTCTGAGGTACGCGGGGGAGAAAGAGCGGGGGCGGGGCTTGCGGGAGCTTTGTCGGCCCGGTTTGCGGTTCCGGGATTTAAGAAGTTCTAAAACTTTCATTTTTTGCTAAAGACGAAACGAAAATGCAGAAACTCGCTTCGCTCAGACAGTCTGCATTTTCGTTTCAACGCAAAATCTGAAAGTTTAAGAACTTCTAAAATCCCTGCAAATGCAAACCGGGCCGACAAAGCTCCCGCAAGCCCCGCCCCCGCTCTTCCTCCCCCGCTGGTTATTGGCAGCTCCATGATGGTAACTATGGCTTAGCCATGGGAAAATGGGAACATGAGGGTGTTGCAAAATAAGTCACCCGTCATTTCTCTTATCCAGTGTCCGGCTGTTCACGAACATTCTGTCTGATATTGACGGACTTTGTCCGTTAAGAGCAGACTGTATGTACGTGAACCGTCCAAACACAGGATAGAGAAATGACGGGTGACTTATTTTGCAACACCCTCTTTCAATAACGAGAAAAAGACCCCGGCTGACTGCGGACCCATTCCCTTTTCCAATGCGTGCCTTTTGGACTCATTCGGTTATCTGGACAATTGCAAATGCTTACATTCGCCATGTTTCTCCAATATCTCCCGCTTGACACCCTCTGCTCTTTATGTTATCTTATAGTCATCGCTTAGATATTTAGGTAAATGTCTAAATAATATCTTGAAAGGAAGAATGTATATGGGATTTGCAGAAACCTTCAAGGCCCTGTCTGACCCTACCCGCCGGGAAATCCTTACTCTGCTGCGGGACGGGCCGCTGACTGCCGGTGAGATTGTCGGGCAATTTGATATGACGGGAGCCAGCATTTCTCATCATCTCTCAATTTTGAAGCATGCTGGCGTCATAGATGATGAAAAAAAGGGGAAATTTATCTATTATTATTTAAACAGCTCTGTGTTGGATGATGTTCTGAACTGGCTCCTTTGTCTGAAAGGAGAATCTTCTGATGAAAATACTTAACAACCAAATGCGATGACAGAAAAGGAGAAACTTTCAATGAAAAATAAAAAATTGCGGATTATTAATTATCTCATTGCTGCCTCCGTCCTGGCAGCCGTAGGCATTATCTACCCCAGGCTGCCAGAGCAGATTCCTGCTAACTGGGGATTTGACGGAACCGTCACATTCGAAGCGAAACGCAGCATCTGGATGATTGCCGGGATGCTCCCTTTATTTGCTGTTCTGTTCGATCTTATGCCTCATATCGATCCCCGGCGTGGCAACTATCTAAAATTCAGCCGGTTTTATGATGGCTTTTGTATCGGAATCCAGCTTTTTCTTGCCATCGTGATCGGTATCATTATCAGCGAAAGCCTGTTTCCCGGACGGCTTAATACTGTCAAAATCATTTTATTGCTGCTTTCCCTGATGTTTTTACTGATCGGCAATTATTTGCCCAAGATCCAGAGCAATTTTTATATGGGCATCAAGACTCCCTGGACGCTGAGCAGTGATGATGTCTGGCGGAAAACGCATCGCCTGGGCGGAAAGCTCTATGCTGCCTGCGGAATCCTGACACTGCTTTCCACCCTTTTCCTTCCTTCTGATGTCTCCGGCATCGTACTGTTAATTCTGGTATTTGCTTCCACTCTGGCTGTCACTCTGGCTTCCTGGATCTGGTGGAGAAAAGAGCAGGAGAAATCCGGCAGGTAATCCACATAGAATGCTTATAACAAGGGACATATGTCCAATACCAATAAGTTAATGTTTTTTAGAAATCCGTCCGGGTCCGCATTGAAGGAAGGAGCGGGAGAGCGGGGATGGGGCTTGCGGGAACCCCTTTGTCAGCCTGGTTTGCGGTTCCGGGATTTAAGAAATTCTAAAACTTTCATTTTTTGCTAAAAACGAAACGAAAATGCACAAACTCGCTTCGCTCAAACAGTCTGCATTTTCGTTTCAACGCAAAATCTGAAAGTTTAAGAACTTCTAAAAATCCCTGCAAATGCAAACCAGGCTGACAAAGGGGTTCCCGCAAGCCCCATCCCCGCTCTCCCGCTCCTTTTTTCAATGCTGAATATTCTCAGACTTAAGCTTAATGATATTGGGCATATATTCTCTTATTCATCAAGGCTAAGTTCAGCTCCGGGAGTATCCGGGCTTGGAGGATTCATATAAAAATTTCTCGGGCAGCGTCACCTTGAAATCTGCTGCCAGATCACGGAAATTCTGCGGCGTGATCGTCTGTCGCTTATCCGGACGCATGGACAGCGTCTTTACAAGGATTTCCGCTGATTTCTCCACTGTATGCATAAGTCCGAAGGTCAGATCAAAATCCTCACCGGAGCAGAACATGCCATGATGTGCCCAGATCGCCACATCATATTGTTTCATTAGCTCGCTGGTAGCCACCGCGATATCCCGGCCTCCCGGAACCATCCATCCTACCACGCCAATCCCTGACGGGAATACCACTGGGCACTCTGTAGCCATCTCCCATAACTCTCTCGTAAAGACTTCGTCCTTCAAAGGCAGTACGAAGGTAAGCGCGATCACATTAGTCGTATGGGCATGATAGATCACCCGGTGCGTCCCGCCGGATGCTACCTTTTTCACCTCGTGGTTCATCAGATGGCTGGGAAGCTCGCTTGTCGGCCTGCCGCCATTTACCAGGCCCCAGCAGATCTGGTACTTCTCTCCCTTGCCGTCCAGCTGAATAATACAAATGCTATCAGCCGGATCCAGTATCACGTTGCGGAAATATTTCCCGCTTCCCGTAACTATAAAGTATTCATTGGCAAGCCCTGGTACATCTGTGCCAATGTCTCTCCACTCACCGTCTGAGCTTAAGTATTGCTTTACCTCTTCCACTTCCTCTGCCTTCATACGGTACGACAGGTTGCCTCCGTTTCTCTCATGCCAGCCCTGTTCCCATCCATCGTTGCACATACGGATAAATCCCTGTACGAATTTTACATCTGTAACACCCATTTTTTCTCCTTCTTTCTTTTCCAATTAAAACTTCATACAACCTTTGACGTTGCATCTACCTCCCTATGAAAGCCGATTGCTCCGCGCCTTTGGCGCTCACGCAATCGCCTCTGGTATTCGCAATCCAGGCTATCGCCTTACCAATGTCATCAAATTTATCTTTGAAAACACTCAGCCAGGGAAAAAGGATTCCTATGAACCTTCCGGGGGATGCACACGGAATGCAAAAACGGCATTCCGGCGCTGTACGGACAGCGCAGCAAGTGCGCAGTCCTACCGTAAGAATTCGATACTTTCATAGTAACCCCCATGCCTGCCATCAGGCACCGCCATGAATGAAAAGGAGTTACTATGAACCTCCGGCGGATGTGCAGAAAATGGAAGTGGAAGATGTCACTTTGTGACCCCATTTTCGCACGTTCAGCGCCGGAGCGCTGAACTTTCATAGTAATTTCTACCTGGTTACTACTTCTACCGGCACATCAAAAATCTTTGCAACCTTCAGAATCGTATCAATATGCCTGCCTGACGCTGCCGCCATGTGATGTGTCGGCCCCGCCTCGCTCCACCTGTTGCAGAACTCCCTTGCCCCGCAGCTAAAACGCGTCCGCATATTGGTGTCACCGAAAGTAAAGATCGGGCCGGCCTCATTGATTCCCTCCGCCATGACAAACTTAAAACGTCCGTCCTTGTCCTGTGTGATGCCCAGATATGTGACCGGGCCAAGATGCGGATAAAACTGTGTCAAATAACCACCGCCGGTCTTCCCATGGAACACAGGAACGATCTTCATCGTAGGCTTTTTCGCGGAAATATCAGCATCACCAGAACCGCTATGGCCGATAATACAGATATCTTCCTCAAAATCAATGGAGTACATCTCAGACAGCTGGCCTGCTCCGGCAATCGTCTTTAAAATACTCATCGCCATGGCAACCTTAATATCCCCCTCCACTGCACAGGCCACACCCTGCTTGATCAACATGGAGAATGCCGGGATCAGCATACTATCCAGAACACCGGCCTTTCCTTGCGCAAATCCGTCATAATGGGAGGCGATAAAAGCAATCTGTTCCTCTTTGACCCACTGCTCGAAAGCAACTACATATTTTGCCATATCCCAGACCTTTTCAATCGTACCGCCGCCCTCGATGTCAAAGGTATCCAGGATATCCTGCGCTTTCGCCCGTATTGCATCCGGGTCTGTAATCGGATCGGCAATCGCCCACATCTTTTCCCAGTCAAATTGCTTGGTATAAAGGAACATTCTGTGATAGAGATTGGTTTCATCAATATACAGATCCATCATGCCCGGATACGGGCGCCCAACCTGTGCCAGGTTGGTATCCCGAAACCGGCGACGTACCTGTGCGGCGCGGCACCATGCCGCGATTTCCGCCTGCACCTGTGCATCCCCGCCCTCAACCACCCCGGTGATGACAGCATGACGCTTACCGGCACGTTCCAGATCTGCTACCATCTCCCCGACGGCTCCGCAGGCATACAGCTGGCCAAGCCATGTGGCAGTATCCGTGTTTTCATAGTCAGGCGCTTTCTTCTTCTGGACATTCACTAGCACCACCGGCACATCCAAATCCCGCACTGCCGGAAGCATATTATAGGATGTTGCATAAGTCAGAAGCTGCAAGATCACCAGATCCACATCCGCCCCGCGGAATCTGTCGCCGGCTGCCTGGGCCAGTTCCTTGGTAGTAACCAAACCTCCGTCCACGATTTCCACGGTATCCGGAATCGTCTTCTTGAACGCATCATACTGCGCCTCAAATTCCGGCGCCAGGGAAGGGAACTGGGGCAGATATGCTCCCAGAGCAATCGAAAAAACTCCAATTCTTGCTTTTGTCTCTACTAACATGATACTTCCCCCGTTTCATATATTTTAATGTCGAAAGACTGTTTCACACATTCTCTTGCCTGGTTCAGGCCTGCAAATTCCTGGTTATAAATCATCTGTACCAGCAAATTCCCGATTGCCGTAGCCTCTCCGGGCCCTGCACAGACCATACGTCCGGTATACTTTGCCGTAACCTGATTCAGGTATTCGGCATGGGAGCCGCCGCCTACCACGTAGATACAGCCGTACCTCTTTCCGGTCATCTCTTCAATCTGCCGGATAGTATCTCCATAGCATTTTCCCAGGCTGTTGTAGATCACTGCCGCAACCTCCCATTCATTTCCCGGCACCTGCTGTCCGGTCCGCTCACAATAATTCTTCACTGCCTCCACCATACTGGGCGGTGCCAGAAACCCATCATCGTTACAGTCCACAAGAGACACGATTTTTTGCTTCTGCGCCTGTTCGCAGATATATCCATAAGAATACTCTTCTGCAAATTCTTTCCTGACAGACTGGATCATCCAAAGCCCCATAATATTCTTAAGATATCGAAAACGGTACTCATAGCCGCCTTCGTTGGTAAGGTTATACATCCTGCTTTCCGGAGAACAGTTTGCCTCTGAAAGCTCTGTACCCATGAGGGACCAAGTGCCGGAACTGATATAGAGCACATCCTCTTCCGTGGCCGGTATAGCTGCCACAGCAGACGCCGTGTCGTGCGTGGCCGGTAGAATCACCTGACAGTCAAATCCCACCTCTTTTTGAATCTCTTGCCTGAAATTCCCAACCAGGGTGCCCGGCCGGCTGATCTCACCAAATATCTTTCTCGGATAACCCAGCCTGTCAATCAGCCCATAGTCCCAATCCTTAGAAACAGGGCTTACCAATTGTGTCGTTGTGGCATTGGTATACTCTGTCCGTTTCACCCCTGTCAGAAGAAAATGGAAATAGTCCGGAATCATCAGCATGCTCTCGGCCTTTTCAAAAATCTCCGGTTCTTTTTGCTTTACTGCCATCAGCTGATAAACCGTGTTAAAAATCTGTTTCTGGATCCCGGTGCGTGCATAAAGCTCTTTAAGGGAAATCTCCTCATATACTCTCGTATCCATACCGCTTGTCCGGCTGTCCCGATATCCGTAAGACTTTCCCAGTATCCGATCATACTTATCCAACAACACATAATCTACAGCCCAGGTATCAATCCCCATAAAGGATGGTATCTTTCCTATCTCCCGGCACTTCTTAAGGCCTTCCTTAATCTCATAGAACAATGCCTTTACATCCCAACAAAGGCTCCCGTCCACATGTTTCATTCCATTGGGAAACCGGTAAACCTCCTCGAGTCGGAGCCTCCCGTCTTCAAGCCAGCCAAGCATGTGACGGCCGCTGGACGCCCCGATATCGATAGCCAAATAATATGTACCCATCTCCTGCCTCCTGTTGAATCTTCCCTGTTTCTTACAGCAAATGAAACACCGGAGTCAGCTCTGTACTTACCGGGCTGTTATCTGGATTCGTATCCATAATATCCGCCATGAAATCCCACCACTTCCGGTTGATCTCGGTATCGGCAGACTGCGCCCATCTTTCTTCATCCTCAACCTCCAGATAACCAAAGAGCACACCGGTCTCTTTATCAAGGAAGATAGAATAATTCCTTCCGCCATACTCATGAATCATATCCTTCATCTCGGGCCACAGCTGATTGTGACGCTTCTCATACTCCTCTGCCATCCCCGGATGCAGATGCATCTTGAAGCCCTTTCTTACCATATGCCTTCTCTCCTTTTCTGCCAATTTTTTATTTTATCTGCCTCAAAGCCGAGAGCCTGACTTTTGGGACTCTCCGGAGTGTATTTGAAAATTGCTTACTGGCAGATGTGCGTCACAATTTGTGGAAGATTTGGCTCAAATGAGGAAGGCGCAGTGGGCTACGTTGACCGAATGAACGCCAAATATACCACAAAGTGGGACATGACTTTATTCTACACGATCTGTATAGATTCCATAATGTCCTATCCTGACGAAAATACTGTCCTTTTTTTCCAATGTCATTGCCTTTTTTCACCGGTACATTAAAACTTTATCGCCTCATCATTCTTGTGCATCTTACGGTATTGGTTCGGCGTCACTCCATAACGCGCCTTAAACTGCCGGTAAAAATAGCTGTGGTTTTCATACCCTATATTGGCTGCTATCTCTTCCACCGGCAGTTCTGTCTCAACCAGGAACATTACTGCCTTTTGAAAACGTTTGCGCATCAGAAGCTGCTGAAACGTAAAGCCAGTCACTTTCTTGATCATCCTGCTCACCGTTGGAAATGACAGCTGGAAATCATCCGCAATATAGCCTAAGGATGCTGTCCTGTAATGGGAATCAATATATTTCATTGCCGACTGAACCACAATATCCTCATAGCTATGGGACGAGTTGTCCGACAGTGTATCTATATAATTGATAAGATACAAAAATACCAGCCCCATAGAATACTGGTTAATCACATCTTCATTGTTGATGTCCAGCCTTCCTAAAACACCGGTTTTTTCCGGATGATGCTTTTCCTCTGACACGGCATTTTCATTTACCAACGAGGCAATCATATTTTCCATCAGGTTTGAGATTTCTTTCTTCCCTTGAAGCCGGAAATTCAGATATTGAGGGATTGGATTATTCTGCCTTAAAATACCTGCCAGAAAATCTGCAATAACATTTTGCTTGCGCATCATCTGAAACGGTATGTCAAAAAACTCCGGAAGGACAATAAAATTAATTCCTATATCGCCGGCCCCGGCCCGCTTAATCCTATGTTTTACATGCTGATTCATCAGAAGCATATCTCCCTGACGCATAACCAGCTCTTTCCCGTCGATATAATGAGTAATCTCCCCCATGCATACATACATAATCTCAATATAATTATGCTGATGAATCGGGAACTCCACAAACCGGCTGTGATGCCTTACCGTAATAAGCTTTCCTTTCTTCAAAAACAACTGACTGTCAACTTCAAACTGACAAGATCCGTCTGATAATGTACGTGCTCCGGAATATTGGTAAACATTTTTCTCCACCTGTGTTCTGCCGTCCAGATACGCCTGCTCCTCAACCGTTATTTCCTGGATTTTCTGCATCAGCCATTCGTCCATAGGCTATCTCCTTCTCTTTCTGGTGTGCTGATTGCCTGACTTTTCATCTGCTGCATCCGCTTTCCCGGATACAACACCCCATTATTATTTTAACACCGGCATTGATAAATACAATGTCGCAATTTGCAGAAACAGGGTCTTTATTTTCATTACGCAAAAGAGGGTGTGGCAAAATCATCAATGTCATTTCAATGTCATTAAGTTAATTTTCTCAGAGGGTACGCTATGGAAGAAGGCGCGGGAAGCGGCGGGAAAAGGTCTGACGATTTTTCCGGTTTCGGGATCAAGAATTCCTGCAAAGTCAAAATCGTCAGACCTTTTCCCGCCGCTTCCCGCGCCTTCTTCCATAGCTGGGTATTCTCAAAGATAAACTTAATGACATTGGCTGCAAACAAAACCAATCAACTTAAATGCTTACTGTATCTCACCGAGAGCGGCTCCATTTCCACGCGGTCGTAGCGATATGCAGAAAATACAAATCCCAGCATTGCCATATTCACCAATATACTGATCCGGCCCTCAGATATCAGCGGCAGATTGGTAAAGGCAGCATATTGATAGCCAAAATTCCCCAAAAGATAAAGAACGCCCTCTGTCAACAGGCAAAATCCACAGCAGCACGACAAAGAGAAGGCCAGCTTGCCCCGGATTTTCCAGATACAGCCAAACAGCAGCAAATAAAACCCTCCGATAGCTGCCACGAACACGGCTCCCGCCAGCCGCCCAAAAAGCAAAATAACAACGGCAATCCGATAATTATTGTGATAATGCTGGGGAAGGATATCCCATAAGGTAACATTGGATTCATTAAAATGAATATAACGGGGATGTCCTCCGGCCTCCCGGATTCCGTCAATCAAGTCATGAAATTCCTGCTCTTCCTCCTCTGTCTCATGAATTGCATAGACTCCAATTTGCCGGGGATCCCTCCCGGCAAAATACCAGGCGCCGGTGCCGTAATCCATCAGCTGCCCGGGAGTCAGCTCGATTCCTCCCACCAGAGGCGTTTCTTTTAGCAGCCGGCGAATCAGGATACTGTTGTAGGTATCATCCCAGGTAGACTGGACATTATCATCCGGCCAGAGAAACCATCGGAGCATCTCCCTCCGCTCGTTCGTAGCCCCAAAAAGAACGCCCACAGCCGCCAGACCAATCAAGGTAATCCCATAAAGACGTTTACGGGCAGACACGCTCCTGGAAAATATCTCCCGGTGAATCATCAGCAACAAGGCACCAGCCACTCCTGCCAGCAAAACCAGGCAAGCCGGAAGATCGCGCCTGCCGTCATAATAAAACCCGGGCAGACTGATGCAGATACCGCAAAGCACCAGAATCAGCAGAATTGTCTTGCCGCCATATCTACGCATGCGGTATGCCAGCAGAATCAGAAAAGGGCTGAACAGCAGAATGCTAAAATATCGCAGGTATCCGATCTGCCAAGACAACATCATCCGCCTGGCTATCAAAAACTCCTCCGCCAAAAACAGCCCGCCGGCCAGCGGCAGCAGCCACCGGGAATGCCGGATTATTATCGGATATCCCTTCCAAGACATCAAAAGTAACACCAGCAAACCTGGAGCATAATAAAAATATCCATTCGCCCACTGCTCCGGGCTCCATCGCATGCCAATCGAACCTGCCAGGCCAAAAGCAGACAGCAAAAAGGTCATAACTGCCAGAGACGGCACTTTTTGAATCTGATGTACTGCATTTAAGTCTGTACCGATCACAATCGGATCTCCCATATCTCTAACCGCCAGCGCTTCCGCCTTCTCGTGGGAAATCCCTTCTGCTTCATACGTTTCCATACGGTCAAGAATATGCTCTTCCAACTCCTGGCTGAGAGTCTTTCGCAACGGCCGCCAGGCAATCTGTTCCTCCACACTATTCAAAAATTCCTTTTTCTCGTCAGCCAAAGAGCACACCTCCCATCACCCGGTTCACTGCCGCCTCATAAGCCTTCCACTCCCCGGCCTTTTCCTCCAAAAGCTTTTTTCCTTGAGTGGTGATCTCATAGTACTTCCGCATGCGCCCATTCTCCGCCGTCTTCTGAACACTAACCACGGCTCCCTGTTGTTCCAGCCCATGCAGAATCGGATACAACGTGCCTTCCTGCAGGCGAAATACCATCTGGCTCTGCTGCTCCAGCTCCCGTATGATCTGATAACCGTACATGCTCTGCTGCTCCAAAAGACGCAGTACCAGCATCGACGTTCCCAGCGCCATATAACGTTTGTCCATAAAATTCTCCTTTCCTGACAATATCGGTATAAAAACAATACCTTGATAATCTATGTATACTTTTATTATACATAGATTATCAAGGTATGTCAACTGCCGTTTTTTCCTTTAGTGAACAAGAGTCCCCGCAGTTCAGACACTGCTTTTTATCCTCCGCCTCAGAATTCTCGTTCCATACGCTTCCAATCTGCTGTTTTCCTTCAGACTCTTCCCATACATCCACTCCCCTTCCCATTTTACGTCGCCGGTATCTGTCGGCTTATCCGAAAAATTCTGGATAAAAATATACTCCCACTCCGGCGATACTCGTGAAGACACCTCCACACATTGCAAAAGCGCTCCCTCCACGATCGGACGGATCCCTGTTTTTTCTATACCCGATCCTCTCTCACCCGCAAAACCTCTGGATAAGCCTGTGCCAGCCAACGGGGACGCGCTCCTCCGGTTCCAGCACCGCCCAGGAAAACATCCCCATACTAACCGTATTAATTCCAGCCTCCTTCATATATGCAATATCCGTCTCCAAAATCTCCGGACTATCTAACCACTGCTCCGGATTACAATCCCCTCCATAAAGAATCGCTTTTCTTTTCACAGCTTCCTCCTGACACGCTATTCGAATATATATCAATTGTAAAATCACATTTCACAAGATTTTCCTGCCCCACATTTAAAATGGAAAAGAGGGTGTTGCAAAATAAAATGCCTGTCATTTCTCTATCCTGTGTTCGGATGGTTCACGTACACACAATCTGCTCTTAACGGACAAAGTCTGCTAATATCAGAATGTTCGTGAACAGCCGGACACAAGATAAGAGAGACGACGGGCAGTTTATTTTACAACACCCTTCTTTGTAATCAACTATTTCTTTTTCATTTTCTTAATAGCCGAAAAAATCACGATTGCCGCGACTACCACAAACGCAATATCAACTACTATTTTTATGGTTTCATACATGGCTGATTACCTCCCACTTATTTTTTGAAGCAGACAATGATTGCCGCTTTCCGTCTATTTTAAAACAAAGCTTTCCATTTATCAACAAAAATCTCTGGTAAACGAATCTTTTTGCCAATCTTTTAAGCGGGCAGTTCAGCAACTATTTGATCGCTCCTGTAATTCCCTCTGCAAAACTCTTTTGCAGAATAAAGAACACCACCGCCGTAGGCAGCGTAGTAATAAATACCGCCAGCATCAGCATCCCATAATCCGTGTGATACCCGGCAGTCAGGCTGGAAATCATCATCGGCATGGAGATCGATGGCAGCAAAAATCCCAGAGTGGAATTCAAACATTTGGAATTCCTTAAATCCCTGAGTTTTGCCTTGAAATGAAAATCCACTCTGTCTGAGCAAAACGAGTTTGGGGATTTTCGTTTCGCTTTTCGCAAAAATCAGAGATTTTAGGAATTCTTGATCCCGAAGCTGGAAAAAGCGGCAGACCATTTCCCGCCCCTTCCCGCTCTTTTTTCCATGGCGCACCTTCTAAAAAAACAACTTAATGACATTGCTCGTCTGCCTTCTCTTTTTATTTTCCATATCTGCACATCTGCGCGCTGCTTAATTCTGTTCCGAGTTTATCATAATCCTGAATTTTTGGCAATAAAAAGCCTCACATCAACAAACCGGACACTGGCATTTTCAGCCAGCCTCCGGTTCTTTTGAAAATTTTAATTCCTGCCTCCTCTATCTTCCATAGCTGGCATCATCCAGCCGCAAATGTCTGGGCAGGCCGTCCACCATCATCGGCGTCAGCTCCGCCTGAATCAGCGGACGTACATAACTGATAAACTCAGGCGTCACATAGTTGCCCTCCTCATTGATCCATTCTCTCGGCACCTTTTTCTCCACATTGGCAATCTTATGCACATCGTAGATGTCCGTCACGCACAAATAAGGATCATCAGAAATCCTCTTTAAGATAATCATCTTGCCGGTTTCCCCTTCAAAAGCCGCCTTTACGGCAGCGCCGCCCACCTGATAAGCCTCGGTGATATCCACCCGGCCCACGATATGCGATGCACAGCGCTGCAGGGAATTGAACTCGATCGCTCTGGTCTTGCAGCCCACCTCCTTGGAGATCTTTTCCGCCAGATAACGCGCCGTGCCAGTCAGCTGCCGGTGGCCAAAAGCATCCACAAAATCAATATTATCTGTCAGTTCACAGACATATCGTCCGTCAGCCACCTTGACACCCTCGGAAATGGCAATCACCACCGATTTTTTTCTTTTATGAATTTCAGCCACCTGATTCATAAACCGTTCTACATCAAAGGTCAGCTCCGGCAAAAACAGCATATCCGGCCCTTCACAATCCTCTCCCTTGGCCAGTGCTGCCGCCCCGGTCAGCCAGCCGGCATTGCGCCCCATGATCTCCACTAACGTCACGTTCTGCTGATCATATACCAGCCCGTCACGGATCACTTCTTTGGTAATGGAAGCAATATACTTCGCCGCGCTGCCGAAGCCCGGTGTGTGATCTGTCACTGCCAGATCATTATCAATCGTTTTCGGAACTCCCATAAAGCGGATCCGGCTGCCGTTTAAAATCGCATAATCTGACAGCTTCTTGATGGTATCCATAGAATCATTTCCGCCAATATAAAAGAAGTACTCAATCTCCAGTTTATCCAAAATAGCAAAAATCTTGTCGTAAATTGCCTGATCCTCTTTGATCTCCGGCAGCTTATAGCGGCACGAACCCAGAAAAGACGATGGCGTCCGTTTTAAAAGATCAATATCCAAATCACTGCGGATATGTCCGGACAGATCTACCACCCGTTCCTCCAAAAGCCCCTGTACTCCATGCAGCATGCCAAATACCTTTTTTGCTCCGCGGTCTCTGGCTGTCTTGTACACCCCTGCAAGACTGGAATTGATGACAGCTGTCGGACCCCCGGACTGCCCTACGATAACATTACCCATTTCTTTTGCCATAGTTGTTGTAACCCCTTGTTATTTATTATTATACTTTTTTATCTTACGATTATTATCTGTTATCTTTTAATTTCTTTTGTATTTTCCGGTTTTGTCCATCATCCCGGCCTACCGCGCCATCTCCAACTGCGGCCCCTTGCTGTTATGCGCTTTGATAATGGTATCGATCTCTTCGAGATTCGAGGACGGCAAATCTCCCGGAATCGTATTCTTCACCGAGCTGGTGGCATTGCCGTACTGCATCGCCCGCTCACAGTCAAAATCGCTGGACAAAAGCCCATAGAGCGCTCCTGAAATATAAGCATCCCCGCTGCCGATCCGATCGACAACTTCAATATCGCGATAGGGTTCTTCCTCATGGTAGGTATCCCGCTTAGCGTCATAGATCACTGAGCCAAAGGTATGCCGCTTGGGACTATGTACCACTCTTTGTGTGGAAGCCACAATCGAAATCGGATATTCTTCGGCAAAGCTCTTCATCATTTCTCTCGCCGTGCCAGTCTTTAAAAAAGTCAGACGCGCCGTATCCTCGGAGCAGAAAAAGATATCAACATAAGGCAGGATACGCTCGATGCATTCCTTAGCCTCCGCCCCGGTCCACAGATTCCCGCGGAAATTCACATCAAACGATACCAACGCCCCCGCTTCCTTAAACCGCCGAATCATCGCAATCGCTGTCTCACGCAACTGCGGGCTCAGCGCCAGCGTGATGCCGCTGGTATGGAAACAACGGGTCGAAGCATATGCTTCCTCCGGGATCTCGTCAATCTGCAGAGAATAGAACGAACTCCCTGCCCGATCATAGATGACCTTAGGCTTTCTCGGATAGGCGCCATCCTCATAATAATAGATTCCCACACGGGCTCCCGGCGAATTATCATAGATGAAATAATCGTCACTGACGCCATAGGAACGAATCTTGCTTTTCATAAAAGCACCCATATCGTGAGACGGAAGGCGGGAGATAATCCCCGTATGAAGCCCCAAAAGCGCCACCCCCACTGCCACATTCAGCTCAGCTCCTCCCACCTGTTTTACGAAGGTATCTCCTCTCATGAGCCGTTCATTATTCGGCGGCGACAGACGGAGTAAAACCTGTCCAAAAGTCAGCAAATCGAAATTTCTCTTTTTCTCCATTTTCTCTCCTCCTAAAAATCTGTTTCTCTGCGAAGATTTGACGATAAAACGAGGCGTTGCAAAATAAGTCATCCGCCATTTCCATATCCTGTGTTCGTAAACAGACGGACACCGGATAAGAGAAATGGCGGATGACTTAGATTCTTCTGTTTTTATCTCTGCACGCGGCCGGAACCGTCCCCACCTGCCAGGTTCTCCACATCTGCGCGGGTTACCAGATTAAAGTCGCCAGGAATGGTGTGCTTCAAAGCAGAAGCTGCCACCGCATACTCCAGGGCCGCTTTCATATCCTTGCCATCCAGCAGTCCGCATACCAATCCGGCAGCAAAGGAATCGCCGCCGCCCACACGGTCTACAATCGGGGTGATCGAATACTTTTTAGAATGGTAGAACTCGCGGGTCTTTCCATCCATAATGCAGGCAGACCAGCCATTGTTGGAGGCCGAATAGCTCTCACGCAGCGAACTGATCACATATTTGAAATTAAACTTGTCTGCCATCTGGTTAAAGATATCCACATAGCCGGCCAGCTCAAGCTCTCCGGAGGTGACATCCGTCTTACCCGGCTTGAAGCCCAGAACCTTCTCAGCGTCCTCCTCATTGCCGATGCACACATCTACATATTGCATCAGATTCGTCATCACCTTCTGCGCCTTCTCGGAAGACCACAGCTTTTTGCGGAAATTCAGATCCACAGACACGGTTACGCCATGAGCCTTTGCCGCTTTACAGGCCGCCTCAGTCACCTCGGCTGCCAAATCGGAAACCGCCGGAGTAATGCCGGTAAAATGGAACCAGTCCGCCCCTTCAAAAATAGCATCAAAATCAAACTTATCAGCAGTCGCGCAGGCAATCGCAGAATTAGCACGGTCATAGACGACATTAGAGGCTCTCATGGCAGAACCCGTCTCCAAGAAATAGATTCCCAGGCGATCGCCGCTGCGGGAGATGAACTTTGTACCAACATTGTATTTTCTTAAAGCAGCCACAGCACAGTCACCGATCGGGTTGGCCGGAATCGCGGTCACAAACTCTACCTCATGGCCATAGTTTGCCAGAGATACTGCCACATTGGCCTCGCCGCCGCCGTAATTGACATCGAACTCATCCGCCTGGATAAACTTCTCATTGTTAGGGGTGGAAAGCCTCAGCATGATCTCACCCATGGTTACTACTTTTGCCATCGTCTTATTCTCCTTTTATTTCATTTTCTTTCTCTAATCCGTTACTTCTTTTCTCTCTTCTTTTGTCCTGTTTTTCGGTCTGAAACGCCAAAATCACTTCGCACGGGCAGCGGCCACTGCCTCCACAAATTCCTTTGCCTTCGCCGTAACTGCCGCAAAATCACCGGTCTTCGCACCCTTGGTTAAGCTGCTGCCAGTCCCCACCGCATAAGCGCCTGCCTTGATCCATTTATCCACGTTATCCACGTCAACACCGCCAGAAGGCATGAACTCACCCTGCGGCAACGGGCCCTTGAAGGAGCTGATCGCCGCCGGTCCCACGATATTGCCAGGGAAGATCTTGATGATATCACAGCCGGCCTCCAGAGCGGTGATCGCTTCGGTAGGAGTCATCACGCCTGGCAGCATCGGCACACGGTAACGGTTGCACAGCCTGATGGTATCTACATTCAGCCCAGGACTCACTACATAATTGGCACCTGCCAGGATGACGGCTCTCGCAGTCTCCGGATCCAGAACCGTGCCGGCGCCGATGACCACCTTGTCATTGTTCTTATATTTCTTCGCCATAGCAGCGATAAAGTCCACCGGATTCCCCTCATCCATGGTCATGGTAATCTCGATAAAGTTGATACCGCCTTCAATAATAGCGTCTACCACCTTCTCCCCCTGCTCCAGGTTCTTCGCCCGGACCACTGCTACCAGACAATCCTCTTTCATTCTTGCCAATACCTGTTCTTTTTTCATAGCTCCTTCTTCTCCTTTTCTTTGTTCGTATATACGAATCTTCTTCATAAATACGAATTATTATAATTACATATTAATAGTTACCAATCCATTTGTCAATAGCCAATAACAATTTTCTGCCATCTTTCCCGCACCATTTCTATCTTTCCCGACAGCAATGGTTTTCATTACCCTCGCTCTTTTTCCCCAAGATATCCCAACAACCGCGATAGCTGTGCCGCCTTTTCTGCTACCAGCAATCCTAAAGCCTCGTAATCTTCAGCCGGCTTATAAAGGCTTGACAGGCTGATAGCCCCCAGTACGCTCCCATCAGCGCCAAACACCGGTGCTCCCACACATTCCATATGTTCTTCCAGCTCTCTGGCATCCAGTGCATAGCCCTGCCTTCTTACTTTGTCCAATTCCGCCGCCAAAGATTCCTTATCCATAATAGTCTTTTCCGTCTTTTTCCGGAATTTAATCCTTCCCATCACCTGCTTTCTGGTTTCCTCGTCGCTGTTGGCCAGAATCGCTTTTCCCAAAGACGTACAGTATATGGGATTCTTAGAGCCTACCGTGGCTGTGGTGATGATCGGATTTTCCGGTTCTGATTTGCAGATATACACCACCTCATGATCCGAACGCACGCCGAAAAACACCGTTTTTTTTGTCTGTCTGGCAAAGGCCCGCAGCTCTGGCTCCAATACTCCGATAAAGTCCAGGTTATTGGTATAATTGATCCCGATCCGGTAAGCCGTCAGGCCGATGGTATAGCGCTGGCGCACTCCTCTGTCCACATTCACCATCCCCATCTCTGCCAGAGTCGTCACAATATCATAAGCGCTGGTTTTGGGAAGCTTCAGCCGTTCACAAATCTCATCTAAAGTGATCCCTTTGGGATCCTTTGACACCAGCTTAAGAATTTCCACGGTTCTCTGTGTTGTCCGATTCAGCTTCATATACCTATTTGTCCCTTTCGTTTCCCTGTAGCTTTGCCGCTGTAGCTGCACCTACAGCGTAACTCCCTGCTTAAAGATCGCCATATCGTGAAAACCGGCCTCCTCAGCCTTGACCTTTCTCCCGGAAGCCACCTCCAGCACATAGTCAAACAACTCTTGTGCCAGTTCTTCCTTCGCTTTATCCTCTACCATACGGCCGGCATTAAAATCAATCCAGTTATCCTTATGTCCTGCCAGCCGGGAATTGCTGGAAATCTTCACCGTCGGAACAGGTGATGCAAAGGGTGTCCCCCGGCCGGTGGTAAACAATACGATGTGGGCGCCGGACACCGCCAGTGCCGTAGATGCCACCAAATCATTGCCCGGAGCAGATAAGAGATTCAGCCCTTTGACCTTCACCGGCTCCCCATATGCCAGCACACCTTTGACCGGGGCGCTGCCTGACTTCTGCGTACATCCCAGTGATTTATCCTCCAGAGTAGAAATCCCGCCCTTCTTATTTCCCGGAGAGGGATTCTCATAAATCGTCTGGTTGTGGCTGGTAAAATAATTCTTGAAATCATTAATCAATGAAACCGTCTGCTGGAATAGCTCCGGCGTCTCACATCGATTCATCAAAATCGTCTCAGCGCCAAACATCTCCGGCACCTCGGTCAGAATCGTAGTCCCGCCTTTGGAAATCAGCAGATCCGAAAAGCCTCCCACCACTGGATTTGCCGTAATTCCCGACAGCCCGTCCGAGCCGCCGCATTTCATGCCCACAATCAGCTCGCTGGCATCTATTTTCTCCCGGCTGAAGGCCCCGGCATAAACTGCCAGCTCTTCCAGCAGCCGCATAGCCTCTTCCTGCTCGTCCTCCACATCCTGGCATTGCAAAAATTTCACCCGCTGCTCGTCATATTCCCCGATATATTCCTTCAACACCGGAATATTGCTGTTTTCACATCCCAGCCCCAACACCAGCACGCCTCCCGCATTGGGATGCTGTATCAGATCTGCCAGCACTGTGCGTGTATGCTCCTGGTCGTCTCCCATCTGAGAACAGCCATAAGGGTGAACAAAGGCAACTACTTCCTCGACCGATCCCCCCACAAACTTCTGCGCCTTCTTCTCCAATGCCTTCGCAATCGAATTGACACAGCCAACAGTAGGAATAATCCAAATTTCGTTGCGCACTCCCACCTTGCCGTTCTGACGGCGGAATCCATCAAAATAGGCAGGAGCCGACTCCCTCAGAGAAGACGCAACCGGCTCATACTGATAAGTCAGCAAATCTCCCAGGGCCGTCTTGATATTATGCACATGTACCCATCCTCCGGCCTCAATCTTCTCCCTGGCATTGCCAATGCAAAACCCGTATTTGATCACCGGCGCGCCTTGTTCTATATCCTTCAAAGCAAACTTATGGCCCTGGGGAATCTCCTCCCGGATTGTCAGCTGATACGTCCCGATTGTCAGATGCTCTCCCCCGGCTATCGGACGCAACGCTACTGCCACATTATCATCTTCATGAATTCTGATAAAATCCTGCATGCCTTTTCTCCTCATTTTTAGATTGTAAGTACTTACAGTCATTTTACTGAATTCTTGTGCATAAGTCAAGTGAAAATCACTGTTTTTTCTCCTTATTTACTCAAATATGGCAAAATTTTACTTGCATTATCGAAAAAGGATGGGTATAATAAGATTAGTTTGTAAGCACTTACAGAACGCTGCCGGTTATCTATCATCTTATTACCGGCACTCATGGCTGACAAACCACAACTATTATGACGAAGGGGGAACGGTTCCATGAATATTTACGACGTTTCCAGAAAAGCCGGCGTTTCCATTGCTACGGTTTCCCGCGTCCTTAACGGCAGTCCGAATGTCAGTGACCGCACCCGGAATTTGGTACTGGAGGTCATGGACGAGCTTGGCTATACGCCCAACGTTTTTGCCCGGGGCCTGGGCCTAGGCACCATTCAGACCATCGGCATCATGTGTTCCGATTCCTCGGATCCTTATCTTGCCCACGCCATTTATTATCTGGAGCAAGGATTAAGAGGCCATGGATATGACTCTATTCTTTGCTGTACTGGCAATTCCCTGGAAAACAAACAGAAATACTTTGATCTGTTACGTTCTAAAAAAGTGGATGCCATCATCCTGGCCGGCTCCAAATTTATTGAACTGAAACCCCGGGACAACGATTATATTATTGAGGCGGCAAAAGAGCTTCCCGTTATGCTGGTCAATGGCTTTCTGGAAGGCGACAATATCTATTGTACGCTCTGCGACGACCGCTCCGCCACCCATGAGGCGGCCGGACGGCTGATTTCTTCCGGTTGCCGCAATATCCTTTATCTGTATACCAGCCAGTCATACAGCGGCATCGGAAAATTGCAGGGCTACCGGGATGCCTTAAGCGGCTGTGGCCTTCCGATCCGTGACAGCCACATTCATTCCTGCACCAAAGACGTGCTGGCGGCACGGGAGCTTTTGCTGAACCTCCACGCCTCCGGCCTTATCTTTGACGCTGTCATGACTTCCGACGATACTTTGGCGGTAGGCGCTGTCAAGTATGCCCATGCCACCGGGAGAAGTATCCCTGACGAGTTGAGTATCATCGGCTACAACAACTCCAGCTATTCCGTATGCACCGATCCGGAGCTGACCTCTATCGACAGCAAGATCGAAGCATTGTGCACCACCACCATCAATACCCTGATGGGCGTTTTCAACGGCGGCAACGTACCCAGCCGGACTACCATTGCCGCTGATTTGATAAAAAGAGCAACCACCAAATTTTAATCAAGGAGGATATTCCAATGAAAGCATTTATGGACAAGGATTTTTTACTGTCAACAGAATCTGCCAGAAAGTTATTCCATGATTATGCAGAGAAGATGCCGGTTCTCGACTACCACTGCCACATCAATCCGCAGGAGATCGCCGAGGATCGTCATTTTGAAAACATAACCCAGGTATGGCTGGGCGGAGATCATTACAAATGGCGCCAGATGCGTTCGAATGGCGTTGAGGAGAAATACATCACCGGTGATGCCACAGATCGCGAAAAATTCCAGAAATGGGCGGAGACTCTGGAAAAGCTGATCGGCAACCCGCTTTATCATTGGAGCCATTTGGAGCTGCAGCGCTATTTTGGTTACACAGGACATCTGTGCGGCGACACAGCAGAGGAAGTATGGAACCTGTGCAATGAGCAGCTTCAGAACAAATGGAGCGTGCGCAGCCTGATCAAAGCGTCTAATGTCACCCTGATCTGTACTACCGACGATCCGATTGATTCCCTGGAATGGCACAAAAAGATCGCAGATGATCCTACCTTTGACGTACAGGTCCTTCCTGCCTGGCGGCCGGATAAAGCCAATAATGTAGAAAAACCCGAATTTGCATCCTACATTGCCAAACTGTCAGAGGTAAGCGGCGTTGCGGTCAAAGATTTTGCTTCTCTGAAGGACGCCTTACTGAAACGGTTGGATTTCTTTCACTCCATGGGCTGCCGGGTATCCGATCATGCGCTGGAATATGTCATGTACGCGCCGGCTTCCGAGGAAGAGATCGATGCCATTATCACCAGGAGCCTGGCCGGAGAAGCCATCACCAAAGAGGAGGAGCTGAAATATAAGACTGCCTTTATGATGTTTGTGGCCAGACAATACAACCGTCTGGGATGGGTGATGCAGCTCCATTATGGCTGCAAGCGGGACAACAATGCCTACATGTACCAGCAGCTTGGCCCGGATACCGGCTTCGACTGTATCAACAACTACGCTCCTTCTGCTCAGATGGCAGATTTCCTCAATGCCCTAAGCGCCACCAATGAAATTCCCAGAACCATCATCTATTCTCTGAATCCCAACGATGATGCTTCTATCGGCACTATCCTTGGCTGCTTCCAGGATTCTTCTGCTGCCGGCAAGCTGCAGCAGGGCTCCGCATGGTGGTTCAACGACCACAAGCAGGGCATGACCGCTCAGATGACCAGCTTAGCCAACTTAGGCTGCCTTGGAAACTTTATCGGAATGCTGACCGACTCAAGAAGCTTCCTTTCCTATACCCGCCATGAATACTTCCGCCGCATTATGTGTGAGCTGCTGGGCGGATGGGTGGAAAACGGCGAGTATCCGGATGACCAAAAAGCTCTGAAAAAGATTGTAGAAGGCATTTGCTACAATAATGCTGTAAAATATTTTGGCTTTCAACTATAAATATTTATAACTGTTCCGAGAAAAATCGAAACGCAAAAAGCGGTATAGCCTTATGGCTATGCCGTTTTTCGTTGTCCCTATAAAATTCGCGTTTTCGGGGATTTTTTCTGCTTTTAGCAGATTTCTACAAATTTAGAGTTTCTGCATCTGAGTTAAGAAATACTCAGCTTTGGAAAAAAAGCGGGATACCGCCAATGTCATTAAATGAATTTTCTCAGAAGGTACGCCATGGAAAAAGGAGCGGGAAGAGGCCGGAAAGAGTCTGCTGCTTTTTCCGGTTTCGGGATCAAGAATTCCTAAAATCCCTGATTTTTG
>CAJUPI010000024.1 GCA_910588125.1 uncultured Lachnospiraceae bacterium
CGTTAAGAGCAGACTGTGTGTACGTGAACCGTCCGAACACAGGATAGAGAAATGATGGGTGACTTATTTTGCGACACCCCCTTCTTCATATAGATCCTGATATTCCGTTTATATTTCCGCTAAAACTTCCTTCCGCCACCTCCATGTACCCGTCCGCCGCCTGACACGTGAGTAGTACTGCGTCCGGAATGTCCTCCGCTGCGGCCTCCAACCGAAGAGGCCCGCGGAATCATCTGGCGGGTGATATGGGAATCCTTTAACTCGTCCCGCTGATTCTGAAACCGGAATCCGGCATCAGCCCGATACGCCAGATGGTGGCCGGCGGCCATCTCCTGCTCTTTCTCCATCCGATAATCCTTCTTAACCTTCCAACAGACACCTCCGGCGCAAAAAGCTGACACAGAGAGGGCCAAAACTGCCTCATACCAGCGGATTCTTCTCTGAGGCTTTTCCTGATAATAATGAATCTCACCCGTATCCCTGTCCTGGTTATACTGGCCAGCCACTATCCCTGCCTCATAATATTGCCGGGTATCCCGAATCAGGCTACCCACACAGCCAGCATAATCCTCCGCCGCCAGATGGGATACGCCTTTCTCCAGCATGGTCTCAATCCGCTCATCCGTCAAAAGCCGGATCGCATCTTTATAAGTAGAAATATACAACTCCCGGTTATCCATATCAATCAGATAGAGGATCCCGCCAACAGCTCCCGAGTCTCCCAGCCCCAGCTCATCAAAAAAATCGTCTGCATATTGTTCTGCATTTTTCCCGCCGGCATCGCCGGTAGTTACCAACACCACATCCATCCCGGTATCAGCCCGCATTGCTGACAGTTCTTTCTCCAAAGCCGCCGCTTCTTCCTCTGAAAACAGCCCCGCCCCGTCATATACCCACTTTGTTTCTTCTGTTTCCGCTGCCCGGGCCTGTAAGCTCCCTGCCCATGATAAATACCTCTCACCCTGGCCGAAAGATCCTCTTACCGGCAATCCGCCAGCCATCGCCAAAACTAAAACAGTCAAAACAGCCAGCATTATTTTCCCTCTGGCTTTTTTTACACTCCTCACCTTTGCTCTCATATCTCTGCTCTCCCTTGTCGCTGAGGGTATCTCATATCCAGTATCCAATCACCAGCAATACTGCCAGCAAAGGCACAAAACATGACAAAAACAATACTGCCAGACGTCCCGGATCCACCGGCAGCTCGCCACAAACCTTTCCGGTCTGCCCGTTGCAGGCAAAATAATAGATCTTATCCGTCTTCGGATCCTTGTAAGTCATCGTCCAGACCGGCATCAGCACATATCGCCAGCGGGAATCGCAGACCCTGGTTTCTTTTCTGCGGTATTGCACCGAATCATATCCACTGACGCTGCTCTTTAAGGACTGTTCTGCAAAAGCACTGACCTCCGCCCCTACCTCCTGGACGAATCGCTCCTTCTCCATATCCCGGTTTTCGGCCAGAAATCCTGACAGATATCCCATCTGAAATGACTGCATCTGCGTCATGTCAAACGGCATCACTCCCTCTACCAGCTTGCGGTTCCCTTTTGACAGGGCATTGCGGGTCAGATTGTGAATCTCCATGGTTCCCTTGCGGGTAATATCATATTTTTCTGTGCGGATAAACCGTATATTTCCTTCCGTCCACAGCTTCTGCGTTCTCCCCTCTCCCTCCAGCTCTCCCTCCACCTGGCAGTCATACAGCCAATAGGGGAAATATACTCCAGCCATTTTTTCCAGCTGATCCGGAGCATAAAATGCTTTGGGCAGATACTTCTTTCCGGCAATCCACTGTTCAAAAATCTCTCGTGCTTTCTTCTGATCCACTGCAAAGGGTATCACCCCGTCCGGGTGATATTCCCCTTGCATCCGTCCTGACAGTACCACCGGATTGTGGCAATAGTAGCAGAAGGTGGCGGCCGTAGTCTCATCTGTCACAATCTCGGCGCCGCAATTGGGGCAGGAATACATCACGCCTGCCTCTACCGATGATTGTTCCATCTGTTCCTGAGAGAACTCTGACAGGCAATATTCACATTGAAAGAGCTGTTTATCCGGCGCAAACCGCAGATCTCCGCCGCAATTCGGACATTTGAATATAATGGCTGCCATATTTCTTTCTACTCCTTTGAATTCCCGCACTCACTGCAAAATCTTCCTGTATTGACTGCACCGCACCGGCATACCCAGGTATCGCCGGCCGGTCTGGGGCTACCGCATTCGCTGCAGAATTTCCCCGTATTCTGAGCGCCGCATTTACAGAGCCATGTCTCTGCCTCCGGACGGGGATTACCGCATTCGCTGCAAAATTTCCCTGTGTTGCTGGCTCCGCACCGGCACAGCCAGGCGCTCCCGGCAGATACCGGCCCTGCAGCGCTTTTGCCAAATCCTCCCTGGGCTTTCCCGGTCTGGGCATTCATCTGCATCTGCTGCATATTCGCTGCCGAGGCCGCCCCCATAAAGCCGCCTCCTCCGTTCATCCCGGCCGCCATACCCATGAACCCTGCCATCGCGCCGTTCCGGTTCGAACCGGCCGCCTCCAGCCCCCGGGCAATCGCCCCCTGCACATACCCCTCCCGCACATTGGGATCTCCCAGCATGGCTCCCTGGTTGCGCATATTGATGAGTTTTTGGGACTCCGCATCATAAGAAATGCTGGCAATCCCTACGTTCATTACCTCAAATCCCCGCTCCCGCTTCCATCCTTCATCCAGCACTTCTGACATATGG
The DNA here is from genome assembly GCA_910588125.1 of uncultured Lachnospiraceae bacterium. Taxonomy (GTDB): domain Bacteria; phylum Bacillota; class Clostridia; order Lachnospirales; family Lachnospiraceae; genus Brotaphodocola. Next base: position 2,734 of record CAJUPI010000024.1, read on the forward strand.
CGGCTCAGCACGGTTCCCTTGGATATGACAAATGATATCCTCTCCCCCTCCGCCGACATCTGATTGATAGAAGCCTGGAGCGCCTCCAGAAATTCATTCATGTATTGCTCATTGATAGAACCGATCTCAACACGATTGACGTTTTTGGGGATCACCTGAGCATAAAACAGCAAAGGATCCGTAATCTTGATGGAATAGGTTCCATGGGCTCTTAAAAAAAGCTCTGCATTATAAAAATTATCAAAATAGTTCACCGGATTGCGGGTGCCAAATTTAATTCCCTTTATTTCCTGCAAATTCACATAAAATACTTTCTGAACTGTAGGCGTCTCACCTCCGTACCGGATTCTGTTAAAGGACTCTTTAAGCGCATCCTTAAACTGTCCGTTAAAAAGCGATGGCAAAGAAGAATTCTTCACGGTATAATATCCTTCCTCCGCCGTATAGTCCACTACCTTGCCGCCGTCAACAATCATCATAAACTGATTGGGATACACATGAATCACCGAACCGTCCGACACCGTATTGTCTGTGCCCTTTGTATTTGAGCCTTTACGGATCCGGACTCCGCTGGCAAATACCGTCTGATCTCCCATATTCCCCGGTTCCATCACCTCGAGCCACTGATCCGCAAGTGCACCGCCCACTGCTGTTGCTGCTGCTTTGATAATACCCATTTCTGTTCTCTCCTCCTAATTTTATTCACCGTGCTTTCTTCCCCGGACATACTGCCCGGACTGCCGCCCAAATCAAGGCTACCGCCATCACAATTTGCAGCACAACGCTGCAGCTCACCCAATTCCGGCTCAAAAAGCTTTCTTCATGAGCGCCAAACCATTGCGTCACGCTTCCGCCTGCCGCCTCTCTTCCTGCTAGCCGCAGCATTGTCATGACAAAGGTCGCAGTCGGATTCAGAAGCAGCAAATACAAAAAGCTTCCGGAGCTTCCCCCGCCCGCTCCCGCTCCTGTCGTCACCAGATAGGCGTCCCCCGGCATCCGGCTGAAAATGAGCGCCAGCTGATTAATGCCATAGCTGCCGATCACAATCATCCCCATAACTCCGTAAGCCACCACGGTTGACAAGGTTGATTTCCGGAATAATGCCGAACAACATACTCCCAGGCTGCCCGCAAATAGCGCCGCCGCTCCATAGCAAATCAGCAGTTGTCCCATATCCTTCATCGTCACCCCGCCGTAGACAAACACCAATGCCAGTATCGGAAAGCTCGACACAATCAGCAGCACCATGGTGCTCAGCGATGACATCAGTTTTCCCAAAACGATCTGTGCCGGTGTCATCCTTGTGGAAAGCATCAAGTCCAGGGTCTGACGCTCCCGCTCTCCGCTGATACTTCCGGCCGTAATCGCCGGCATAATAAATATCAGCATCACAAATTCCAGCACTGCCACAAACATATACAAATCCAAAAAACTGTCGTATTGAATCTCCGCCGTCGCCCGGACCTGGGACAGCATAGAATACATATTGAGAAGCGCTACCAATGCCAGAATCCCGTTGAATGTCAGCAGCACCAGAGCCAGCCGGAAACTTCGGGAACTGACCCTCATCTCCCTCCTATAGACCGGGTTCGAAATCAGCCTCATAAGACAATACCACCCTTTCCTCCTCATGATTGGTAAGCTGCATAAATACGGCTTCCAGGCTGCCCGGCTCCCGCATAAATCCCCGCACCTCCACGCCTGCCTGCACCAGCTCAGTCAGCAAATGGCTCTCCTGCTGTCCGCTCCCGGCAAACTGAACCAAGATCTCCTGATCCTTCACAGAAATCGATCGAACCAGCGGATGTTCCTTTAAAAGCCCCAACGCCGCCGGCATATTATTATGGACCGTAATGATAACCGGTTTGGAAGTGTGGATTTTTTCAATGATCTCTTCCACGCTTCCTGCTAACAACATCTTTCCCGCATCGATAATCCCTACATCCGTGCACAGCTCCGTCAAATCCGTCAGCAGGTGGGAGCTCAAAAGAATCGTCATCCCCTGCTCATTTAATTCCCGCACGGTCTCCCGAAACTCCAGGCGGGTCCTCGGATCGAGTCCCGCCGCCGGCTCATCCATCACCAGCAGCGCCGGCTCATGCAACAGTGCCCGGGCTAGGCATAATCGCTGTTTCATCCCCCGGGACAATCCGTCTACATAAAATTCCAGCTTATCCCCAAGCCCCACCTGTTCCAGAAGAGTCAGCAAACGCTTCCTGGCCTTCAAGCCTTCGATCCCATAACAGGCGGCAAAAAACTCCATATATTCCCACACCTTAAGATTATCATAGACCCCGAAGTAATCAGGAACATAACCGATCTTTTCCTTCAGCCGGTATGGCTGCGCCAGTGCATCTATCCCATCAAGCTCCACGCTTCCTCCGTCCGGCAGAAGCAGGCCGCTGATAATCTTGATCGTTGTCGTCTTTCCCGCCCCGTTCGGCCCGACAAAGCCATACAACGCCCCATCCTCGATGTCCATATCCAGTCCGTCCAGAGCATGATAATTCCCATATATCTTCCGAAGGTTCCGAATCCTTAACATTATCGCTCCCTCCCCGCCACCATCGGCATTGGCAGCTGAACTGCATTATAGCTTCCAGGTCCGTCATAGACGTATCGTACGGTCAGAGTGTTTTCTGATGACAAATATGGTTGCAGCTGTTCCACATGCAGTGTCTGTCCCTCCAGCTCCATCCCGTCAAAATTGCCGCTCTCATAATTATAAAAATATACACTTCCGGTAAAGCTTTCAATATAGCTGTTGCTATTCTTCAAAAACTCCTTGGCAACCGGTTCAAAAGTCAGGCTCTCTACTTCTATCTCTGTCCCCATCTGATACTCCAGCGTCAGCGGCTCCATTCCGTTCATGGAATTCGAAGCCGCAAAATAATCGCCGTTTATTACCTTTGGCGTCTTGATCAATACAGAACGGTACAACATCCGATCTTGCGATGCATTGACCGGGATCTGTGAAGTCAGCAACATATGTCCATAGGTTTCCGGATCCGTCTCCTGCAAAAACAGGCTTTCCTCCTTCTCTGCGCTAAACGCTATCACACGGGCGTCTGCACTATAATTATTCATATAATTATCCAGATAGAAGATTAGCATATTGGATCGTTCCAGTGCCTGCAGATAAGCCGTATCGCCAATATCCCCCCTCCCCAGCAGCTCCTCCCCGATAATCCGCTCTGCAACTACATATGAACTGTTCAGCGGGAACCGCAACAGCTCCAACTCCTCCAGCTGCCGGGTCTCCCCCGGACCTAAATCTCCCACAAATACCATATTTCCATAAAGCAGCAGAGTAACGTTTTCCAGGCGGAAAGGAAAACAATTGGTAATATTTCCGCGCAAATTCCCCTCAAAATAATCCACGGACCCGATCATGCCGATCTTTTCCGTATTCTCGGATTTCCTTTCCAGTTGAAAATATCGGGGAGTAAACGCGGAAATATTCTGCCCCCGGACAGCCAGCCAATCCTCTCCCCGTTCAATCGATACCTGATAAGGCTCTTCTCCGGTAAATTGTATTTTGTCCTGGGATCCCGGTTGATAGCTGCGGGTAATCGGCAGCACAGAATAAGCCGGATTCAATTCCACCCGGTAAGGGCGATTGTAAGGATTCCGAATGTTGACATATGTCGTATCTGTCACATAATCCTCAGTCACATCCTGAATCGTTGCATACGTATAAAAGGTAGATCGGAACCGCGTCGTTGTCCCCATCCAATAAATGATCACGGCAAACGATACCGACAGTATCACAACTCCCCGCCGATACCAGATCTGCAAATCCCGCCTTTTTAAGAACAGATACATCCCTGGTCCCAGCACAAATAAATATACCATCACAATCGCTGCATATAAAGGCAGATTCGGCAGCTTCTCCACATTTCCTGTATTGATCAAACTTTGAACAGACCAGAACTTCTCAGAATTCCCACTGTAAACCACATCCGCCAGACGGTTAATCCGGTTTTCTCCCAGCAGAGATGAAAAGAAATAATCCACATAGGAAGGATTACTCTGACAAAAAGATTTGATATCCGTCAAATCAAAGCCAGCCACCCCGATCAACCCCTGCTCCTTTGTCGCTGTTGTCAACAGAGCAATGCCGTCGCTAGAAAGAATCACATTACCGCCATGAAGCGGAATATCCACAGAAACCAGCTCCAAGATTCCTTCTTCCGGGTTGTCCAGCGCCAACCCTTCGCTCAGATCGACCGGATGAAGCCTCGGCGTGCCATAAGAATCATCCAAAAGCTCCGGGGCAAACCGTCCCAGAGTATCTCCTACCCTCTGCCCGGTTCCCAAAAGCAATACGCCGCCACTGTGTACCCAATCCATAATAGCAGAAGTCTGCTCCTCCGACAGATCGCGCAGCTTAAAATTATTGACCACCAGCACATCCAGCAGATTCAGACCTACTTCCTCCCGGGGAAACTCCTCCGGATCCAGGGAAAAAGTCCTTGTCCGCAGCGCGCTATAACTGATTCCTATCCCGTTTAGATAGTCCAGGCCATCCAAATCATCCGATAATATTCCGATAAAAAGCTCTGGCACATCCCGGCTGATGTTCAAATTTATCTGCCTGCTGGCTAACTGCTCTCCGGCCCTGCTCTCCAACTCCAAAAAAAGCTGCCCGGCAGCCGCCCCAATGGGAATATAATATTTTTCTTCCTGTTCCCCCAACGGCTCCATCCTCACATCATATGTGTAACAGTAAATGCTGCCGTCTGATTCCATGGACTTGATTTTCAACCTGGCCTCTACCGGCTGATTCTGCTGATTCCGGATTGTAATATTCACCGGAATACTGCGGCCGCCCTTTACCGAATTCTCGTAGCCATAGCTCACAATCAGGCTTGCCGGCTGCTGCTCTGGCACGACTGCTTTTGTCTCTGCCGCATCGGCTTCCTGGCATGATAAATATCCGGAAACATCTTCTGGCCTCATACCTCCAGACGCCGGCAAAGGAGCGCAAAAAATCAGACAGCCAGCGGCCAGAATGACAGCCACCGTATAACGTTTTATTTTAATGAGTCCCAAAATTTTCTCTCTCAATGTCAAAATCCACCTTTAATGTCACGGTAAATACCGTTCCGTTGAGATCGCTTTTTACGGTAATATCCCCGCTGTGCATATCCACAATATTCTTTACGATCGCCAGCCCCAGCCCGGTACCGCCGGTATGTGTGGATCGGGACTGCTCCACCCGATAAAACTTATCAAAAATCAATGGCAGCTCCTCCGGAGGAATCACATACCCATAATTTGTCACCGATACCTGCACAGTCTCTTCCGATGCATGAACCTTCACCAATACCCGTTTCCCCTCGGCGCCGTATTTGATCGCATTATTAATCAGGTTGTCAAACAGCCTGGCCAGCAAATTTCCGTCTGCCTGGATTATCTTAGCCGGTACATTGCTCTGCAATTCATAGGACAGGCCCCTGTTGGAAAAGTTGGGATAAGACTCTTCCAGCAGCTGTCCCAAAAGCTTGATGATGTCCACTTGTGCCACCCGCATGGAAATCTTGCCATAATTCAATTTCGTAAACCCAAACAAATCCTCGATTAGCTTTTCAAGACGTTTTGACTTACTGTATGCAATATCAATATATTTTTTCTGCATTTCAGGCGGCAGAGGAGCCGACTTACCGGAAAGGATCTCCAGATATCCGATAATGGACGTCAGCGGCGTCCGCAAATCATGAGCCACATTTGTGATAAGCTCATTCTTCGTTCGCTCAGCCTCCCGCTCCTTATCCATCAGCCGGCGAATCTCCTTGACCATCTTGTTGAGATTGGCCGCCATCCCTGAAAATTCATCGTCTCCGATCACGTCGATCGCAGTATTTAAATCTCCTTCTGAAATGTCTCTGACTGCGTCTGATATTTTACCGATATAAGCAATGAAGCGCTCCTGCAGCAGCAAAAAAGTCACTGAAAATATCATAATCCCCAGCAGCACATATCCCAGTACAATCGCCAAATCCGAATCATAGATCATACTCATCAGGGCATTATTCCACTGGGATTTCTCCGCATATCGGGCCAGCATTCCTACATTCGTCACCAGGAACACCTCAATCAGGCATGTCACCAGCGCACTGTACAGAATATTGGTAATCATACGGGTACGGAAACGATACTGCATATCGTTCTTTTTATTTTTCAATTTTATATCCTACCCCCCACACGGTAGTGATGATCTTATCCTGTCGTTCATCTTCCTTCATCTTGCCACGCAGTCGGCGGATATGTACCATCACCGTGTTGTTTGCCTCATATACCTTCTCATTCCACACCTTTTCAAAAATCTCATCCGTGCTGAATACTTTTCCCGGATTGGAAGCCAGAAGATACAGAATATCAAACTCAATGGGAGTCAGCTTCACTTCTTCATCATAAACAGTAACCTTATGGTTATCCTTGTTGATCGTCAGTCCACGGATGCTAATCTCATTTCTCACATTCTCATGGACATTGCTGTTGGGGTTCAGCTGTGTATAACGCCGGAGCTGGGACTTGACCCGGGCCGACACTTCCAGGGGATTAAATGGCTTTGCCACATAATCATCCGCCCCCGTCCCCAATCCCAGGATTTTATCCAGATCCGTGGACTTTGCACTGATCATAATAATCGGAATATTGTTCGTCTCCCGAATCTTCTTGCACATCTCCAGCCCGCTCATCCCTGGCATCATAATATCCAGAAGCACCAGGTGAATCTCTTCTTTATCCAGAATATCCAGCCCATCCTGAGCATTGTTTGCCTTAAATACTTTATATCCGTCACTGACCAGGTAAATCTCTACCAGATCCGCTATCTCCTGTTCATCATCCACAATCAAAATATTGGTCTCTGCCATAATGGTTTCCTCCTCCTGATATCCTATGAATAGTGTAGCATAAAATGTCGGTTTGTGCCTTACTTTTTTATTACAAATATTCTAGGATTTTCCAGGTGAGGCAAAGTTTTATTTATTAAGAGATATTCTTTTATTTTTATAATATTCCAGCATCAAATCCACCATTCGCCCATAGCTCTGCACTCCGTCGCTCTGGTCATTTGCCTTCAGATACACATCGTTCATCTGATTTGCCACTTCCGCCACCTTTCCCTCGTATTGCTCCCAGAAAGCATTGTTTTCCTGCAGATCCTTTTTCGCCTGTTCGCACAACTGTCCGCGCAATTCTATGTAACTCTCCCGATCCACCCGCGCCAGGGCATTTCCGGCATAAACCCACCCCGTCAAATATCCGCTGTAGCGAAATGCCTGGCGCCTAGAACCCACACACGCCAGATAACCGATAAAATTCGCTTCGTCCTCCCGCATAAATCCTTTCAAATGTGACAGTTCATGGCACATGGTATGTGGTATGTTATAACTTGGCATATTCCTGTTATAATTCGCCTCGATCGTAAACGGGGAATAAATCCCGCAAAGCTGCTGGACCGAAAGGATCGAAGATATCCCGACTTCTTTTGGCTTTGGATAAAATCCGCCAAGTGCTGCAAACTCCTCTCCCATCTGCTTCATGGCGCGAACGCTTTCCTTCCTCCATGCCCAGCGATAATCCGGGTAACGCTCCTCCACTGCCGACTCGTTCACTCTTTTTGTCAAAAACCCGCACAGCTCCTTCAATTCCTCCCGGGAATATGTTCCAACCTCCATCTTTGCATATTCCGCAAAAGAAGCCGCATAATAATTCACTCCACAATTACTGGTATAAGAAAAAAGCAGCATCCCGGCCAAAAATATCATTCGTGCCAAAACCCGTCCTGGCTCTCTCCAGAACCGCCAGGCATACACCACCACCCCAAAAACAAGCAGATACAGCGCTTTTTCCACTACCGAAAACGAAAAAAGGCCAAAAAATCCTCCTATTACCCCCACTAATACCGGATACACATGGTGAGCATACCACGTTGCCGCCCCACTCACATTCCGCGCCAAAAGCTGCAAAACCATAGCCGCCGCTAACAGGGCAATCCCACCGAAAAAATACTCCTGATTCCCCATTTTTTTCATGATATCCTGTATCGTCTTCCCTGTTTTCTTCACCGGTTCCCCTCTTTCTCCCAATAATTTCCATTCTCCCTTGAAACGGAAAACTCCCGGCAGCACATCCCCTGCCAGGAGTTTCCACAACTCTTCCTTTTTACACCTTTCACCCAACAGCTCCCATTTTCCTTATGCGCTTAGTGGGCATCCTTTAGTGCTTCAGTCCCAACCTCACCAGAGCTCTCTTCAATGCCATCTCCGCCCGCAGCGTATCCAGCCCAGTCTCTCCGGAAGTCAAACGCCGCTCAGCACGTACCCTGGCCTCTTCAGCGCGCTTAAAATCAATCTCATCCGGCCATTCCGCCACTTCCGCCATGATAGTGACGCTGTCCGGCAGGATGGTGATAAATCCGGAGATCAGCGAAGCCTGCTTCTTCTCTCCCTCCTCATGGATCGTCAACACCCCCGGTGACACTACCGCCGTCAGTGGGATATGGTTAGGATAAACACCGATATTTCCCTCCGTTGTCGTCAGCTCTACCATGGTCACATCGCCTTCATAGAACTGTTTTTCCGGAGTGATTACATTCAGTTTCATCACATCAGCCATAGACGTACCCCCTATTTCATACGGGCAAGTACGTCTTCAATACCACCGGCATTCAGGAAGTACTGCTCCGGAACTTCATCATGTTTCCCTTCCAGAATCTCCTTAAAGCCCTGAATGGTCTCGGCCAGCGGCACATAACGGCCCTCCATGCCTGTGAACTGTCCGGCCACAAAGAACGGCTGGGACAAATATCTCTGAATCTTTCTGGCCCGGGATACAGTCAGCTTATCTTCCTCAGATAGCTCATCCATACCCAGCATGGCGATGATATCCTGCAATTCCTTATACTTCTGCAGAACCTCCTGCACGCCACGCGCCACCTTATAATGCTCCTCACCCACAATACGCGGATCCAGGATACGGGAGGTGGACTCCAACGGATCCACTGCCGGATAGATACCCAGCTCCACGATCGAACGGCTCAGAACCGTAGTCGCATCCAGATGGGCAAAAGTATTGGCCGGCGCCGGATCCGTCAGGTCATCGGCAGGCACATAAACTGCCTGTACAGAAGTAATGGATCCCTTCTTGGTCGAGGTGATGCGCTCTTGTAAAGCACCCATCTCCGTCTGCAGCGTCGGCTGGTAGCCCACTGCCGAAGGCATACGTCCTAACAAGGCAGACACCTCGGATCCTGCCTGCGTGAAACGGAAAATATTATCAATGAACAGCAGTACATCCTTACCGCCTTCATCACGGAAATACTCTGCCATCGTAAGCCCTGTCAGGCCTACACGCATACGCGCGCCCGGCGGCTCGTTCATCTGGCCGAATACCATGGTTGTCTTGTTGATAACGCCTGAATCGGACATCTCGTGATAAAGGTCATTTCCCTCACGGGTGCGCTCACCCACGCCGGTGAAAACCGAATATCCGCCATGCTCAGTAGCAATATTACGGATCAGCTCCTGGATCAATACCGTCTTACCTACGCCGGCACCGCCAAACAAGCCGATCTTACCGCCCTTCTGATAGGGGCAGAGAAGGTCAACCACCTTGATACCGGTCTCTAAGATCTCCGTCTCCGTGGACTGCTCCTCAAAAGTCGGAGCCTTCCTGTGGATCGGAAAATATTTTTCCACTACCGGCTTCTCCTTATTATCAATGGGCTCTCCCAACACATTGAAAATACGCCCCAGCGTATTCTCTCCCACCGGTACAGTGATCGGCGCTCCGGTCGCAATCGCGTCCATACCGCGCCGCAAGCCATCCGTACTTCCCATGGCGATACACTTTACCGTATCATCGCCAAGATCCTGGGCCACCTCCACGACCAGCCTTCCGCCGTCATCCAGCGGAATCTCGATCGCCTCGTTAATTTCCGGGATCTTGCCCTGGGAGAACTTGATGTCGATAACCGCACTGATGATCTGTGTGATTTTGCCAATATTTTGTTCTGCCATCTTGTTTCTCCTTAAATATTCTTTTCTCTGTCCAAAACTCTTTCGCAACCGGCTGCCCTGCCCTTAATTGATGGCATTGGCACCAGCAATTATCTCTGTCAGTTCCTGCGTGATCGAGCCCTGCCGCGCCCGGTTGAACTGGATCTCCAGCTTCCCCAGCATCTCCTCAGCATTATTGGTTGCCGAATCCATGGCGTTCATACGAGCACCGTTTTCACTGGCAACCGCCTCCAGCAACGCGCCATAGATCAGGCTGCTCATATACTTGGGGATAATCATATCCAGCACTGCCTCAGCGCTCGGCTCATAATTCATCAACGCCCGCGCCTTTGGCTCATCCTCCGCTTCATTGACAGCCGAATCCCGGTCAAAAGGAAGCAGCTTCACCAACCGGGGAATATGAACCACCGTATTCTTAAACGACGTATATGCCAGATAAATCTCACTGACTTCTCCCCGTTCAAAGGCACTCAGAAGCTCCCTTGTCAGATCCGCGGCATCCTGATACAGCGGCTCATTGATCACTTCCGAATAATCGGCTGTAATCTCATACCCCTTCCTTGCCAGGCCATCACGCCCTTTACGGCCGATAGCATAGATCTTTGTATCTGCCGCTGCCAGGCCGTCAGCTGCCATAATCAGCTTCACGATATTATTGTTATAACCGCCTGCCAGTCCACGGTTGGAGGTTACAGCTATCACAGCCTTTTTTCCCTCCGCACCGGCTTTTAAATATTTATGGTCCATGGCGCCGGATCTCTCCAGCATGGAGGCGATGGTCTCATACATCCGGTTAAAGTAGGGTTTGGAACTTTCCGCTTTCGTTCTGGATCTCTGCAGCTTGACCGTAGATACCAGCTTCATGGCCTTTGTAATCTGGCCTGTGCTCTGGATACTCGCCCGCCTGCGTTTAATATCTCTCATGGATGCCATGATTTACGTTCCTCCCGTCCTACCGCTGTGCCTTACACTCCTTGATCGCCTTCACCAAAAGCTCCTCCGTCTCATCCGACATTTGTTTTGTCTCACGGATCGAAGACGGAATCTCCGGATATTTAGTATCAATATACTTAAACAGCTCCTTCTCAAAAGCCAGGATATCCGCCACCGGAATATCCAGCAGATATTTTCTGGTAGCTGCATAGATAATGATTACCTGATATTCTACCGGCATCGGCTGATACTGCGGCTGCTTTAATATTTCCCGGATTCTTTCGCCCTGTGCCAGCTGCTCCTTGGTTGCCGCATCCAGATCCGATCCAAACTGGGCAAACGAAGCCAATTCACGGAACTGTGCCAGTTCTGTACGAATCGGAGCTGAAATCTTCTTGATCGCTTTGATCTGCGCTGCACCGCCCACGCGGGATACAGACAGACCGGCATTGATCGCCGGACGGAATCCGGAATTGAACATCTCGGTCTCCAGATAAATCTGCCCGTCTGTAATAGAAATCACATTGGTCGGAATGTAAGCCGACACATCACCTGCCTGCGTCTCGATAATCGGCAGGGCAGTCAATGAACCGCCGCCTAAATCCTCCGACAAACGGGATGCGCGCTCCAGCAGACGGGAGTGCAGATAGAAAACGTCGCCCGGATAAGCCTCACGGCCCGGCGGCCTCTTCAACAGCAGCGATAAGGTACGATAAGCCGCTGCGTGCTTGGTCAGATCGTCATAGATCACCAGCACATCCTCACCACGCTCCATCCATTCTTCGCCGATGGCACAGCCGGAATAGGGCGCGATAAACTGCAGCGGGGCCAAATCAGATGCCGTAGAAACCACAATAGTGGTATAATCCATAGCCCCGAACTCTTCTAAGGTTCTCACAATATTGGCTACCGTGGAAGCCTTCTGGCCAATAGCGACATAGATACAATGGACTCCCTGGCCTTTTTGATTGATAATCGTATCAATGGCAATGGCCGTCTTACCGGTCTGGCGATCGCCGATGATCAGCTCACGCTGTCCTCTTCCAATCGGAATCATGGCATCAATAGCCTTGATACCGGTCTGCAACGGCGTATCCACTCCTTTTCTCTCGATAACGCCATGAGCCACTCGCTCAATACGGCGGAATTGATCGGTCTCTACCGGACCTTTGCCGTCAATTGGCTGTCCCAAAGCATTCACTACGCGCCCGGTCAGCGCATCGCCCACCGGAACCTCCACCACGCGGCCGGTTGTCTTTACGATATCACCCTCACTGATGTTGCTGGTATCACCAAGAAGAACGACACCCACGTTGTCCTCCTCTAAGTTCTGCACCATGCCATAGATCTCTCCCGGAAACTCCAGAAGCTCACCCTGCATAGCCTTTTCCAGCCCATGAACCCGAGCAATACCATCCGCAACTGTGATAACAGTGCCGACATCCGAGACTTCCAGCTTGGTAGAATATTTCTGAATCTGTTCTTTAATAACCGAACTGATTTCTTCTGGTCTCAAATTCATTTTGCTGTTTCCCTTTCTGAAATGTTAATTGCCGCCCAAATCGTAACAGTCCTGCTTCCCTGTTACCCGAATCAAGCCATCTGCAACTGAGAAAGCTCTTTTTTCATCTCATAGAGCCGCGTGCGGATACTGCTGTCCACCACCCGGTCGCCAATTCGGATCACCATACCGCCAATCAAAGCTGGATCGATCTGGTAATTCATCTCGAACATCACATAATCCGTAGTTCCCAACAGCTTCTCCTTCAGGCGGGACTTCTGCTCTTCGCTCAGCTCCACCGCACTGGTTACGGATACGGTTCCGATCCGCTTATACTCTTTTACCCGCTGAATAAAATAGGAAAAAATCGGAATCAGATCATTTTGCCGGTCTTTCTCCACAACCACAGACAAAAATCCCATCAGCTCTTCTTCCACCCTGCCTTCAAAGACCTGATGGATAATGGCAACCTTTTCCTCCTTAACAATCCGCGGATTATTGAGAAGTGCCATCAGCTCCGGATTGCCCTCCAAAACAGGAACCAGGGCGACGATTTCTTCATAGAGCACATCGATCCGGTCCTTCTCCATGGCGGTTTCAAACAATGCATCCCCGTACACCTTTGACACTAGCTTTGCCATGTACTCTCACCCATTTCCTTCAAAGTCTCGTCAATCAGGGCATTCTGGATCGTCATATCGATGGAGCTTCCCACTGCCTTCTGCGCCATCAATGCAGCGATATTCACCACATCCTGTTTCAAACCGTCGATGGCTTTCTTCTTCTCCAGCTCAATTTCCCGGTTGGCCCGCTCAACAATACGGGACGCTTCTGCCCTTGCCTCATCGAGAATCTCCGCCTCACGGTTCTTGGCTTTCTTTCTTGCCGCTTCCAGAATATCCTCTGCTTCTTTATTTACATTCTTAAGCTTCGCCTCATACTCTTCCTTCAAGGCATTGGCATCCGCCATATCGCCGGCAGCCGAAGCCAGTTCATCAGCGATTTTCTTTTTCCGCCTTTCCAGTACGTCCCGCACCGGGTTGAAGAGCAGATAGGATAAACAAAAGAACAATATAAAGATATTGATACCGGTCAGTACCGCATCATGCAGCAACTGTGGATCAAATCCTATCAGTCTGTCCAAATCTTAAGCCTCCTTTCGTCCTTATTCCCTCCCGGTCTTTAAGCTCCGAAAGGCTTAACGAACATCAGGATAATGGCAACCACCAGACCATACAAACCTGTCGTCTCTGCAACTGCCTGTCCCAGAAGCATGGTAGAGGTAATGTCGGATTTTGCTCCCGGATTGCGGCCTACCGCAGATGCGCCATGGCCAGCGGCAATACCCTGTCCAACACCAGGTCCGATACCGGCGATCATCGCCAGACCTGCACCGATTGCGGAACAACCAAAGATAAAGTCCTGTCCTGAAATACCATTCATAGTAAAATTCCTCCTAAAAATAATATATGATTTATAAAACCCTCATTTTCATGGCCGGAATCTCCGGCTCGCGGAGTGTACTGTAACACAGCATTACTCCATCTTATCATTAATGTAAACCATGGTCAGCATACAGAACACATAAGTCTGTATCGCACCGGAAAACACGTCGCAATAGACATGAAGCGCCGCCGGAATACCGATATTAACAAAGATCGGCATCATCCCATACCACAGTCCCATGATAATCACACCTGAAAGCAGATTCGCAAACAGACGCAGGGAAATAGACAGCGGATTGGCTAACTCTCCGATCAGGTTGATCGGGAACAGAATCGGTGTCGGCTCAAACAAACTGGTAAAGTGTCTCAGCTTACGATTCTTAATTCCCTGATAGTTGACAATAAAGAATGTAAACATACCAAGCAGAAACGTCACACCATAATCTGCGGTAGGAGCACGAAGCCCTAACAGGCCGCTCAGATTACAAAACAGGATGAACAAAAAAATCGTTCCAATATAATTGACAAATTTCTTTGCATTGCCTGCCAGAATCCCGTCTGCCATCTTCTGCAGCATTTCATACGCATATTCCAATACGTTCTGAAATGTCCCCGGCACATCGTCTGCCTTTTTCAGTGCGCGGTTAGCCAACACTGCAATCAGCAGAATCATAACTGTAACGATCCACATGCCTATCGTTGTTGTTGTGATCCAAAAGTCCTGACCAAACATCTGGTATTTTAAAACACCATGTATCATAAAGTCCGGCTCATGAGCGATCAGCATCCCCATATATTGTCCTCCTTTCTTCTAAAGATAGCCGCCTCCGCAATACATCACATCGGCTTCATGGTTTTTCCGTCCCGGAATCCTCCCCGTCCGCAGCCGTATACGGTTCCTCTTCCCTGGCAATAATCTTGTGAATCAGCGGCTGTAAGTATGCGCCCGCTTTCATTCCCATGGCTCCAATCACCATGGCCAGAAGATCCACCCGGAACACTCTCCAGCAACAGAACAGCGCCGCCACCATCACCACCTTGCGTATCATGCTCTGAACAATCGTGGTCTTACTGGCATAACTCTCATTCTGGCTTTCCAGCGCCCGTTCCGTCGTCACCGCCATATGAATCAACATCAAAACGGCTCCGACCATCCCCGCCAGCAATCCTCCCAGAACCGGAAGCACCGGATAGGAAAATCCTGGCAAGAACACCCATGCAAGCACACCCAGCAGCAAATTATACAAGACAATGCCGACGGACATCTCAAAAAGAAGGATCTTTGTTGATCTGCTCAGCCATTCCATCTCTCATACGCCTCCTGTTTGCCGCCTGTTTCTCTTTCTCTGCCGGGCCGCCTTTCCCGAACCACTCTTAAGCACTCCCGTGCTCTGAGTCCGGAGCTTCTGGATTCCTACGGTTTTTCCCGCCGGATCCGGCTTGGCTGCTTAGGCCTGCTGCTTCCGGTTCTCTCTCCCTGGCTCTGCCGCTCCTGCAAAACCGCCTCATCTTCCCGGCGTTCCTGCTCAAGCGCCTTCAATGCCAGGTGCCAGGCGCTTTTCCCGCCTGCCAGTACTCCCAGAATCAACAGCGGTATCAATGTCTTCATCCCGTACCGGGAATCCACCTGATACCCAATGAATATGCACAAAAAAATGGGAGCCAGAACACTGATTCCAAGCTGCGTAACCATGGCCAGGTTCCGAAATACACTTTTTTTATATTTCATGCCCCCGCTCCTCTCTGCAATTTGCATGTATTCTTTATTATAACCAATCTTTTCCGATTTGTCCATGATTGTTGCAAAAGAAACAGTAAATCCTGGCAAACCGCAATTTTCTCTGGACTTATTTGTCATTTTTTACTATAATAGTATCACACTTTTACCATATAACATGGCAATTGGGATAACGAAAAACCGTTTTATGTACAAAGCAACAAGTTTTTGTCTGTGTCTTTACCCCTTTTGGGTACCGGCACAGGCGCACTACAAAGAATGGTGGTATTTATGAAGAATTTAACCGCACAGGTCCAGATGCTTGGCGGCTTCTGTCTCACCATCGGAGATGTCTCCATCACCAACAAGGTTCAGCAGGCGAAAAAGCCCTGGACTATTCTTGAATATCTGGTATATTACCACGATCGGGAAATTTCCGCTGATGAGTTAGTTGACGTCATCTGGTCCGATGACAACAATGTCAATCCAACCAACGCTCTGAAGACTTTGATCTTCCGCACCCGCAAGCTTTTGGAGCCGTTCAATCTTTCCACACAGCAGCTGATCTCTCAAAATCGCGGTTCCTACTGCTGGAATTCCGAAGTGCAGCTCTCCCTCGATTCTTCTGAGTTTGAGGCTTTGTGCGAAAAAAGCAAACAGCCCGAACTTACAGAAGCACAGCAGCTGGAGTACCTTTTGCAGGCGATCCGTCTGTACAAAGGCGATTTTCTCCCCAAAGCCGCCTGGGAACCCTGGGTGATCCCGGTCAGCCGTCATTACCATACCTTATATATCCATGCTGCTATGCAGGCAATCGAGCTTCTTCTTAAGGACGAACAATGGGATTCTATCATTGAGCTGTGCCGTCACGCAATTACCATTGAAGCCCATAATGAGGATTTCCAATACCATTTGATCTATGCCCTCTACTGTAATGGCAAACAACGTCAGGCCCTGGAACAATACCGCATTATGGTGGATTCCTTTTACAATGAATTTGCCATCACCCCATCCGAGCGAATGACGGATCTTTACAAGCTGATTCAGGATCAGGAGCATGGGGTGAATACCGATCTCTCCCTGATTCAGAAATCCATGCAGGAAGAAAGAGCGCGCCTGGGAGCCTATTCCTGTGAATTCACCGTATTTCGCGACATTTATCAGCTCGAACAGCGGGCAATCGCGAGAACCGGTGATTCCGTTTTTTTAGGGCTGCTTACTTTGGCTCTCGAAGATGGCAGTCTTCCCAAATCCTCTGTACTGACAAGGGCAATGGGACATCTGGGCAATGCCGTTACCGGTTCTCTTCGCCATGGGGATGTCTATACCCGCTATAGTGTCAGCCAATATATGCTCCTGCTTCCCTCTGCCTCCTATGAAAACGGCGAGATGGTCATGCAGCGAATTATTCGGAATTATAAAAAGGCATATCTGCGCAAGGATATTATCATCCATTATTCTTTACAGGCAGTGGCGCCGATTGAAAATGATTCCTGATTGATACTGGAAAAGCCCCTGGCCACTGTACAGTGGCCGGAGGCTTTTTCTTTCCTCTTTAAATCACTTCTGCCTGCTCCTCCCAGCTGCTCTGATCCCGAACCGCCGCTCCTATCATACTGATCAGCTCCAGGAAGCTGCGAAAACTGACCTGCTTCCGATGTTCCTTCCAGTATATGCTCCCCTGGCAGGTGTTATGTTCATAAAACATCGGCCGGATCATAAAAGTCTGGCTTCTCTTTTCTTTGCGGAAGCGATATACCAGAGTATCCGGCAAAACCTTCATCATCTCCGGGCAATTCATCACAATTCGCAAATATTCCTCCACCCTCTGCGGACTTGCCTCTGTCTCTGGAGCTTCGGTCTCCGATCCCGCTCTTAAATCCGTTTCCAGCCAGCCTACCAGATCCAGGAAACTGGAAAAATGAAAGGCTCTCCCGGCCGTGTTCCTCACGGTTCCCTGCCAACTGGCATTTTGACGCTGAGTGACCCGAATAGTAAAAGTACCGGCTCTGCCTTCCCTTCGCTTTGCTTCTCTTGTAACTTCTCTCTGTGCGCCATCCTCCCGGACACTGCGCAATTCCCGCCGGTCCATCACGGTTCTCGGATACTGCAGCTTTGCAAAATATTGTTCCATCTGCCAAGCAAGCTCATAATAACCGGTAAAGCAGGTTCCCATTGGCTGATCTCCCTGGTGCAGGACTCCTTCCAGCGGCTGTTCCCCATGCCTGTCTACTGCTACAGTAAAAATGCGTTCTTTATCATATAACTTGCTTTTATAGGATATTGCCATATTTTGTAAGCCCCCTGTCATCAAGGTTCAAACCTTTTTGGTAATAGATATCCTATATCTTACCACAAATTACAAAATTTTGAAACATATTTTTCAAAAATTTAAACAAACGTTTTCCTTTTTATGGTGTTTCTCCCATTTTTGCCAGTTTTGCCGCCTGGTCAGCGGCAATCAGGCTGTCAATCAGTTCCTGGATATCTCCATTCATAATTGAATCTATTTTATAGAGAGTCAATTTTATCCTGTGTTCTGTCACCCTGCCCTGAGGGAAATTGTAGGTACGTATTTTTTCAGACCGATCTCCTGTTCCAATCTGGCTGCGCCGCTCAGCCGCTTCCGCGCTCATCTTTTTTTCCATCTCCAGATCGTACAATTTGGAGCGCAACAGCCGGAATGCCTTCTCTTTATTCTGAAGCTGAGATTTTTCAGTCTGGCTGTAAATCACAATCCCGGTGGGAATATGGGTCAGGCGAACCGCGGAATCCGTCGTATTGACACACTGGCCTCCGTTTCCAGAAGCACGCATGACATCAATGCGGCACTCATTCATATCCACCTGTACATCCACCTCCTCCGCTTCCGGCATCACAGCCACCGTAGCCGTCGAAGTATGGATCCGTCCCCCTGACTCCGTCTCCGGCACCCTCTGTACCCGGTGAACGCCACTCTCATATTTCATGCGGGAATAGGCTCCCTTGCCGGTGATCATGGCAACCACTTCTTTAAAGCCGCCGATCCCGTTTTCATTCAGGCTGACTAACTCCACCTTCCATCGCTGGCCTTCTGCATAATTCACATACATGCGATATAACTCCGAAGCAAACAATGCCGCTTCGTCCCCACCGGCCCCGGCACGAATTTCCAGAATAATATTTTTATCATCATTCGGATCCTTGGGCAGAAGCAGGATTTTCAAATCCTGTTCCAACAGCTCGACCCTTTTTTTGGCGTCTGACAATTCCTCCTTAGCCATTTCCCGCATTTCCTCGTCACTTTCCTCATCCAAAAGTGCCAGACTGTCTTCGATATCCTGTTTCGCCCGTTTATAATCCTGATAAGCTTCCACCACAGGCGCCAGATCCGATTGTTCCTTCATCAGCCTGCGAAACCGCCCCTGATCCTCGGTCACCCCCGGCTCATTCAACTCCTGCATGATCTCCTCATAATGGATCAACATATCATCTAATCGGTCAAACATCTCAATCCCTCCTGGTTGTATATTCTTCTCATGCAACCCTTTTTACAGCAATTACTCCGTCTTTCTGCCTCTTTCGCTGCCCGGCCAGGTAGCAGCAACCACTCTGTCTTTTCCCGGGAGATCCTTATGCACGCGAATCCTCTCATAACCGGCAATTTCCAGCAATCCGCTGACTGCCATTCCCTGATCAAACCCGATCTCCAGATATATCCGGCCCCCCGGCTTTAAATATCCGCCGGCTTTGGCCATGATCCTTTTATAATAGCTCAATCCGTCCCCGGCGCCGTCTAATGCCACAAGCGGCTCATGCTCCCGAACCTCCGGCTCCAAAGCAGATATCATCACGGTCGGAATATACGGCGGGTTTGCCGTGATGATATCATATTTCCTGCCATCCTCCGGCAGGGCCAAAAACAAATCCCCCCGCAGAATCTCCGCCACGTTTTCTGCGGCATCCAATATCTCCCGCCACTGGACGGCTCCCCACGAAAGCCGCCAGCCCGGCAACAACGTCTTTATATTTCTCTCCGTCACTTTCAGCGCTTCCTCTGAAATATCCGTAACCGTTATCCTTTGAAATCCCCCTTTTGCCGCCAGGCTGATTGCTATGCAGCCGGAACCGGTACATAGATCCAACAAGCTTCTTCCCATCATCCGCTCTTTGCCTTTTTGATTTTCCATATCAGCCAATACCTGTTCTACCAACGTTTCCGTATCCTGCCTGGGAATCAGCACATGACGATTTACATAAAACTCCAATCCCATAAATTCCTGGCTGCCTAAAATCTGCTGCAAAGGGCACCGGCGGCGGCGCCGGTCAATCATCTCCCGATAAAGCTTTGTTGACATCTGGTTGCGGCGGTTCTCTTCTAGCTCCTGCATCCGGTTCATCAGGAAATGTACCATATCCAGCTGAAAAGCCGCCAGCAAAAGCTGTCTGGCATCTTGTCCTGCATCCGGAACACCGACCCTCTCAAGCACCTTAGTCCCTTCTGTCAAAAGGCGAAACAAAGTCATGGCTTCCCTGGCCCCGGCTCTTTGCCCCCTGATTCCTGGCCTTTCTCTTCTTCTGAGCCGGCAGAGACTGTTTTTTCTGTCTGTCCGAAGCGTTCCCCGGAAAGTTCTGTTTCCGGGAAATTCTCTCTGAGATATGCTTTCCAATCAAAAACCGCCTCAACCGCCGCGATTGCCACCTCAATCATACCGTCGTCTGGCTCGCTGGTGGTCAGATTCTGCATCCACATTCCCGGCTTGCTGAGAAGATTCACAATCCTGGAATCGCTCCGTCCGGCCAGCCGCAAAAACTCATAAGAGACACCGGCAATCACCGGGATCAGAAGCACCCGGCTAAGCATTCGCAGCCATATTGTATCCACACGGATCACCATAAAAAACAAGATACTGATCACCATCACAATAATCAAAAAGCTGGTCCCGCAGCGTTTGTGCTGCTTGGAGCTCTGACGTACATGCTCTACATTCAACGTCATGCCATGTTCAAGGCAATTAATGCACTTATGCTCCGCCCCATGATACATGAAAGTACGGCGGATATCTTCCATCCGGGAAATCAACTTGATATAAGCCACAAAAATCCCAATTCGGATGCATCCCTCCAGCACTGCCATCACGGTCGCTGAAGCGACAAATCTTCGAAAAACATTGGCAATCAGCAACGGCAGTACCATAAAAATCCCAATTGCCATTATTACGGAAAAAACCATCACAAACGCCATCAGCGCCTTCTCTACTTTTTCTCCAAACACTTTATCCAGCCAAAGCTCAAGCCTTCCGGGTTCCGAATCCTCATCGTCCTCGAAAAAACTGGCTGAAAAGCTCAGCGTCCGCATTCCCAACACCATCGAATCGATAAAGCTGAATATCCCTCGTACAAATGGCAAGGCACATAACGGCGCCTTCTCCGTCATGCTGACATAACGATCCTTTTTAACCTCGATCTCTCCATCCGGCCTGCGCACCGCCGTAGCATATTCCTGTTTATTCTTCATCATAATTCCTTCTATAACAGCCTGCCCGCCGATTCCGGAATACTTCATGAAAACTCCTTTCTTTCCGCTGCTGTAAAGCCTCACCACGCATTTGCCATACGCATTTTTGTGAATTAAGAATAAAAGAAGGTTGAGCCAAAGTGTCTCCACTTAAGTCTCAACCTTACTTCGCGCTCTTACTGCTTTTATGCATTGATGCCATACTTTCTGTTGAACTTGTCGATACGGCCGCGCGCTGCTGCCGTCTTCTGCTGGCCCGTATAGAAAGCGTGACACTTGGAGCAGATCTCCACGTGAATCTCTTTCTTGGTGGAACCGGTAACAAACTCATTGCCGCAGTTGCAAGTCACCTTTGCCTGATAATAGGCGGGATGGATACCCTCTTTCATGATTTTCACCTCTTTACTTTTCAATTATATCGTCCTGTGATCCTCTAACAGTCTCTCTTGTACTGTTAAAATCACCCCACGTCTATAAATAGCTTTGTAAGTATATCATAAAGCTTTGTGATTTGCAAGTGAAAAATCATCAATAAAATCGGATTCTCTTGGCGTTTTCCACGAATTCACGGTTGTTTCTGGTCTTGGTAAACAGATCCAAAACCTTCTCCACAGCATCCTCCGGCTTTAAGGTATTGGTTGCCTTGCGGATGATGTCCACTGCCTCTGCCTCCTCCTGTGTAAGAAGCAGATCATCTCTCCGAGTGCCAGACTTTAAAATATCAATAGCCGGGAAAATTCTCTTTTCAGACAACTTGCGATCCAAAACAAGCTCCATATTACCAGTGCCTTTGAATTCCTCATAAATCACGTCATCCATACGGCTTCCGGTATCTACCAGTGCCGTGGCCAAAATCGTCAGGCTGCCCCCCTCCCTCATGTTCCTCGCCGCTCCAAAGAAACGCTTTGGCATATGCAATGCCGCCGGATCCAGGCCTCCGGAAAGCGTCCGTCCGCTGGGCGGCACCACCAGGTTGTATGCTCTGGCCAGGCGGGTAATGCTGTCCAGAAGGATAATCACATCCCTCTTGTGCTCCACCAGACGCTTCGCCCGCTCGATCACCATCTCTGACACTCGTTTATGTCGCTCCGGCAGCTCGTCAAAGGTAGAATAAATCACCTCTACATTTTCGCCTGTCACAGATTCCTTGATATCGGTAACCTCTTCCGGCCGCTCATCAATCAACAGGATAATCAAATGCATATCGGAATGGTTGGTTGTTATGGCCTGGGCCACCTGCTTGAGCAAAGTGGTCTTACCAGCCTTTGGCGGAGAGACGATCATACCACGCTGCCCCTTGCCAATCGGCGACAGCAGATCCAACACCCGCATCGCTGTAGATGTCTTCCCCATCGTCTCCATATGCAGCCGTTCATCCGGAAAAACCGGCGTCAGATTCTCAAAATTCGGACGCTTTTCAATCACGCTGATTGGATAGCCGTTCACATTTTTTATATATAAAAGGGCCGCAAATTTCTCTGCCGCCGTCTTTACCCGGCGGTTTCCCACAATAATATCGCCCGTTTTTAAGTTGAAACGGCGAATCTGGGACGGCGCCACATATACGTCATTTTCTCCGGGAAGAAAATTCTCACACCGGATAAATCCAAAGCCATCTGGCATTACCTCCAAAATCCCATTCGCACCGATACCGCTGTCTAACTCGGCAACCTCCTGGGGACTCAGTGCTTCCGCCTGACGGTTATCCCGTACCGGACGCGCCTGGGGCTTGCCTGCACCGGGGCTTCTCTCCTCACTCTTTCCTTCATTCTGGGGCTTTGGAGATGGCGGGGCCACTGCAGTTTTGATGATCTCTTCCCGCTCGGCAGCACTGCACAGAATATCGATCAATTCAGCCTTCCGCATAGTGCTCCAACCTTTAATTTTTTGTGCCTTTGCAAGCTCACGCAATTCAGCAAGAGGCAATGTTTGTAATTTTTCTCTCATAAATAATGCTCTCCATTTCTAAAATATGAAATTTTGTTCTCTTTGGCTTCTTTTGTAGGCAAACTATGCTTTGCTCACCTGATCAATCATTGCTAAGGGGTAATAAATGACTCCAGAAAAACCTGATGACAGATTACGGGGGAATAGGTTTGGCATCCCCCGTCCCATATATGGATATTATATAACGATTTTAACAAAAAAGAAAGAGGGATTTTTTCGAATCCTGCTGTCACGACAAATCTGACACGCTTTTTCTTAAAAACCGCATATGTTCCTGAATTTTCTTTTCATAACCGCTATCAGCCGGATGATAAAAGCTCTGCCCTTCCATACCGTCCGGCAGATATTGCTGCTTTACATAATGATTGGGGTAGTTATGGGCATATTGATACCCTGTGCCACGTCCCAGATCCGCCGAGCCTTTATAATGTGCATCCTGCAGATGCGCGGGCACCTGCATTCCCCGTTGATTTTTTACCGCATCCATCGCTTCACTGATTGCACATACTGCCGCATTGCTTTTGGGCGCTGTCGCCACATAAGTCACAGCCTGCGCCAGAATAATCTGCGCTTCCGGCATACCGATTCGTTCTACTGCCTGGGCCGCGCTTACTGCCACTGTCAGCGCCTGCGGATCTGCATTTCCCACATCCTCAGACGCACAAATCATAATCCGCCGGGCAATGAACCGGACATCTTCGCCGGCATACAGCATTCTTGCCAAATAATATACCGCGGCATCCGGATCCGATCCTCTCATGCTTTTGATGAACGCTGAGATTGTGTCGTAATGATTATCCCCGTCTTTATCGTAGCGGACTGCTCGTTTTTGAATACACTCCTGCGCCACTTCCAGCGTAATATGGATCGTATCATCCACAACATTCCGTTCGGTCGTCAATACTCCCAGCTCCACGGCATTCAAAGCAGCTCTCGCATCTCCGCCAGCCACATCAGCCAAAAATTCCGCAGCATCTTTATCAATCACCGCATGATAACTCCCCATCCCCCGTTCCTTATCCGATACGGCCCGGCAGATCAATTTTTCCACATCCTCCCTCTCCAAAGGCTTCAGCTCAAAAATGAGTGATCGGGACAGAAGCGCCCCATTGACCTCAAAATAAGGATTTTCTGTAGTGGCGCCAATCAAAATCAAAGTCCCGTCCTCTACAAAGGGAAGAAGATAATCCTGCTGGCTTTTATTGAAACGATGAATTTCGTCTACAAACAAAATGGTTTTTTTCCCATACATTCCCAAGGCATCCTTTGCCGCCTTCACCACCTCTTCCATATCCTTTTTTCCTGCTACCGTTGCATTAATCTGGCGAAATTCGGCACTGGTTGTATTGGCAATAACCTTAGCCAGGGTTGTCTTGCCTGTTCCCGGCGGACCATAAAAAATGACAGACCCCAGCTGATCCGCCCGAATCGCCCGATAGAGCAGCTTGTCCTTTGCCAGCAAATGCTGCTGCCCCACTACCTCATCAAGGGTGCGCGGCCGCATGCGGGAAGCAAGAGGGGATTCCTTTTCCTGGGCCGTACTTCTCATATAGTCAAACAAATCCATAAAATACCTCATTTTCTCCAACCCATAGGCTGGCACTTTTTCTTTTTTCAGTATATCCCCTGAAAGGAGGGATGTCAACCGGACTGAAATACCGTGTGATATCATATATTATTTTATCCGTTTCCCTCATCGGGCGGACGCTCAATGGGAAAAAACGGGCAAGAAGAGAGGTGGATACTCAAATGTTCTGGGATAGATGGAAGCTAAAACGAAAAATCACTTTACTGATGGCCGTTTTGATGGCAGACGGCATTCTCCTGGGAACCGGAATCGGAATGATCCGCTATCGAGGAAATGATAACCGTTTCCCGCAAAAGCATCAGACAGTTCCTATGGCAGCCATTCATCCGGGGGCTGAAGAAAAGATTGTGGCCTTGACATTTGATGACGGGCCACATGAAACTTATACTGTACAGTTGCTGGACGGATTGCAGAAACGCGGAGTAAAAGCTACTTTCTTTTTGATGGGCCAAAATATCAGCGGGAATGAAGACCTGGTTCTCAGGATGCAGCAGGAAGGCCATCTGATCGGAAATCACAGCTACCGGCATATCCCGTTGACAAAAGCCGCGGAAGATATGGTATGCGAAGCAGTGGAACACACAGAACAAATCATTGAAAATATCACCGGCAACCGTCCAAAGTATTTACGGCCTCCTTATGGCGATTGGAATGAGAACCTGGAGTGCCGGCTGGATTTGACCACGGTTTTCTGGTCTGTGGATTCTCTGGACTGGAAACTGCAAAATACAGCCCGGATTGTCAATCTGGTGGAAAATAAAGTTCGAAACGGGGATATCATTTTAATGCATGATATTTTTCCCGAATCCGTAGAGGCGGCCCTGGAAATTATAGATCAACTGACGGCTGAAGGGTATCGGTTTGTGACCGTAGATGAATTGCTCATTGATTGAGATAAAAAATCAGTCCGGCAAAAGCCGACGAAAAATCGCCTGTTTTGCCAGACTGATACCGGATTCATCCTAAAGCTTAAGGCTTCAAAACATCATGCCAGAACCTCGTCATATGCCCTGGCCATACCATCTGCCTGAATCTTATCATACCATTTTTGAACCTCTGTTTGCATATCACTCAAATCCTGTCCCCAATATTCTTGTTTTTTGAGCACATCTTCCACAGAGGCATCCTTCATAAACTTAACCACATCTTCGCTGTCATTCGCTGCATCGGTATGATAGAATGCAATAAGCGCAGCCAAAGAGAAAGTCAGGCCCTGAGGATACACACCAAACTGCTCTTTGTGCTCTAAAATCGTCGGCAGCACTCTTGCCTTAAATTTGGACACAGAATTTAAGGCAATCGATAATAGCAGATGCTTAATAAACGGATTAGAAAAGCGCTCCAGGACCGCTTCGCCAAAACGCCGGTTATCTTCGGTATCCCCAATAGTGGGAATGATTTCTTCAAAAATACATTTTTTTAACAATCCGGAAACCTTCTCATCTTTCAGACATTCACCGACCGTCTCCAGCCCATATAAATGTGCTCCCAGGACCATCGATGTATGAGCGCCATTGAGAATTCTCACCTTACGCTTTTTGTAGGGATCTACATTATCGGTCCAAACCACATTAAAACCGGCCTTTTGCAGCGGCAACTCGTCTTCATGCTGTCCCTGGATCACCCACAGATGGAATATCTCTGCCGTATCCATCATATTATCTTGTTCTCCGATCCTCTTACACAGAGCTTCGTGCTCATCCCGCGGAAAACCGGTTACAATCCGATCTACCAGCGTCGAACAGAAATCATTCTCATTCTTCATCCAGGTCTTGAATTCCTCTCCCAACTCCCACAGATCCGCATATTGCAGACAGCATTTCTCCAGCTCTTCCCCGTTATGATCAATCAGCTCACAGGACAAAATAATGAATCCCTTTAAGCCCAGCTGATATCTCTTGTACAAAAGCTGAGTTAACTTGCCCGGAAAAGTCTTTGCCGGAGTATCTTCAAATTTATTATCGGGTACAAACTCAATACCTGCCTCTGTGGTATTGGATACAATAAACCGAAAGTCCGGATTCTCGGCTAACGCCATATAGCTTTCATAATCGGTATATGGATTCACACACCTGGATATCACCTGAATATGAGTATGCTCGTCAACCACCTCTCCGCCATCGATTCCCCGCAGGAACAGATTGTACTCACAACCCTGCTTTTCCAACAATTCACACATTCCCCGCTCAATTGGCTGTACTACCACTACGGATCCGTCAAACAGCCCCTGATCCCTCATCTTCTGGAAAAAATAATCCACAAACCCCCGCAGAAAACCGCCTTCGCCAAACTGAATCACTGTCTCCTTTTTATTGCTCATCACCTGTAACCTCCGTCTTTTATTTTTCCATTGCCTATACTGCTGGTGTTATACTGGAAAGCTTTTTGTAAGTGCTTACATTTCAAACAACCAAACAATATATATGGTTTATACGATAAATCATACACCATCTTTTTCTTTATTGCAAGAGCATTTCCGATATTTTGTAAGTATTTACATTTTTTGATGTCCGATTATACCCAAAACAAAAGCGGCTGCATAGCCGGAGTTCCTTCTCCAGCGCTGCAGCCGCCTCTCTTTCAGACTCATTAAGCTACTACATGTACATTTACTGCCTGTACACCACGATTTCCCTCTGTAGTATCAAAGGTCACCTTCTGCCCGTCTTCCAGGGTCTTGTAACCATCTGCCACAATACCGGAAAAATGTACAAACACTTCCTCGCCTGTCGCATCATTCGTAATGAATCCATAGCCTTTAGTTGCGTTGAACCACTTTACTGTACCGTTATTCATAATGGGTACCTCCTACCATTTATTTTCGTATTTCCCCAGAAATAAAAATCACATATTTGTGTAAATCATGAGACTAACTTCATGACTTACACAAATATGTGAATCAATAGCTCATGTGAAAATACTAGCTAATCTTATCATTGATTTTTACCCCTGTCAAGGGTTTTACGCTATTTTTCGAGCAATTACTATAAAGTTTTTATAAATTTATCCCTTGGTTCCAAAATCTCGCCTCCAGGTTACAAGCGACACAGAAAAACCGCGAAAAATCGTGGTTTGAAGTCAGAGAAGCTCCCCTCCATTTTCTTCTTTTTTCCCTTTTACGGATATTTTTATACATAAACTCCATTTTTTAGATGACATAAGTCTCTATTAATTTCAACTTTTCTGTAGCAGACTGCATTCTTCTGTAAAGTCATTAAATAGCCGGGGAAATCAAAAAAAGGAAATGAATACCCGCAGAATGCAGGTATCCACTTCCTCCCGATTCCTTAAGCTCCTCTGCCAAAGCCGTTCTTGACAGTCTCTTACTTCAGGGTAACCTTTGCACCTTCGGCCTCCAGCTTCGTCTTCAGCTCTTCCGCCTCTTCCTTGGAAGCGCCTTCCTTCACTACCTTCGGAGCGCCGTCTACCACATCCTTCGCCTCTTTCAGGCCCAGGCCGGTAGCTTCACGAACCACTTTGATAACCTTAACCTTGTTCGGGCCAACCTCAGTCAGCTCAACATCAAACTCTGTCTTCTCTTCTTTCTCCTCAGTAGCGCCAGCAGGACCAGCCATAACTACACCAGCAGCAGCGGACACGCCAAACTCTTCCTCACAAGCCTTCACTAAATCATTCAGTTCCAGAACAGATAACTCTTTAATTGCTTCGATAAACTCAGCAGTAGTTAACTTTGCCATTTTTATTTCCTCCATTTAGTTTTTATTTGTCAATATTTTTTACATGTGTCAGCCCTGTGACACCATCCCGGAATTATGCGCTCTCACCCTGCTTCTCAGCAACCTGATTCAGCACGCGGGCAAGGTTTGCAATCGGGGACTTCATGCTGCCAAACAACCGTCCCAGCAAAACCTCTCTGGAAGGAATGCTCGAAATTGCCTGCATACCCTTGGCATCATAATATGTGCCTTCCACTACACCAGCCTTGATCTCCAGCTTGTCAGCCTTCTTTGCAAACTCAGCCAAAATACGGGCGGGTGCCGTAGCATCGTCCTTGGAAACAGCGATTGCGGTCGGTCCTTCCAGATGGGGATCGAGAGCAGCAAAATCCGTCCCCTCCGCTGCACGCCGGATCAGGGTGTTCTTATATACCTTATAAGCAACACCGGCTTCTCTCAGCTGCTTACGAAGCTCTGTATCCTGGGCAACGGTCAGTCCGCGATAATCCACCGCCACGGCAGATGCAGCGCCATTCAGCAGTTCGGAAATCTCAGCTACAATCGGCTGTTTCAACTCAACTTTTGCCATGAATATCTACCTCCTGTCAGATTTTCTCGACTGCTTTCCCTATTGAGAAAAAACCTCTGTATCGCACAGACGACACAGAGGCTCTACAAAATCACTATAATCAATGGCTTTGTATATTTCCTCGGCAGGCGGCTTTACCTTATGCCTTACGGCACCTGCTGTCTTCGGCAGTCAATACTTTAGCAGTATAACATAGCCCTTCATTCTTGTCAATCACAAAGTTATCTTTTGGTAAATTTAGTAAATTGTGATGGGATGCAGCTTCATCCATTCAATACATTCCGCGCAAAGATCCAGCCCTCCGACCACATTGTGCTCACACAACCGGTAGCCCAATAGCTTATCCTCCCCTAAAAATGACTCTGTATCTGCAAAATACCAGCGAAACTCTTCCGGCACCGTACTTAAGTCAACAGAAGCGCCGTCGGCAACGCCATTGTAATTCAAATCCGTATACCCACAGCCATTCATGGGATCTCTGTCATCAATGCCATTATGATCCGTATCACGGAGCCCGTCGCTGAAATCCGTACGGACAATTATATATTGTGACGGAAGCGGTTTATCATAGCCTCCCATGTCAAAAATAATATCCCTGTACTTGGCTACACGTACAATAAGCCCGTTATCGTACTCGTAGAGATCATCCTTTGATAAAGCTGTGCTGGAAATGTTAATAATTTTTGCCTGTTTTTCATTGGCATAAGCCTCTCTGCCTTCTGCTTTTCCGCTGGATAAATAGTGTTGATAGAGCTTGGCTGTGTCTGTCCCGATAGCGGCGGCAATATCCGGATATTGCCGCGAATAAAATTCCGAATCAAAAATATTACCGTCCTCCATCTTCTGCGGCCGCGCATAGCTTGTCATGACAAAAAGCAGCATAAATATAGATGTTGTAATAAGAAAGGTTTTCTTTTTCATTTTTTCCTCAATAATAAATAGATTAAAAGACACCCTATCCTCTTTGTCAGATAAACTCGGGTGTCTCTCTTTTCTAAGTCAAATCATATAATGGAATCGTCAAACAAGGCTGCCTCAGCCACTCCTAAGACATCAGCTTAGTCACATTCAGCTTCACGCCCGGCCCCATGGTGGAAGTCAGAGTAACACTCTTAATAAATGTTCCCTTCAAAACACTGGGCCTTGCCTTAATGATTGCATCCATAAGCGTCTGGAAGTTGTTCGCTAACTGCTCTTCCGTAAAGGAAGCTTTGCCAACCGGCACATGGATAATATTGGTCTTGTCAAGCCTGTATTCAATCTTACCAGCCTTGATATCATTGATCGCCTTGGTCACATCCATGGTTACAGTACCAGCCTTCGGGTTTGGCATCAGGCCTTTCGGACCAAGTACACGGCCCAGACGGCCAACCACACCCATCATATCCGGGGTAGCCACAACCACATCAAAATCCAGCCATCCTTCATTCTGAATCTTCGGGATCAGCTCTTCAGCTCCTACATAATCCGCTCCGGCTGCTTGAGCCTCGTCAGCTTTTACGCCTTTGGCAAATACCAGAATACGGACCACTTTACCAGTACCATGAGGCAGTACAACTGCACCACGGATCTGCTGATCTGCATGACGGCCATCACAGCCAGTACGGATGTGGGCTTCTACCGTCTCGTCAAACTTGGCAACCGCACTCTTTTTTACCAGTGCGATAGCATCTGCTGTATCATAAAGTACAGAGCGGTCTACATTTTTAGCCGCCTCAAGATATCTTTTTCCATGTTTCATATCAATGACCTCCTAGTGGTATTGTCGGGGATGTCCCTCCCACGTTATTCATATACGGTGACAGCCGCGTTTCGCCTGTTTCACCCTGCGTCCATGGTATTCCTGACGCAATTATTCTCCAACAGTGATACCCATACTCCGTGCTGTGCCTGCGATCATGCTCATAGCCGCCTCTAAGCTTGCTGCATTTAAGTCAGGCATCTTAGTCTCGGCGATCTTTTGCAGGTCTGCCTTGGAAATGGTAGCCACCTTGGTCTTATTGGGAGCTGCGGAACCGGATTTGATCTTGCAGTACTTCTTCAGCAGTACGGCTGCCGGCGGAGTCTTAGTAACAAAGCTGAAGCTTCTGTCCGCATATACAGTGATTACTACCGGGATGATCAGATCACCCTGATCAGCAGTTCTTGCATTAAACTCCTTGGTGAACTGTACAATATTAACACCATGCTGGCCCAGCGCGGGACCTACTGGCGGAGCCGGAGTTGCCTTGCCTGCCGGAATCTGTAATTTAATATAACCAGTTACTTTCTTTGCCATGATAATGACCTCCTATATTGTGGTATTGTCGGGGATGTCCCTCCCACTTTGTTCCCTTGCGGCAGATGCCGCCTGACTTTTTAAGTCAATGCGCATAATTGCGCTACATTTTCCTCACTTCTGTAAAGCTCAGCTCGACCGGCGTCTCGCGGCCAAACATCTCAACATTGATCGTAAGAGTCTTCTTGCCTTCATTGATGGACTTGACAGCTCCGATAGTATCCTTCCACGCGCCGGCGGTAACCACAATCGTATCGCCCACCTCGTATTCCGCCACCACATCCTTCCGGGCAAATCCGAGTCCTGCCATCTCCTCATCGCTTAAGGGTACGGGCTTCGATCCCGGACCTACAAAGCCCGTTACACCGCGAGTATTCCGCACTACATACCAGGTATCATCATTCATCACCATATGGATCAGCACATAACCCGGAAACATCTTTTTATCTGCCAGCTTCTCCACGCCGTTCTTCATCTCGGCAACTTCCAACATGGGAACAGAAACTTCCAGGATCTGCTCCTGCAGATTGCGGTTTTCGATGGTCTTCTCAATGTCCACCTTTACTTTGTTCTCATAGCCTGAATAGGTATGCACCACATACCATTTCGCGTCTGCCATAGATATCTCCCTTATCCTAAAAACAAAATAATGTCGAGACCCTTTTTGATAGCAAAATCCAGAAGTGCAATGACGGTTCCCAACAAAACCGTAACTACGACCACCGTAGCACTCTGTTTGGCAACTGTCTCCTGATCCGGCCAGACAACCTTCCTGAACTCAGCCTTGAGGCCCTTTATAAAGCTCGGCTTAGGAGCTTTTGCAGTATTTGCAGTATTCGTAGTCTCTGCCATGATTCACACTCCTTACTTGGTTTCCTTATGCAAGGTATGTGTCTTGCAAAATCTGCAGTACTTCTTGGTTTCCATGCGATCCGGATGGGTTTTCTTATCCTTCGTCATGTTGTAATTCCGCTGCTTACATTCTGTACATGCCAGTGTAATTCTTGTGCGCACAACTTCCACCTCCACTCAAATTTTGTTAGGTTACAGCCTTTTTTTGAGCATAAAAAAAAGACCTAAGCTCTTCCATTCGCTTTTTTACTATAGCACAACAAGGAGATGACGTCAATCATTTTCTTACAATTTATCGCTTCTCGCTTCTGGCTTTATGTTCCATACCCAATCGCAATTGCCAGATAATGAACTTCTTTCACTCCGGCTCCTTTCAGAACGCGTGTACAGGCTTCTATCGTGCTTCCGGTAGTGTAGATATCATCGATCAAAACCACACATTCCGGCATTCCTGCGCGGGGCTCTTTTTCGCCCTTCCTTCCGTTTGCACAGGACGGATGAATCTGAAATGCCTCTTGCAGATTTTTCAAACGCTCTGATGGGTTTAAATCCCGCTGCGGTACGGTTTTGCGAATACGAAGAAGCAATTTTGTCTCCACTGGAATATCCCAGGCCCTGCCGAGACGGATTGCCAGCTCCTCAGCCTGATTAAACCCTCTCTGCCGGCGACGGGAGGGATGGATTGGTACGGGAATCAGAAAATCCGGTTGCCAGTGCTGAATCATTTTCCGAAAGCGGTGCTGCATAGCCGTGCCATAGAAATCAAGATATTCCCTGCGATTTTTGTATTTGATGGCCGCCAGCGAATGACGGGCGGCCTCATTATAATTCAAAAGTGCGGCGCCGGAATCAAAGCTTCTTTTGTGACGGATACAATCCGGACAATATTCCTGACGGTCTCCGAACACCTCCTTGCCACATTTCCGACAGGCTGGCTGGCTCACTGGCGACAAATAAGGCATACAGCTTTGGCAGATTAGCTCTCCTGGCGGGACAACAATCCCATCGCAAACCGGGCACCTGCGTGGAAATAAAATATTCCAGATAATAGTATCTCCCCCTCTCTTATCCTTGTTTCCGAATCCTCTCCCCGCCTTCCTTTATTCGGCAGGCAAAGAAGCTTCCATAATCTCCTGAATACGGGTGCACAAACCAGTATAACGCCGTTGCTCCAGCTCATTATCCACCATCTGCTGAAACGTATCCGGCACACCAACCAGGCAGACGCAAATCCGTGCCCGTGTAACGGCTGTGTAAATCAGATTTCTGGTCATCAGCATCCGTGGCCCGGAATGAATCGGGATCACTACCGCCGGGTATTCACTCCCCTGGGATTTATGTATGGTAATAGCATATGCCAGCTCCAACTCTTCCAATTGCCGGAAACTGTATTCAACCATCTTTCCTTCATCAAACTCTACTGTCATATTTTCTGCAAAAGTATTGATCTCCCGAATCCTGCCAATATCGCCATTAAACACACCGGTTCCGGAATCCGTCACAATCCCGGAACCGTTACGGATCTCCCACTCCAATTGATAGTTGTTCTTGATCTGCATTACTTTATCACCGGTCCGGTATATGACACCGCCGGCCTCTTTCTCGACTCTGGAAGAGGTCGCCGGATTGAGATACTGCTGCAAAACACTATTGAGGCGCTCCACCCCCAGGGCGCCTTTTCGCATAGGTGTCATAATTTGAATATCGAATGGATCCGCATGGACATAACCCGGAAGCTTTTCCGTCACCAGCGCAATCATCGAACGAATGATCGCATCCGGCTGCGTCCCGCGAATAAACAGAAAATCCTTGCTGGGTTTGCCGAGAGGAATCTGTTCTCCGCCATTAATCCGGTGAGCATTGACAATAATATCACTTTCCGCTGCTTGACGGAAGATACGGTGCAGGCGCACCACTGGATACGCCTCAGAAGCAATCATATCCCGCAGAACATTTCCTGCCCCCACACTCGGCAACTGATTCACATCCCCCACCAGAATCAGACGGGTCCCCGGCGCCACTGCTTTTAGCAACGCATGCATCAGATAAATATCCACCATAGAAGTCTCATCAATAATAATTGCATCCGCATCCAGAGGATTTTCCTCCCCCCGCTCAAAACGCATTCCTGAAGTACCGTTCTCATCATCCGGCACTCCGTTTAGCTCCAACAGGCGATGAATCGTCCTAGCCTCATATCCCGTAGCTTCCGTCATGCGCTTAGCTGCCCTTCCGGTAGGAGCCGCCAAAAGAATCGTCATCTCTTCCTGTTCAAAATAACGGATAATGGTATTAATCGTTGTTGTCTTGCCGGTTCCCGGGCCGCCAGTAATGATCAGCAGCCCGCTGTTCACTGCCTGTATGACTGCCTGTATCTGCATTTCATCCGCTTCAATCCCCTCACTGGCGCAAATCCCTTCCAGCCTTTTGCGGATAGCGTTTTCCGGCTCTGTCCCGTGAAGATTCAGATCGTGAAGCATCCGTGCTGTATTCAGCTCCAGAAAATAATACTGTGACGCATATATATGACGGCTTTCCTTCCCCCCTTCCTCTTGCCTGTTCCCCTCCTCTTCGTTGATCTTTACCACGATTTTTTTCTCCATCTGTAAATCCATCAGATGTGTTTCCATAATTTCCGGATCTACATGCAGCAATTCCGATGCATTTTTCAGCAACTCCTCCTGCGGAAGATAGGTATGACCATTGACAACAGACTGCAACAGACAATAAAAAATGCCACTGCGAATCCGATAGTCAGAATCAGCAACGATCCCCACCCGCTGAGCTATCTCATCGGCAATTTTAAAACCGACCCCCTGAATATCATCGGCCAGCTTATAAGGATTCTCACGAATAATCCCATACAATGCCATACCATATTCCTGATATATCTTAAGCGCCAGATTCATGGAAATCCCATACTCCTGCAAAAACATCATGGCCTGGCGCATCTCCCTCTTCCCTTCCATCTGTTCAGCGATGGAACGCGCCAGTTTTTCACTGATTCCCTTCACCTCGGCTAAGCGCTCCGGCTCTTCTTCTATAACGCGAAAGGTATCTGCTTTAAATCGCCGTACAATCCGGCCAGCCAAAGCCGTCCCCACTCCTTTAATCGCCCCGGAGCCAAGATATCTCTCCATAGAAGCTGTATCCTCCGGTGCTTTTAATTCATAGCGCTCCACCTGAAGCTGTTCCCCATAAATGGGATGCTCGATCATGCGCCCCTCTGCTTCTACCAGATCCCCCTCGCTGATATAAGGAAAGGTTCCCACCAGCACATAATCCTCTCCTTCAGCGCCTACCTCCAGGACAGAATAGCCATTTTCTTCGTTCCGGAATTTAATTTTCTCCACATAACCTTTTACTGCCGCCATCTTGCTGCCCTCTTTCCAGTTTTAAACCCGGACTGTCCTTTCCACTTAAAGATATCATCTGCAAAATTTTCCAGCCGCCACTTTCTCAGACAGAAAAACTCCGCGCCATATCCCCGGTGCGGAGTCTCTCCTAAGCATTATCACGCCTGTCCCGAATTCAGATATTCGAAATCTGTTCTGAAGTTTTTAGAAGTTAATACTCATAGGCTCTGACATCCCCGTGTTGAAATTCAATAAACTTCCCGGTTCCAATCGCTACCGCTGTCAGCGGATCCTCCGCCACCATAGTCGTAATGCCGGATTTCTCCTCAATCAGTTGATCCAAGCCATTCAACAATGCACCACCGCCCGTCATGACAATCCCACGGTCAAAAATATCCGCCGCCAATTCCGGCGGAGTGCGCTCCAAAACATTATGCACGGCATCCACAATCTGCATTGCAGGCTCCCGCAAAGCTTCCAATGTCTCGTCAGAGGTTACCACAATCGTTTTGGGCAATCCTGTCACCAGATTTCGTCCCCGTACCTCCATCGTCAAAACCTCCGGCCGGCGATAAGCAGCGCCGATATTAATCTTTATTTCCTCCGCCGTTCTCTCTCCGATGAGCAGGTTATGCTTCTTTCTCATATAGCGCACTAGGGCCTCATCAAAATCATCTCCTGCTACCTTAATCGAAGTGCTGACCACCGGGCCTCCCAAAGAAATAACGGCAATATCCGCCGTACCTCCGCCAATATCTACAATCATATTACCACATGCCTTGGAAATGTCTATCCCGGCGCCGATCGCCGCTGCCACCGGCTCTTCTATGATCGCCACATCCCGGGCGCCGGCATTATAAGTGGCATCTTCTACTGCTTTTCGCTCCACCTCGGTGGCGCCGCTGGGAATACAAACCGCAATCCGTGGCTTGCGCAGCGTCCGCTTCCCCACTGCTTTGGTAATAAAATATTTCAACATCTTCTCTGTCACGGTATAATCAGAAATCACCCCCTGTCTCAATGGCCGGATCGCGATAATATTCCCCGGCGTCCTGCCTATCATCAACCGGGCTTCCTCACCAATCGCCATGATCTTGCTGGAGTCCCTGTCTATGGCCACCACAGATGGCTCCTTCAATACCACGCCTTTCCCTTTTATATATACCAAGATACTTGCCGTACCTAAATCGATCCCAATATCATTGGATACCAACATACGTGTTCTTCCTCCTGTTTGTTCCTTCTGTTTCCTTTACTTACAGTATTTACAATAATTTCGGATATCAATCCCCAATCCCGAATGAATTCTTTTCCATTGAGTTTTCTTTATTATATACAAATACCTCTTATTTTGAAAGGGTTTTTTTATTTTTTATTTTGTTTATATTTTTTTTATCATGGAGACACATTTTTGACACAAATATTTTTTATACTTTAGTTACATTATCCGAGAGGGTAATGAGCCTTTGTTTCAAGTTAACACTTGAAATTGTAAAGCTTTTTCATACTCATACCTGCCAGAAGCAATTCTGGCAGGCCCCCCTAAAACCATTTTCTTTTATTTGTATACCTACCATTCCCAAAAGTAATGCAGAAAACCCACCGACCCCTCGGTGGGTTTTCTGTTTTTAGTTCTTCATCTCTTCAAGGTTTTCGGAAACAGGTACCGCCCGGCGCACAACATCAAAAGATGCCCGACGGCCCCCTCAGGCATCGCCAGGCATCTTTACATTTTCAGGGAAAAACGGCTCAATCCTCCTCGTCTTCCTCTTCCATCGCTATTGCCGCTGCCGTACTTGCCACGGTTGTCACAGTGGCAACCACCGCAAAGATAATGATCAACAGCACGCCACCCATAAAATACAATAATTCCATCCTAATTCCTCCTCACAGCCATCTATCTCTCTTAAAATGTCCTTCGAACAATCACGCTTTTTTCAGTATAACACAATCTGTCCGGAAATTCAACTTGGACTGTATTCAAATACTCCAAGATACCATTCAGATGATCTTCATCTCATCATTGACAGAATCCTCGCAAAAACGCATCGCCTCAATTGTTCTGGCAAACAGCTCGTCCAGCTCCCACCCCAAGCGTTCTGCTCCCTGGCGAATGACATCCCGTGAGCAACCCGCCGCAAACTTCTTATCCTTAAATTTCTTTTTCAGGCTGGACACTTCCATATCCTTTGTGCTCTTTGACGGGCGCATCCGTGCCGCCGCCCCAATCAGGCCTGTCAGCTCATCTGACGCAAACAAAACCTTCTCCATCTCATGCACCGGTTCTACATCACTGCATAGCCCATAACCATGAGAACAGATCGCATGTATCATATCCTCACCCGCACCGGCCGCCCGCAAAAGCTCTGGCGCTTTCACGCAATGCAGTTCCGGATACTGCTCAAAATCAATATCGTGCAGCAGGCCAACGATCCCCCAATAATCCTCATCCTCCCCATATCCCAATTCCCTTGCATACCAGCGCATAATCCCTTCCACAGTCAATGCATGTAAAATATGAAACGGTTCCTGATTGTATTGTCTCAAAAGCTGAAATGCTGCCTCTCTTCTGATTTGGCTTTTCATTTTGATGTCCTCCTTATCTTTTCTATATCTGCTTCTGATACCCTCAGCGGACAACGGAACACAAGATTCCCCTTGTCCGCTGAGAGTAGCGGTTATTCTGCTATCGCTCTTATGGCGCCTGTCATTTATTGTATAACATTTTTTTCCGTTTGTTAAGCTTCCTTTTTCTTTATTTGCCAAAAATTTTTCAAATTATTACAAAAATAAGGTTGAATTTTTTCTTACCTTATAGTATAATGATTAAGTTCGCAGATGTAGTTCATTGGTAGAACATCAGCTTCCCAAGCTGAGGAGGCGGGTTCGATTCCCGTCATCTGCTTTATACAGATACGTGCCAGGTCTTGATATTTCAAGGTTCCTGGCATTTTCTATGTACATATGTTCTGATTACCTTTTATCCGCAAAGAGCTGATTCATTTCACTAAAATTCTTCGAATTGTATTTTATCCTATTTAGTTCCAGGGTTATATGATCTATCAATTTAAATACTTTCATGGATATTTGTTCATCTTCTGGATATTCTCCCAGTCTGCTTTGAATTTGTCTTAAATTTTCTAACAAGTACTCAATATCATCTGTCTCCATCAAATACGCTGAAACTTCCGAATATTTATGTCGCTTATTGTTAGTGTAATACTCCTTTACAATATCACATAAAAGATCCAACTGTGAAATATCACAGATTTCTGCTGTTCCGATTTTGTGTAATAACTCTTTCAATTTTTAATCCCCATTTATGAATCAATGTCATTAAGTTTATCTCTGAGAATACTCAGCCACGGAAAAAGTGACAGGCCATTTCCCGCCCCTTGTTCCATGGCGTACCTTCTGAGAAAATTAACTTAATGACATCGTTTATGAATAGCACTGCTTAATCATATTTACCGTGATTTCTTCATTCCTATCCGTCCTTTTCCAAGGCTCTTCTTTATGTGTCAGATCAACCATTTCCCACGGAGAGGTATCTTTATAAGATTCAATAATAGACCTTATTAACATTAAATGACTAAACTCGAAAACGCTTTCATTATATTTTTTAGGTTCTATCATAAATGATCTGGTATCCACATTAAAAGAAAAGGAAAAATATTCCAATTCCTTATCTGTTATATTCTCTGCACCATATGCTTTATATTTTTGATATACACTTTCAACTACGGGACCATGTCTCCAATGTATTATCGGCTCTTCATAACAAGGTAGCCCATATTGGCTGATAAAAGCCACCTGAATAAAATAAAGCAGTTTTTGTAATTTTAGATTGCTAACCGGCCTACCGATTTCTATGGAATAATTAACAACATATCTTGCTACGTCCATCACATTATACACATTCTCACCTCCATAAACAAAGTAAAGCAATTGACAACCTCAATTGCTTAAGACAAATTACTTTATTTATGTTTAGTATATGACATTATGCGTAAAAAATCAACCGACACTTTATATAATATATATAACGAACATTTGTTTGTTTTTCACATATTTCAGGCCTCACTTAATCATACTGTCGAGAATTGATAAAAACCAAAGGAGGATTTAAAAATGTTAGAGAAAAAAGATTGATACCACGGCATAAGTAAAGAAATTCCCTCCCGGCTTCGAAAATTCTTAGCATCATTCAGGGGATGGAAATCGGGCTGCTTGTGCTGCTGGCTATATAGCTCTTCTTCTCCATGTCGAAAGTCCGGGAACTGACAAAATCAACCACAAAATCAAAATCGCATTGATGGATATTTTGAAAGCCTTGTGCAACACGAAATACAATACGACACATAAAGAAGGCGATGCAAAATAAGTCCCCCTCCATTTTTCTTATCCTGTGTTCGGACGGTTCACATACACACAGCCTGCTCTTAACGGACAAAGTCCGTCAATATCAAACAGAATATTCGTGAACAGCCGGACACTAGATAAAAAAATAGAGGGCAACTTATTTTGCATCACCCTCTTTAAAAGCGACAGACGGGACTCGAACCCGCGACCCCGACCTTGGCAAGGTCGTACTC
>CAJUPI010000025.1 GCA_910588125.1 uncultured Lachnospiraceae bacterium
AGACTAAAGTCTAGCAGACTCGGGGAGAGTAGATTTTAAAAATACAATTCACGTATGACAAAAAGTTGCCACCCAACCATTGAAAAACTGCCGGCAAACGAATATAATAGCTTCAAAGCAAAACAAATTATTTTCGTAGAAAGACGGCATCGCCGACAGGTGGCTTTTGTATGGAACCAAAACTGGGCAGTCCTCAAAAAACAATTGAGATTATCAAAAAATACAATTTTGTTTTTCAGAAGAAATATGGCCAGAACTTTCTGATAGACACACACGTGCTCGATAAAATTATTGCTGCCGCCAACATCACCAAAAATGATATGGTACTGGAGATCGGCCCTGGCATTGGCACAATGACTCAGTATCTGGCCGAGGCCGCCGGACAAGTAGTCGCTGTGGAAATTGATGATAATTTAATTCCTATTCTTGAAGATACTCTGAAAGACTGCGATAATGTCACAATTATTCATGACGATATTTTGAAGGTTGATCTCTCCCATCTGGCTACGCAATATAACAGTGGACGTCCAATCAAGATCGTGGCCAATCTTCCCTACTATATCACCACCCCCATTATCATGAGTCTCTTTGAGAAGGATGTCCCCGTCCACAATATCACTGTAATGGTTCAAAAAGAGGTTGCTGACCGAATGCAGGTCGGCCCCGGTTCCAAGGATTATGGCGCGCTTTCTTTAGCTGTCCAGTATTATGCAGAGCCTTATCTGGTCGCCAATGTGCCGCCGAATTGTTTTCTGCCCCGTCCAAAGGTTGGATCCGCAGTGATTCGCCTGACCCGATACATGAAGCCGCCGGTCATAGTCCAGGACTCCCGGCTAATGTTCCAGTTGATTCGTGCTTCTTTTAACCAGCGCCGGAAAACACTGCAAAATGGACTATATAATTATCCGGAACTTCCCTTTTCTAAAGATCAGATCGCCATGGCAATTGCTGATTTGGGATTACCTCCTGCTGTGCGGGGCGAAACACTGACCCTGGCGCAATTTGCCCGGTTAGCGGATCGCTTTTACGAAATCTCCGGTAAAGCTTGAACAACTGGATACACAGTCCCTGTCAGAAAGGAAATCACCCATGCTAAAAGTATTAATTGCCGATGATGAACGGAAAATCTGTCAGCTAATCGAAAAACTGGTGGATTGGCCTGAGTTGGATATGCAGGTAATTGCCACTGCTGAAAACGGAATCGACGCTCTGGAGCAAATCAAAACACATCATCCGGATATTGTAATTACGGATATCCGAATGCCCGGCTATGATGGACTTGATTTGATCCGCTTGGGAAAAGAAATCAATCCCCGAACAGAATTTATCATAATCAGTGGCTATCGTCATTTTGAATACGCTCAATCCGCCATTCGTTACGGGGTAAATGCTTATATTTTGAAACCGATTAAAAAGGATGAGCTGACTATTACTTTAAAAAATCTTAGTAACAAATTTCAGGAGAAAACCCGTCAGCTTTCTTATGAAGAACAAATCAGGCTTACTCTAAAAACCGATGAAGAAACTCTTCGTCAAACATTTTTGTCAGATTTGGTATACCGCCGGAACCAAGAGCGTCTGAAGCGCCCTTTAGTACAAATATGTCAGGAGTTTCATTATTCTTTCCATCCTGATTGCTTTGCCATTGTTATTTTCAAAATGGATGGGCGCGTATTAGACAAATCAGAAAATCTGCGTTTTATGTCTGATAAGGTTCGCAGTATTTTAGAACAATTGTTGAAAGAATTTGTTCATGAATATGAACTTATGAATATTGGCAGTTCTTTTTATCTATTATTAAATTTTGAGGAAATACAGAAAAATAATATTCGACGGCAATTAAAAATCCTTTTAGACGAAATGCGAATTCAGGGTGACATCCTAAAAGATTTTTCTGCCACAGTTGCTTTAGGTACTATCTGCCACGACCTTTTCGGCCTGACTGCTTCTTTAAAAAATGCCCGTCTGTGGATCGAGGAACGGTTGGTTGCCGGAACAGGAAAGCTTTTCGAGGGTGAATTTTTACGACATAATTGTTTTTCTGAAAGTCCACTTTTTCTGGAATTTAATCAGAAAATGGCTCAGGCTTTAGAAAGCCTGGAAATCTTTCCTGTTCGCGAAGCCTTGATGGAATTAAAATCAGGAATGCTGTCCTACCCTGGAATTACCGGACATGAAATATTACAGATGTCCAAGGAGGCCTGTAACCTCTATTTATTTTCTATGAAAAATTTCCAGATACGTACAGAAGATGATTTTTTGGAAAATTTTCTTACTGGATCTGATAATTGTTCCTCTTCCGAAGAATTGTTTGATTACCTTATACGCAAAATTATTGTCTCTTACGAAAAAGCCGCCCGTCTAAAAAAGCAGGATGAAAACCGACCCATAAGGATCGTAAAGCAGTACGTGGCAGAACATTATCAGGAACCTTTGACTTTAGAACAAGTAAGTTCTGTAGCCGGCCTTTCTCCTTCCTATCTCAGTACTGTGTTTAAAAAGGATACTGGCATGACTTTTTTGGAATATGTTTCCAAAATCCGTATGGATGCAGCAAAACGGCTTCTTAAAGAAACCAACCGCACTATCGCTGATATTTGCGGATTGGTCGGCTACAATGATGTACGTCATTTCACGAAAACCTTCACAAAATACTCGGGCTTAAAGCCCAATGAGTATAGAAAGCTGTATTCATGACTAAAAAACTAAAATATCTGTCCCACCGGATTCTTTTTGCTGCTGGCGCAGGAATGATACTGCTATTTACTGCTTTAATACTTCTTTGGCTTTTTTTCCTGCATCGGATGTTTAGCATAATTCCGGTTCTGCTGCTGACATTTGCTATTATCGGTTATTGTTTTTTCCTTTTTCGATGGATCGTACTCCCTTATCGAGAAACAAAAAAAATATATGAACAATTTGTCATGGGATACGTTCTTAACGACTTATTCCATCTGCGTCATCCACTTACGCCGGAAAGTGACCAGGCCATTCTTCTCCTCAACGAAATGATTGATAAAAATCATTTAATAAATGTATCAAAAAAGCAGGCGGAATATCTGGCGCTGCAAAATCAGATTAATCCTCACTTTCTTTATAATACATTAGAAGGCATTCGGAGCGAGGCTCTCTTAGCCGGATTGGACAGTATTGCGGAAATGACAGAAGCACTGGCGACCTTTTTCCGTTACACAATCTCTCAGGTGGAAAATCTCGTGACATTAGAAGACGAACTGGCTAATATTGAAAATTATTATTATATCCAACAATTTCGTTTTGGCGAAAAACTTGCACTACATATTGAGTATGATCATGACGATGACCTGGACGAATTAGAAATTCTTCAATTTCGTCTTCCAAAGCTCACGCTCCAGCCTATTGTGGAAAATTCCATTTATCATGGAATCGAACGAAAAATCGGAAAGGGAAACCTGGTTATTCGTATTAGTGTCAGCAACGAGCGCTTACGCATCCGAATCTCTGATGATGGTATGGGAATGACAGAGGAAAAATTAAAACTGCTTAATG
This sequence comes from uncultured Lachnospiraceae bacterium, assembly GCA_910588125.1. Taxonomy (GTDB): domain Bacteria; phylum Bacillota; class Clostridia; order Lachnospirales; family Lachnospiraceae; genus Brotaphodocola. Next base: position 3,529 of record CAJUPI010000025.1, read on the forward strand.
AAAAATTGCGACGGCTTACCCTGGATGATGTCCAAGAGTCAGAAAACGGTAAAAAAGGCGGCATTGCTCTTGTCAATGTAAATAATCGTATAAAATTGCTTTTTGGAGAAGAATATGGAATTACCTTTTATAGCCGGGAAGGAGCCGGAACTGATGTCATGATTACCTTGCCACTGGTATGTGAATCATCCTCCCTGTGACAGTAATTATAGAAAGAGGAGCTTATGAAACGGGAATTATTGCGAATGAATCATGTCAGTCTGATTCAAAATGGAGAAGCTTTATTGGATAATTTGAATTTTCAGATGTTTGCCGGAGAAATCATGGGATTGGTTGCCGGACGTAACCGGGGATATGACCAGTTAATTCAACTGATTTGTCAAAATCTCCCCATTTCTTTCGGAACGGTCTGGTATGATGGCCGGATCGTCAACACTTATTCCCACAGCGATGGCACATTTAACCGGGTTTATGTAATCGAACAGATGAGTCATCTGGTAGAAGGGCTGAGCGTGGTAGATAATTTGTTCGTCCTCCGAAAAGGATTTAAAAAATATTTTATTAATGAACGCATTCTCCGGGAACAAGCTAACCAATTTTTTGGTGAAAACGGCCTGAAGGTTAATGTGGACAAACACGTTCCTGCTTTAACTCCTCTGGAACGATGTCTCGTCGAATTGGGAAAAGCACTGCTCATGGGCTGCAAGCTGATCATTATCGATAATCCTGGAAATTTTTTAAGTCAGTATGAATTGATTCAATTCCAGGACATGCTGCATCTGGTACAAAAAAATGGCGTCTCCGTTCTTTATATCGGCAATCATCATCAGGAAGTGTTTCGCATTGCTGACCGTACTTCATTATTTTTTGATGGCCGGATTATCAAAGTTTTTGAACAAAATGAAATGACTGACGAGAGAATTTCTCCGTATATTACGGATTGGTATGTTCCCGGTTCGCAAACCAATCCGGAACAAGAGGATGGTGTCCTTCATTTTCATAATGTACATGGAAAAAATCTTCATGGTCTGCGCTTCGTTCTTCATCGGGCAGAGTGTCTTACAATTCTGGATATGGATAATCAAATCGCCGGAGATATCCTGTCTTTGATGACGGGAACCGGAATATGCTTTAAAGGCCGGATCACACTGGAACATGAACCATATACTCCGGAACGGGCCGCTGATTATTTGAAGGCCGGAATAGCCGTAATCCCCAAAGATTGTACAAAATCACTATTGTTTCATGAACGTAGCTATATGGAAAATCTTACCTTCCTTCTGGATAGAAAACTACAACAAAGTATCATTCCTGAAAAAATCTATCGAAGTATTAAATACGAATTCAGACCTCTCATTGGAGACTTTATTGAAGAATCTACCGTTACCCATTTACCATTAGAAGAACAAATTGCTTTAGTATACTATCGAATCCTGCTTTTTCACCCTCGTGTTCTGGTATGCATTCAGCCGCTGGCTAAGGGCGACATGGTTGTTCGTCTTCGTATTCTGGCATTGTTGCGGGAAATCCTGAAAACAGGGACTGCCGTACTGATCATTACGACTAATGTTTCTGATACTCTGATGATCTCTGACCGATTGTTAATTGTCGAAAATGGATCTTGTGTTGCTTCTTATGACAAGAGTGAATTTGACCAGGTGGATTGGTAATAGAAAATCAAAAGATTGTCCACCTTAACCGAAAGAATGTCCTCTTTTTAAGTTCTTTTTATCATGTTATACTAATTTCATGATATCGAAGCCAAGAGATTTTTAATCCCTGCGATATACGGATTGCTCTGCATTTCATATAAAGGACAGCAAATCTATGAAAGAATATATTGGTATTGATATTGGAGGAACTAAATGTGCCGTAGTCCGTGGAAATGAAAAGGGACAAATTTTAGAAAAATTCCGTTTTATTACTAAAGATCACGCAACAACTCTGCAAGAGCTTTTCAAAACCGTGCAACGCCTCTGGTCTGAACAGATAGTAGCAATCGGTGTCAGCTGCGGAGGCCCTTTAGACAGCAAAAAAGGAATTATTTTAGGGCCACCCAATTTGCCTGGTTGGGATTATGTTCCTATCACATCCCGATTGACACAACAATTTCATGTACCTGCCTATCTGGAAAATGATGCTAATGCCTGTGCAATCGCCGAATGGCGTTTCGGCGCCGGACAAGGCTGTGAAAATATGATTTTTCTTACCTTTGGAACCGGGCTTGGTGCTGGTCTTATATTCAATGGAAAACTATATCAGGGTGCATCTGGCATGGCCGGCGAAGTAGGCCATATCCGGCTTTTTGAACATGGCCATATGGGTTTTGGCAAAGCTGGTTCTTATGAAGGTTATTGCAGCGGTGGCGGTATTGCTCAATATGGTCTTGGTAGTGCTGAAAAACTATCTGAATTAGCTGTTGCCGGAGACGCTGCTGCTATAAAAATCTGGGAACAAACCGGGCATTACCTGGGCAGGCTAATCGCAATTTTAATCGATATTCTGAATCCGGAACGAATTGTGATCGGAAGCATTTTTATGCGATCCGGACAATTTATGACAGAAACTATGTATCAGACATTAGAGGCCGAGACTCTTTCTGCCAGTCAAAAAGTATGTACTATCGTTCCTGCCGGTTTGGGAGAAGCTTTAGGAGATGTAGCCGCCCTCTGTGTGGCGATGCGCATATGCACCTGAAGATTTTAATACACGTTATCAATCAGTCTTAATACAGAAAAAGAAAGCGGGGAAACAGATGGGAGAAGTAATTGTTTCTATGAAAAACATCGTCAAAACCTTTCCGGGTGTGAAAGCGCTTGATAATGTAAACTTTGAACTTCGTTCCGGAGAGGTTATGGCACTCTTAGGTGAAAACGGAGCTGGCAAGTCCACTTTGATGAAAATTTTAAGCGGCGTATATACTAAAGACAGCGGATCTATGGAAATATTCGGTAAAGAATACGATACTTTGACTCCCAAGCAGGCCCAGGCTGCCGGTGTAGCAATTATTCATCAGGAATTGAATATGTGCCGCCATTTATCAGTGACAGAGAATATGTTTTTGGGGCGCGAAAGAGTCAACGGAGTGATCTTGAAAAACAGTGAAATGGAAGCCGAAGCTGCCGATATCCTTGGTCAGTTGAAAATTGATATCGATCCTCGGCAAACGGTGGGCGATCTTCCCGTTTCCAAACAGCAGATGGTTGAGATTGCAAAAGCCTTATCGATCCATGCCAAAATTCTGATTATGGATGAACCTACCTCTTCCCTGACTGCAAAGGAAATCGATGAACTATTTCGGATTATCCGCAAACTAAAAGCCGATGGCTGTGGTATTGTTTATATCTCTCATCGTTTGGAAGAACTGCAAGCTATAGTGGATCGTGTAACCATCATGCGGGACGGGCAATATATTACTGACGGTGAATTCCATTCTATGACAATGGATCAAATTATCGCTAATATGGTAGGACGAGAAATAAAGGAACAATTTCCGAGAGTTTCTTGCCCAAAGGGAAGAAAAATTTTTGAAGTGCGGAATCTGAATGCTGGAAAACTGGTCCGAGATATCAATATTTCTCTTTATGAAGGTGAAATTGTCGGATTCGCCGGGCTGATGGGTGCCGGCCGTACCGAAACTACCCGGGCAATCTTCGGTGTTGATCCCAAAACAGATGGACAGATTTTTTTAGATGGCAAAGAAATATCTATCCAATGTCCCATGGATGCCATCCGGGCAGGTATTGTTCTGGCGCCCGAGGACCGAAAAAAAGACGGGCTTTGTACCAAATTGAGTATTCGTCATAATTTAGCTCTTCCCAATCTTGATCTGCTCTGTAATGGCATGGGGGTAATCAGCGGCAGTAAAGAGGATCAGCTTTGTGATGAAGCCATTCGAAATCTGCTAATTAAAACTCCTTCTGTGGAAATCAACGCCGCCAATCTTTCCGGTGGTAACCAGCAGAAAGTTGTCGTTGGCAAATGGCTGGCCCGTAATTCCCGTGTGGTCATCTTTGACGAACCTACCAGGGGAATTGATGTGGGGGCCAAGGTAGAAATCTATAATCTGATGAACAAGCTGAAGCAGGAAGGCATTGCTGTCATGTTTGTTTCTTCCGAAATGCCAGAAGTTTTAGGAATCGCTGATCGGGTAATCGTTATGTGTGACGGGCGTATCACCGGGGAAGTAATGGCACGGGATACCACCCAAAATGAGGTTCTAAAATATGCTACCGAATTCGAAAAGAAACAACAGGCAAGCTAGAGGGAGGATAAGAACAATGAAAGAAAATAAGCAAAGCGCTGTCAAACGGCTTTTAGGCACTCGTGGAATGGGAGCAGTAATTACTGCTTTTGCTGGATTAATTATCATCTATGTAGCTTTTGGCATCATTGACCGTAATGTGTTTTCCGGACAAAATGTAATGAATTTACTTCGTTCCATGTCCAAATACCTGTTAATCGGCGTTGGCCAAAGCTATCTGCTTATTACGGGAAATATTGATCTTTCCATCGGTTCCATGGTTGGTATGAGTGCTATGGTTTCTGCAACCTTAATGACTATGGGCATTCACCCCATGGTCGCCATAACCGTTGCTCTAATCTGTTGCCTTTGTTGTGGCGTGGTTAATGGTATTCTGGTTGGTAAATTCAAATTACCGCCGTTTATTGCCACTTTGGGTACTATGTTCGTATCCCGTGGCGCCGCCTATATGGTCAACAATAATCGCAATACAGATGCCATAGCTACCGGAATCGGCAAAGAAGCCGGGGATCGCTTCCAAAACTTTTTTTACTATGGCAAAACATTAGGAATCTTTAATACCTTTTGGATTGCACTGATTTTGTTTCTGGTATTCTTCTTTTTGTTATCTAAAACCAGAACCGGACGACACATCTATGCCATCGGTTCTAATGTTGACGCAGCAAAACTATCTGGAGTAAATGTTGTCAACACCACTATCAAAGCATATCTGGTAAGTTCCGTCTGTGCATGTGTGGTAGGATTAATCCTCTGCGCCCAGGCTGGAATGGGAAATATGGAAGCCGGAAATATGTATGAGATGTACGGTGTTGCTGCCGGTGTTATCGGTGGAATATCTCCCCTCGGAGGAACTGGACTTTTATTAGGGACCTTTGCCGGTGCTGCCGTATGGCAAACTCTTGAGAATGGTCTTAATATGATCGGTGCACAAGTAGGTATTCAGCGTCTGGTTATTGGTATTATCGTTGTCTTCTCTGTTCTTCTCGACGTAGTAGTCCGCTCCGGAAATTTCAGAAAGAAAGCGAACTCGTGATATTTAACCGTTTTTCATAAGCGGTTAATTATAAGCTTTTTCAACTATTAAAAAGGAGGATATTTTTATGAAGAAAAAGTTACTTGCAATGTTTAGCTGCGCTGCTCTTCTGGCTGCATCGATCACTGGCTGCAGCAGTTCTAAACCCGCAGAAAGCGCTGCTGCCCCGGCAGGAAGCGAGGCCGCTCCGACTGAAAGCGAGGCCAAAACCACAGCTGCTGCATCTGGAGATGTCAAGATTGCCCTGATTACCATGGATTCTATTGATCAGCACTGGGTTACCTTAAACGATGGCGCACAAAAGGCGGCCGGAGAACTTGGCGTATCTGTTACTTTTATGTCTCCGAATACGAAAGACGATGCTCAACAGATTGAATGTGTCAATAATGCCGTCGCCGGCGGATACCAGGCTATCATCGTTGCTGCTAACGGGCCAGATGCAATCTCTTCCGCTCTGAAAGAGGCCGCTTCCTCTGGTGTAAAGATTGTCTATGTTGATTCTCCTGCTAACGTTGACGCCGAAGCTACTTTCTCTACCGATAATGAAGCTGCCGGTAAAACTGCTGGTGAAGAGATGATCAAAGCCCTCGAAGCTGCCGGTGTTACTTCTGGTAAGATTGGTATTGTCAATGTAAATGCCGCTACCGATTCTACTGTTAAAAGAGAAAATGGTTTCCGTTCCGCTTTTGAAGGCAAGGGCTATGAATTAATGGAAACCCAGTACGGCGAAGGCGATGCTGCCAAATCACAGACGATTGCAGAAAACTATATCACTCAAGGTGTTGTTGGTATCTTTGGCTGTAACGAAGGCTCCACTACCGGTACTGGTAATGCTATCAAAGCTTCCGGCAATGCCAATATTATTGGAGTCGGTTTCGACAAATCCGATGCTATCATGAATCTGATTAACGATGGTTACTTGCTTTGCACCATGGCTCAAAATCCGGATGTTATGGGTGAAGAAGGCGTCAAGGCTGCTGTTGCTGCTTTAAATGGCGAAACTCTGGGAGGTAAAGTAACTGATACCGGCGTTTCTGTCATCACTGCTGGCGGAACTGCCGCCGCTTCTGATAATTCGGCCGTTAAAGCCAGTCAGGAATGGAAGATTGCCCTAATTACTATGGATTCTATTGATCAGCACTGGGTTACCTTAAACGATGGCGCACAGAAAACAGCTGAAGAACTCGGCGTATCGGTTACTTTTATGTCTCCGAATACGAAGGATGATGCTCAACAGATTGAATGTGTCAATAATGCCGTCGCCGGCGGATATCAGGCTATCATCGTTGCTGCTAACGGGCCGGATGCGATCTCTTCCGCTCTGAAAGAGGCCGCTTCCTCTGGTGTAAAGATTGTCTATGTTGATTCTCCTGCTAACGTTGACGCCGAAGCTACTTTCTCTACCGATAATGAAGCTGCCGGTAAAACTGCTGGTGAAGAGATGATCAAAGCCCTCGAAGCTGCCGGTGTTACTTCTGGTAAGATTGGTATTGTCAATGTAAATGCCGCTACCGATTCTACTGTTAAAAGAGAAAATGGTTTCCGTTCCGCTTTTGAAGGCAAGGGCTATGAATTAATGGAAACCCAGTACGGCGAAGGCGATGCTGCCAAATCACAGACGATTGCAGAAAACTATATCACTCAAGGTGTTGTTGGTATCTTTGGCTGTAACGAAGGCTCCACTACCGGTACTGGTAATGCTATCAAAGCTTCCGGCAACTCTGGTATTGTTGGAGTTGGTTTCGACAAATCCGATGCTATCATGAATCTGATTAACGATGGTTACCTGCTTTGCACTATGGCTCAAAATCCGGATGTTATGGGTGAAGAAGGGGTCAAGGCTGCTGTAAAAGCATTGGAAGGCGAATCTCTGGGCGGTGCTGTACAAGATACTGGCGTTTCCGTACTAACAAAATAAAAATCACAAATTAAAAAATAACTTTTCTGCATTCCGGCTGGTGATTGCTATTACTTCATCAGTCGGAATGCCTTTTATCTGTCCAATCTGTTCCGCCACATAAGGCAAATTCAAAGAAGAATTTCGTTGTCCCCGATTTGGTTCTGGCGAAAGATAGGGACAATCTGTTTCCAAAACAAGTTGTTCTAAAGGTGCATACTTTACTACTTCCTTTAGCTTTTTGGCATTGCGGAACGTAACAACCCCGCCAATTCCTAAATAAAATCCCATCTGTAAATATTCTTTCGCCAATTCAATCCCATAAGAAAAACAGTGGATTATCCCACCTGTCTCTTTAGCCTGTTCTGTCCTTATGATATCCAATGTATCTTTGGCGGCATCCCGGCTATGGATGATAACCGGAAGCTTCATCTCCCGTGCCAATGCTAATTGACGAACAAACCAATATTTTTGTGTTTCCGGTTCCGGCTCTTTCCAATAATAATCCAGACCGATCTCGCCAATTGCAACTATTTTTTCTTCGTTGGCTACCTGTCTCAGCCAATTTATCTGTTCCTCATCCAGCCCTCCTGTCTCACTCGGATGAACCCCTGCTGCTCCATAAACAAATGAATACTGCTGAGTGAGCAATAAAGTATTTCTCGTACTTTGGATGTCCGCTCCCACATTTACTATTTTTCCGATTCCATGCTTTGTTAAGCTATTCAGCAGCTGCTCCCGATCTCCTTCAAACGCTGCATCATCGTAATGGCTATGAGTATCAAATATTTTCATGTTCACACCTCAGTTTTATCGCTCCCATTCTCAATAAAACTTTTTATAAATTTCCGATATTCTGCATCAGCCATTGGTATATTAAATACAACACCAACAGATGAACCGGATAAAAACCATAAAAAAAATATTTTCCTCTTTTGTTTCCCCGCTCTCCGTTATAGAATCGAATCATCAAAAATGATACTGCTAATCCCAAAAGAAAGCCTATTCTTGGTGCATTTGCAGAAAGCCAAAAGAAACCTGCCGCACATTGTTCTACGCGTCTCTCCCGAAGCAAATACAATAGCACAATCAACAGAACTCCCGTATAATCATAATCCGTTCTCAGCAGAACAGCGACCATACAACCGATTGCAGCAATTGCTACCCATGCCAAAGTCCTTTTTTTTCCGGATAATTTCCCGACAGCATATTCAGCGGCCTCAACTGTCAGAAGTCCGATTAATAAAGTGAAAAATATATTTTGCGTCTCTCCACATATCGGCTTCTGGCAGCAAACTAAATTAAAAGGAATCTCTGAGATAAGCGCAAATATTCCCAACCGCAACCCATATTTTTTCCAGCTTCGAGTATGTGCGATCCCCTCTGTCAAAAGAAATGCATAAATAGGAAATGCAACCCGTCCCACGCAACGCATCAAATAATATACATAATACCATTTTGAATACTCCTGCGTGGATACAGGCACTACTTCCAACACTCCATATCCTAATAACAAAAATCCTATATGATCAATCAGCATAGTGGCTGCTGCAATAAGCTTTAAACAGCAGCCATTAATGCCTTTATTAACATTTTTCATTTTTATCAACAGATTTCTGCTCCGTCCGGCATTTCTCTTTCCGGCACCATCAAGCTTAAATTACCTTCCGCATCCTCCGCACACAGCAGCATTCCCTCTGACAAGATTCCTGCAAGTTTAGCCGGCTTCAGATTTACAACCACCATAACTTTCTTGCCAACCATTTCCTCAGGAGTATAGTATGCCTTAATGCCGCTAACAATCTGCCTTACCTGGCTTCCAATCTTCACTTTCGAACATAAAAGCTTTCTGGATTTTGGTACTGCCTCGCAGGCAATAATCTCTCCTACCTGAAACTGCAGACGGGCAAAATCATCATAAGTAATCTCCGGCTTGGCTTCTATATCAATCCCTTTTTCATCTTTGTTTTCCGCTCCCTCATCCCTTTCAGCCTTCTCGTCTTCGTTTTCATTTGCCCCATTCCCGGAAGACCGCATCATATCCACCTGCTCCAATACTTTTTCTACATCCATACGGGCAAATAAAATTTCCGGCTTATCTGTCACTTTGCCGCCAGAGGGATATTTTCCGAACACATCCATTTCTGGGAGACTTCTTTTAGAAGCATTTAACTGATTTAAAATTTTAGCAGAGGTCTCTGGCATAAAAGATTCTAACAGAGATGCACCGATGGTAATTGCCTCTGCCAAATTGTAAAGTACCGTAGCCAAGCGATCCTTTTTTGTCTCATCCTTTGCCAGCGCCCAAGGCATAGTTTCATCAATATATTTATTACAACGACGGAAAATATTAAAAATCTCACCGATTGCATCTGCTACCCGGAGCTCATCCATCTTCGTCTCCGTCTTTTTCACAGCTTCCAGTACCACAGCTTTCAACTCTTCATCCTCTGCTGCACCTACACCGCCGTTGTATACCTCGCCACCAAAATATTTATTCGACATCGAAACTGTTCGATTGACCAGATTTCCCAAAACATTCGCCAGATCCGAATTTAGACGCTCTACCATCAGCTCCCAGGAAATCACCCCATCATTATCAAATGGCATCTCATGCAGTACAAAATAACGCACAGCATCCACCCCAAACATCTCTGCCAAAGTATCTGCATATAGTACGTTCCCTTTTGATTTGCCCATCTTTTCTCCGCTTTGTAAAAGCCATGGATGACCAAATACCTGTTTCGGCAGCGGAATATCCAGTGCCATCAAAAAAATAGGCCAGTAAATCGTATGAAAACGGATAATATCCTTTCCAATCAAATGTAAATCCGCCGGCCAATATTTATGGTATAGCTCCCCGTGATTTCCTTCACTGTCATAACCCAGCCCGGTAATATAGTTAGTCAATGCATCCAACCATACATAGGTCACATGCTTCGGATCAAAACTGACAGGAATCCCCCAAGTAAAAGAAGTCCGGGATACACACAAATCCTGTAAACCGGGGAGTAAAAAATTGTTCATCATTTCATTCTTTCGTGCTACCGGCTGGATAAATTCCGGATGAGTATTAATATGCTCAATGAGGCGATCTGCATATTTACTCATCTTAAAAAAGTATGCCTCCTCCTTGGCCGGCTGTACTTCACGCCCACAATCCGGACATTTGCCATCTACCAGCTGAGACTCTGTAAAAAAAGATTCACAGGGCGTACAATAAAGCCCTTCATAATAGCCTTTGTAAATATCTCCCTGATCATATAATTTTTTAAAAATCTTCTGAACCATTGCCTCATGATCCTTATCCGTAGTACGGATAAACTTATCATAGGAAGTATTCATTAAATCCCAAATTCCCTGAATCTGAGAGGCTACACCATCCACATATTCCTGAGGAGTAACACCCGCCTCCTGTGCTTTTAATTCGATCTTCTGTCCATGCTCATCCGTTCCCGTTTGAAAACGTACATCATAGCCTTGTTCCCGTTTAAAACGGGCAATACTATCTGCCAGCACAATCTCATAGGTATTACCAATATGCGGTTTCCCTGACGTATAGGCAATCGCTGTAGTGATATAATATGGTTTTTTACATTTGCATTTCTGTTCTTGACACATGAGCCAATCCCTCCTGAACCTTTAATTATATTTAAAAATAAGTAATCAAACTATATCACAATCTGTCAAAAAACTCAAGGAATCTGTCCGGACATTTATTCAAAACGGTAGCGGAACTGTGCAATACAAATTTCATCTCCTGCATGTATTTCTGCCTCTTCATTATTTTCCAACAGCTTACCGCAAAGCAAAGTGCCATTTGTAGAATTCAAGTCTTTAATCCAATAGCTGTCGTCCCTTTTATCTATTTTTACATGAAGGCGACTGACTGTGTCCTGATCTAATTTAAAATCTACCAGATTCTCTTGCTTCCCAATAATAAATGGATAATATAAAATAGGAATATCCATATCTTCTCCATCCAGTGCCCGCAGCATTCTCTGCTCTGTCCCTGCCGAAAAATCCGCCAGTAAAACGGTTCCCTGTGCCGTCAATGTCTGTGATGATTCCTTTTCGCCTTTTTGTTTTAAAACTCCTTGTTTAGAGGGTTCTTTTTCCTGAATGTTTTCAGACGGCAGTTCCTGAAACATCATTTCCCATGGCACACGTGCCGGTAATATCTCCTCTTTATCTGATTTGTGAAAAAACCTCTCTTTCCACTGCTTCCATTTCTCCTTCCACGAAATTTTTCTTTCGGTTTCCTGCCGGTTTCTATTCTTTTCGGCCACTCCATGATAAGATTTTTTCTCATCTCTATAATCCCCTTCTCCCCTGATATACTCTCCTCTTTGAGAAAATTCATCTTTTGGTTCGCATACCCTTTGATTTCTATCCTGGCTGTGTATCAATCCCTCTTTCTGTCTCTGCCCTCCCTGTAGCATACGCACCAAATCCGCCAAACCATAATTCTCTTTGCGGGTCTCCTGATACAATCCATATGCCAACACCACACTTTCTTTATCTTGATGATCCACACTACCAAGTAAATATTCCAACAGCTTTCCAAAATTCTCTGAAAAATTTTTCTTTAAACCTGGTATTACACATAACCATATCCGGAATGTGTCTGGATCCACATATAAATATTCTGGTTCCAAAAAAATATTTTCTTCTCGTAGCAGATAAGTATCCATCCTTTCCAATACTCCGAAAAGCCCTAACATCAATCGGCGAATTTCCTCTGTCTGGATACTCCTATTTTCCAATATTCTGGATAATGGTTGTTTGGAAGTTATCTCATAAAAAAACCGTATTTTTTCATCTGTTTGTCTGGCCTGAAACCGTAAAACTCCCTCAATTTGATTTCTCAGCAGCATTTGGCTCTCATATCCTTGCCATACTAATTCTTCTGGATCAATGATTAAATAATTATGTCGGAACTCCCTTTGATAACTGATTTTCATAGGTAATTATCCTCTCTTATGTACTCATTCTGCCAGACTCCACATTCGCAAACTGTTCTCCGGACAAAATACCGGTGTGGTAAGCTCTATGCTCCAACGCATTCCCTGCGCTTGCCGGGTTATCTCCAACTCATCCTGATTTTCAATCTTATGGCGTTCTCTCTCTACCGCCTCATGTACCACAAAATTTCCTACCGTTTCTGAGCGAATATGGAATGCCTGATTTAAAAGAACCATAACAGCCAGAAACACTGCTGCCATCACTCCTGCTGCTTCTATTGTATAACTCGCCCTGACTCCACGTCTCATATTCCCTCCGTTCCTCTCCTCAAAATAATGATTGGGCAGATATCCTCAAAACGCCCCAGGCTGCTACAAATGGTAAAAAAGGAATTGTTACTTTTCCTATCCCGATCTTTTTATGTATTCGATACCACACAAAAGCAATCATTGCATATAATCCACAAAGCATAACCCCTCCACAAAGCATTAACAAATTTTCCTTAAATCCCAGCAGCCATCCACTAATTAAAAAGAATATGCCATCCCCTGTGCCAATCTCCCCCCGACAAAATTTTCCCAGACCTAAAAGTCCCAGACCTAAACAATTTTCTTTTAAACACTCCTGCCAGCAAAAAGGATTCCCTGAACCCAACCAGAAAAACACTTTCATTCCCAATGCTAAAACTCCAAACAGGATAAATACCCACAGCTTCACCTGTTTATTTCTTAAATCCTGCATTGCCGCTATAAACAAAAATATTCCAAATAGCAACCATTCTGTCTCCTGACCTTTCATTTCTTTCCCTTTCTCTGTTGCTCATTTCTTTCCTTTCCACCATCTCTTTTCTATTTTCCACAATAAGAACATGCTCCCATCTGCTTTACCTCTGATAATTTCACTGCTCGTACATATGCGATAATCGCCGTACAATTTTTGCTTGAATGATAGCTTCTGCCACTTGGCATAATATAAACCATCTTTCTTGCTCTGTCTCCACATTCCGAACAAGGATAATACTTTCCTCCGCTATTGTTACGCGCTTCTTCTATCCTATCTATAGATATCGCCGTCAGATTATTAGCCAGATAATGACAGCTTCGGCTTTTATGATAACGCGTACTGTTTTTTCCTATATAAACAATGGGATCTTCTTCTGGCCCTTGTCCTGAGCCATAATCTTTCCCCTCTTTTCCAATCCATGCCCGCCTTCTACAACGTACCGTCCGTTCCAGGGATGAAAGTCCAAGCACGGGAAACGGTAACCGAATTTCATAATCGATTAATAGATCAACGGTTTCACCATCCTCTAAAACCTCGGATCGTAACATCTGAATCTGTGTCATTGCTCTTGTATCTATATGATGGATTATTTGTGCCTGAGCATAACCTTGCGCAACGCCTGACACCAATTGACGGCTAAATTCTTTTGCAAAATCTCCTGCTCCAACTACAGAAGACAATTTTCCCTTTTCCAAAGCATTCTGTACATATGCATACTGGCTGAAATCCTCGCCCATCTCTTCCAAGGCCGCTTGTATCTTTCTCTCTGTATTCATAATTTTCATGGGAAGCATCAGACAGACAGCCGCAAAAATAAATAAGGTCAGGCTCATAACAGCTTCCAGCGTTAAGGCGGCGGGGACAGACAGGAATGTCTTTTTACCGCAGCTGCTATGAAGAATAGAAAAGATATCATTTTTCAGGATTCGTACTTGGAGAGTCACGATTTTTTTTGTTTTGTTTTCTTTGAATTTTCTGCAGATATGCAGCATAGAGTTCAGAGCTTTTTGATAAATTACTGCGGAAAAAGACATTCCTGCCTGCCCCCTTTCTAATACTTTCGTTCCACTGTAATTTCCATTGGGTAAGTATGAGTCCTGCTTCCGGTTATATTTTCTACAAATCCCAAAGAAAAGAATACATGTTTGCCTGTTAGATTATTTTGCAATTTTGTCCGATATACTCCACGGCGCATACGAAAGCTCGTCTGAATACGACAGATATTCATTTGTATCATATCCATCATCCGATACTCCTGACATACAATCTCATCCATAAACAACAATACTTTTAACCAAGAAAGATAATTCAGTCCTTGTTCTCCGCCTCCTGTACCAATCTCCTTTTTTTGTCCCATAATTATCAACTGTTCTAAATCCAATGTCCAGTCCTTCGCCGATTTTAGCAACATTACTTTGTTCCCTGCTAACAATCCGCGGATATCCATCAGTGATTCCCCCAATGCCCATATTGACATCACAAAAAAAGTAGTCAGCAATACCAGTGGCGATAACCCTGCCACTCCCGTAATCATCATTGCAACTTTTTGCGCCTCCTGTCTTTTATTCGGATCCGACATAATATGGAGCAAATTCAAGCCTTCTCGAATTACCAATAAACGATTAGCCACCACCATAAGATTTCCCTCATCATAGTCCTTCCCTCCAATCATATACTCTATTTCATAGGAAAGCCCTCCGGAACCTGATATCCCTGCCTCTGATTGACCCGCCCCGTCTTTATCAATACTTGCTTCTTCTAACGTATTGCCGTCATTTTGTTCTGCCGGAAAACAACGGAAAAATTTACCGCAATATTCATTTACCATCATATGATCCATAAAAGAAATTCCTCTTGCTTCTTCCGACCATATTTCTGTTTCCGATGGCAGCTCTAAAGTTTCCAGAATTCCACGTGATATTTCCTTCTCCTCGGGAACCACCAATCTCAAAAATCCGGATTTATATATATTCTCTATGTTTTTAAGGAATCCTTCTGTTTTCTTATCCGCTACTCCATGCTGAAAAGATAAAAATTTAATCATCAGCTCGTCAAAATGGCGAATTACCGGTGACCACAAAGCCTCAAGATCCGGCCCGTCGTCATCTTCATCATCACTTTCCCACTCATCAATAGTCTTTTCTACTTTTAATGCTTCCTGAATCACTTTTTCTACCAATTTAACCTGCTCATAGGATTGACTTTTCAGCTCCTCAATCTCCTTACGGCGCCTTCCATTCTGCGCTACATATTCTTCAAATTGCTGTATTTCTTGTATCATCTGCTCATTTACCGAACCACTGCAGTCCTCGCGATCCTTTTCAAATATCTCCCTGTTGTATGCCAGCTTTTCTGCCAGTTCATCCGCCTGATTCTGATAATTTTCAACCAACCCAGGAATACGATTCAACTGCTGAATTACTGCCTGTGCCTTTGTTCGAAAAAGAGGTCCATTATACTCTTCCAGACTATCCAAGCCTTCCTGCTTTTTACTCTCCTGCTTTTCCTGACAACTACTGATCGCCTCCAATGCTTTTTCCAGCTTTAATGCATCACCTGCACGTCCCCGATAAACCTCTGACACTTCCTTAACCGCTACAGCTTCTTTAGCATTCTCCCACAATCCGCTAATCGTATTTGCATCAAAATCCATATCCCAAATCCCATATCTCATATAATCCAGGATTTCCTCCTCCAGATATGCTCCATTATCATCGGTCGCTCCCAGCCATTCTTCTACCTTGGCCGATTGCAAAGTCATCGGATACCATCTGCTTTCTTCCAGATAAGGCTGCAAAAATCCGGAAAAATCTGTCTCCAATTCCTCCTCATATTCATACTCAGCAAATAACAGACGATAAGTATCCCAAAGCTGTCTATGATATTGACTAAACACCGAATCAAGAGCGGAAGAAGCTGCAGTCTGCAAATACCACCGCGCTCCTGCCGTTCTCGCAGACTCCAGCAATCCACAAAGCAGCGCAAATACACACATCATCACCATGCTGATAAAAATGGTCACTTCTCCTTTAATTCCCCTCATATATTTACGCTCCCTTTTCTTCCTTTCCACAGTTCTTAGTTAATATACTTCCTTGGACTGACTGTTAATTTCTTTAAAAATATCATCCAAAAGCTTATTGATCTGCCCCTTGAAGATAATAACCAATCCGATCAACACTACTAAAATCAACACCACTTCGATCACGCCCACACCATCCTCGTTTTTCAAAAATGATGTGATATCATTCCATATTTGCATTTTTTTCATAAATATTATCTCCTTTTATTTTTTAGCTTCTTTTGGTTTTTCCTTTCTACCCCATTGTCATCATTGCCGGAACCATAATCATCACCATGATAATGCCTAATGTCATAAACAATGGCATCAGCAATTTTGTTCCTGCTTCCTCCCCCAGGCGGCGTGCAAGATTCTTCCTCTGCTCCAAAGCATCGGTCATTTCAGCCTGTAAAATTACCCGCATATTTTTTGTACCGGTTCTCCGATTCTGTTCTAGCAGGCTACTGAGCTTTAAATATGGCGGCAAACGGCATCTCCGGCCAAATTCCCGATATGCATCGCTTTCTGCCATTCCACTTTGAAGCTGGTTGCAGGTTCGACGCATTTCTTCATATGCTGCTCTCGTTTTTTGTTTTCCCGACTTTAATTTTTCTTCATAGTCCAAAACAATTCGTTCCCAGGCATTGCGTATTGTCAATCCCGCTCCAATTAATACCAAAATTTTAGATAAAACATCTGCATAGTCTAATAATAGTTCTCTATCTCGTCTTTGGGCCTGTTGCTTTTCTTCACTTTTTTCTCTCATGCTCACAAGAACTGCCAGAAGTATACCAAGCAAAATAATTGTCCGGTATTCTGTATTTTCATTTAGTCGATATCGCAGCTCTTTACCATTAAAATTCTCCGGTAAAGTCAGCCACGGCTGTTCTTGCTGTTCTTGCTCCTGTCTTTCCAGTTCTTTTAAAAAATCTGCTATCTGCTGTTCTTTTGGATCTCGTTTTGGTGGCAATACTTTAACCGGAATTTCATAGGTCTGACGATAATCTCCTGCCGAAAGCTCTGCTGTTAATATGATAAACTCCTCTTTTTCCACCTCCTTTCTTATTTTCCCTGAAGGGTCCAACACATCAGGATTTGAACTACTCCACCTTAACCGTATTCCTTCCATTTCAGCAGGCAATATTAAATTGCTTTTTACCTCCATCAAAGAAGCATTCTCCCCCTGGATCCGGCCCTCCATTAATTCCATAATTTTTTCAAATGCAATCTCCGCCTCCTCATCGGTATAATTCATTGCACCTACCCGTACTGTCACCGGAATATCTTTTTCTTCTAATCCTCCTACCCATACCTGATATTCTTTTTCATCACCTCCATAACTTTCTCTGCGGATTTTTCCGCCTGCTGATATTATGTCTTGATCTTTGGCAGATATGGAAAGCAGGCCGTATAATGCCATACTTCCAAGAATACAAAATACCGGGAGCAGCCATCTCTTCTTATTTTTTCTTTTTTTCTCTTTTAAAGGTATATCTGTTCTCTCCATGTCCCTACACCTCAATCTCTAATATCTTTTTTGCCAATATATAAGAAATCAGATATACGATCAAGCACCCACTCATCAAAATCCGCCCCATACCAGTGCCATACATCTGCTGAAAAAATCCTGGAGATGCACTCTCTACATAAAACACAATGAAAAATGGAATCACATTCATAATCCTTTGCTCAAACTGACGTGATGCTGTCATCGTAAGGATTTCTTCATGCACCTGCATCTTATCCCGAATGATTTCTGCTGTATGCCGCATGATCCCTCCTACATCTCCACTACTGCGCTTTGCCACTGAAAACACTTCGGCAAAATTTTTTATGTCATCCAAACCACTCCTTCTGGAAAAATCTTCTAACACCTGCTCAATCGAACGGTTTGTTTTGATCTGATGAACCATGAAAGCAAATTCTTCTACAATCATCCCGTCACTTCCGTATAACATTTCCAGCTCTTCTCTGCTTATTGCTAATGCATTCTCAATAGAAAACCCGGCGCTTAAAGAAGATGCCAATATCATCATGCTTTCTTTAAACTGTTCTGCAAGCTTCTTTTTACGCTTTTCCAATAATCTTTTTCGCTCCAAAACCGGTCCTGCCAACGTCAAAGGCAGCATCCACAAGAAAACCTTCATACTACGATAAAAAGTAAAAGACAAAAGTCCACAAGCAACCATTCCTTTTCCTATACCATAAATGAATTCCGGCAAACTTAACCGGTAACAATCATACTGAATAACCGGCTGCCCGAAGCTTTCCCGTTTCTTTGAGCGTGCCAATTCGTTTAAGCCGGCCGCAGACTTTTTTCCCATTTCCTTGTTCTTCTTCAAATCGGAATAAGGGGTTGAGACGAATTTCTCCTTCCACATAATCTCCTACCTCCACGATCTCCAGCACCTTTCTGCTTTTATCCCGCAGCCGTCCCAAATGTACCAGAATATCAATTGCAGAAGCAATCTGACTGCGTACCGCCGGCAATGGTAAATCTGCTCCCATCAAAGTCATGGTTTCTAATCTCGAAAGCATATCTTTAGGACTATTGCCATGACCAGTGGAAAGACTTCCTGAATGGCCTGTATTCAATGCCTGAAGCATATCCAGGCACTCTTTTCCTCTTACTTCTCCCACAATTATTCTTGATGGCCTCATTCTCAAAGACGCCCGAATTAAATCGCTGATCTCAATTGCCCCTTCCCCTTCTGCATTCGCATTTCGCGTCTCCAGCCGTACCAGATTTGGAATTTGCCGAATCTGTAATTCTGCAGAATCCTCTATTGTAATAATTCGTTCCGTCTCAGGAATAAATCCAGACATTGCATTTAAAAATGTGGTCTTTCCAGATCCGGTTCCCCCACTGATAAACAAATTGTAGCCCGATTTTACCAACTTTTCTAAAAACTCGGCTGCTTCTTTTGTCAATGCCTTTAAATCGATTAATTTCTGTACGGTAATCACCTCCGGAAACTTCCGTATTGTCAATGCTGGCCCATCCAATGCTATTGGTGGTAACACTACATGAACCCTGGCACCATTTTCTAAACGGGCATCGGCAATCGGATGCGATACGTTTGCTACGCGATTAATACGGCTGACAATCTGCTGAATCAAATCTTCTAGCTGTTCTTCTCTGTCAAAGCCATGTTCCCATCGGAAAATCGCCCCTCCCTTTTCCACAAAAATGTGATCCTTACCATTAACCATAATTTCTGTCACCTCCGGATCATCGACCAACTCCTGAAGAATATCCAAACGGCGAAAGGCATCATATAACCGGGTTCTCAGCTCCAGTCGTTTTTTTAATGGCAAATATGTCTGCAAAGCCTTTTGTTCAATTGCCTGTTGAATGCATGTATTCAGCTCTTCCTCTTCAATCCGGTTCCGATTTTGAAGCTCTTTGCGAACCTGTTTCTTCAATTCTTCTAAAATGCTTTTTTCTTCATTCACATTTTATCTCCTCCTCTCTGGCCTTTCAGAAGATTCCTTGCAAAATCCCCCATTTCCCCCCAGAGTAGTTGTTCCAGATAAGTCTCTGTCTGCCAGACAGCTCCCGGTCGGGGTAACCTCAATAATCGTACTTTTTCCCAAAGATGATTTCTTCCTGACTCTTCCAGATAATTCTGCCATGCTTCCAATTTGGCTGCCGAAACGCAGTCCTCTTTGATCGGAGTATAGATCACGTTACATAATTCCAATAGCGGCTCAATTCCCCGCCCCAAATTTCCAATATCTATCAGAATCACTTCATAAATACCATCGGCTGCTATTCTGGCAATTAATTCTGCCAGCTCATCTCCTTTTAATTCTGCCAAATCCTCCGCATAAGCAGCTGGCGGTACATAGTCCAAGCCTCCCCAGTTGTGTAATACGGTTCCTATACTCATATGGGTATATCCCCCTTGCCGGTATTCATAGATTAAGTCGGAGAGGCTTGTGACATACTCTGTATTTGTCAGTCGTGACATTCCGGAATGCTCCTCCAGATTAAGAAACAACGCTCTTGACTCTCGTGACAAAATCTGTCCTAATGTCATGCAAAATCCCGTTTTTCCACAACGGTTGACAGGCGAGTATACTCCCATCACTGTGCTTTTGATCCCTAAAGCTGTCAAAGGAACTCTTTCAGGATTCACCCGATAACAAGCCATCACTTCCCTCAGTACCGCATCAGAAGCCTGATATTTATAAACCGCTGGTATTTCTCCACTTATAATTTCCCGGCGTTCGCTCAACCGCACAATTTGTTCCGCTTTTACCTCTGCAAGCTGTGCCATATCAATATCATCTCCCACTAGCAAAAGATCTAACGGTTGCCTTTGAGAATATGCCTGTAGCTTGGTAATACCAGTAAATGCTACGGCTGTGAACGGAATCTGTTCTTTTTGATTGGCAAACTCTACAAATCGGTCCGCATAAAACGGGTCCGCATCATAGACCCCCATAATCTGCTTCATAAATCCCCTTTCCTCATTTTTCATAACCTTAATCTTGTCTGAGTCCACACTGCAACTGCTCCTGAAATCATCAAGTACAAATAAGTACCCGCCGCCATACATACTGCCAGCGAAATCGTATATGGCTGCTTTCTCAACTGCCCATCACCATAGCTTTCTATTTTTCCTGTTTGGAATATCCGTATGAAATATACGCAAAGATAAATAAGACGTCCCTTCAGGCCTTTGTCACGCCACCACCGGCATAATGACCATAAAGCTCCCACCAGCAGACCGGAAAATATTGCCTCAATCCCGGCATCCATGCCCAGATATCCTGCAATCACTGCCATAAGCTTGCCATCCCCAGCCCCCATCATCCCCATACGAAACATTAAAAACGCTAAAAATAATACCACTGCTGCCGCCGGAAAAAAATCCTTTCCGCGGTATAAAATCCCGGCCACACCTCCGGCGAGCAACCACCAATTTGAAATCCTGTTTTTAAAAGCATCTGTCCAAGCTGCTCCGGCAAGAATCAAACATAATAAACCTGTCCCTACTGCCTCCACCTCCTTTTAATTCAAATTTTCTTTAAAAACCGTAACTTTAAAACTTTGAAAATTCGCCGATATGGCTTATGATTTTCTGATAACAGCTTCCTGCCCGGAATGGGTGCTGATGGACTTTATTATGCATATCGTTATACGTTCTGTCAATACCTTTTTTTTATTTTTCTAAATTCTTTATGCAATCTACCTAAAATTTTCATATTTTCTTATCATTTTTAGTTGACGATACCTTTGTTTAGTGGTAAAATGATTTCAGTTTAAATTTTTAAACCAAGGAGGTTTTTCATGGCAGACTGCGAATACCCAACCACTGGCAAAAAGCTGGAAGCCTATTTCCATGAATGTATGCCGCTTTTTATTGCGCTGGGTGATGAGATGCGACTGAGCATTATTGAGGTTCTAAGCCATGCTGCCCAAAACGGCAATAAAAATGGTCTGAATGTCAATGAAATCACGCGTCAGGTCAAACTCTCCCGACCTGCCATCTCCCACCATCTGAAGATTCTCAAAGAATCTGGTTTAGTGCAGGTTCGTGAATCTGGTACTTCCAACTATTATCGCTTAACCCTCCGTGAAGGGACACAGCGATTGATGGCCCTTGGCTTCATGGTGGAAGAGATTATGTCACCGGAATGATTTTCCCGTTAGTGACATTTTTTACTGTTCCTATTTCTGGCCAGTTAACATTTTTTCACAATCCCTGCATAACTTTCCATTTCCGGAAAATACTATAGCTATATCCGGCAATGACATAAAGCCAAATTTCAGAACAGGAGATGGAAACATGAAAGCAGGATTTTTATCCAAACGGCATCACGAGCCATTGGAAAATCAAGAATTGATTGACGAGATCGACCGCACCAGGAACACGATCGAATCCGCCCGGAACCACTTCGAACAGGTAGTAGACCCGACGCTGATCGACTGTTATATTTACGAATTAAAAGCGGCTCAGCTCCGATACCAATTTTTGCTCAGACGCTTTAAATTATTAGAAGAGCTCTGACACATTATTTGCATCAAGCAGGAGGATTACATCAATGAGCACATGGTACGAAAACGCCGTATTTTACCACATGTATCCATTGGGAATGACCGGCGCCCCTAAAGAAAACCCTCTATCCGAAAATAATGATTCTAAGCGCTTTGACGAATTGGATCTTTGGGTTTCTCATATGCAAAAGCTGGGCTGCAATGCACTATATATTGGCCCTCTTTTCGAATCATCTTCCCATGGCTATGATACCCGCGATTATAAGCTGGTGGATCGGCGCCTGGGAACCAACACAGATTTTACACACTTTGTAAAATTATGTCACGAGGCCGGCATTCGTGTAGTGGTAGACGGCGTATTCAACCATACTGGCCGTGAATTCTTTGCCTTTCAGGATATCCAGCAAAAAAAATGGGACTCCCCATATACCAGCTGGTACAAGGGCATCAGTTTCGACTGGCAAAGTCCGTTAGGGGATTCCTTTGGTTATGATGCCTGGCAAAATCATTTCGAGCTTCCTTGTCTGAACCTGCAGAATCCTCAGGTCAAAGAGTATTTGTTTGATGTGATCCGTTTCTGGATTGACGAATTCGACATTGATGGTATCCGCCTGGATTGTGCCAATGTTCTTGATTTCCAGTTCATGAAAGAGCTTCGCAAACAGACAGATTCTATGAAAGAAGATTTCTGGCTGATGGGAGAAGTGATTCATGGTGATTACTCCCGTTGGGCAAATACGGAGATGTTGTATTCTGTCACTAATTATGAATTACATAAGAGCCTTTATTCCGGGCTGAATGACCATAACTTTTTTGAAATTGCTCACAATGTACGCCGTTTAGAGGCTATTGGCACCAAACTCTACACCTTTTTGGATAATCATGACGAAAACCGGATTGCCAGTAAGCTGAAAAAGGAATTACACCTGCCCCTAGCTTATCTCCTTTTATTTACTCTTCCCGGCATACCATCCATTTACTATGGCGGGGAATGGGGGATAAAGGGAATGCGTACCAATTACAGCGATGTGGAACTTCGTCCTCAGCTTGCCATGGCTGACAGCAGCAAACTTCATTGTCCATTGACAGATTTTATCACTCAGCTGGCTCACATTCACGCGAATGAGCCTGCATTTGCCGGGGGCCGTTACCAGGAGCTACTGCTGACCAACCGCCAATATGCGTTTGCCCGTCATGGAAAAGATGACGCGGTGATTACAGCCGCCAATAGTGATGATCTGTCAGCCAGCCTAATGATACCTGTTCCTTTCGCAGCATCTTCAGCGGAAAATCTGATGGACGGATCCATCATACCCATCAAAGACGGCAGACTTTCCATTACATTACCAGGCAATGAAGGAGTTATTCTGAAAGTCACGGAGGATAAATAATTATGGCTGTCAAAAGCAACAAAAGATCCAAAGATACCGGTATTATCAGTGAAATGGACCGATATCTGTTCGGAAATGGTACTCATTATGAAATTTATAGCAAGCTAGGCGCCCATCCGGTAACTCACAAAGGTAAACGTGGCATTTACTTTGCTGTTTGGGCTCCTCATGCTGCATCCGTCAGCGTAGTCGGCGATTTTAACCGTTGGAACCCGGAAACGAATCCTATGAATGTACTGGATACTTCCGGTATTTATGAATGTTTTATTCCCGATCTGGGAACGGGAGAGCTTTATAAATATGCTATCACTACCCCTGCCGGCAAAGTTCTTTTTAAAGCCGATCCGTATACCTCCCAAGCGGAATTCCGTCCGGGAACGGCATCTATCACCAGCGATATTTCCGGATTTAAGTGGACTGACGATGCCTGGATAAAAAAACGAGTGGAACAGATGCCAGAGGAATCACCCATGAGCATTTATGAAGTACATTTAGGTTCCTGGAAAAAGAAAAACCGACCGGAAAAGGAAGGCTATTACACCTATAAAGAAGCAGCACATGAACTGGCCGAATATGTAAAAGAAATGGGTTATACTCATGTAGAATTGATGGGAATTGCCGAGCATCCTTTTGACGGCTCCTGGGGATATCAGGTGACTGGCTATTATGCTCCTACCTCCCGCTATGGAGATCCCAAAGAATTCATGTATTTTGTAAATTATCTACATAAGAAAAAAATCGGCGTAATATTGGACTGGGTACCGGCACATTTCCCCCGGGATGCCCATGGTTTAGCTGATTTTGACGGACAGCCTCTCTACGAATATGCAGATTCCCGCAAAGGGGAGCATCCTGACTGGGGAACCAAAGTTTTTGATTATGAGAAACATGAAGTCAGCAATTTTCTCATTGCAAATGCTTTATATTGGATCAAAGAATTCCATGTGGACGGACTGCGGGTAGATGCAGTTGCCTCGATGCTATATCTGGACTACGGACGAAAAGACGGGCAATGGCTTGCCAACAAATACGGCGGCAATCAAAATCTGGAAGCAATTGAGTTCTTCCGCCATCTGAACAGTATAGTTAAAACCCGTGGACAGGGAGCAATGATAATTGCAGAGGAATCAACTGCCTGGCCATCGGTTACTCATAGTCCTGAAGATGGGGGACTGGGCTTTACCTTTAAATGGAATATGGGCTGGATGCATGATTTTCTTGAATATATGAAATTAGATCCCTATTTCCGCAAATACAACCATAATAAATTAACCTTTGGCTTAACTTACTTTACCAGCGAGAATTTTATTCTGGTATTATCCCATGATGAAGTGGTTCATTTAAAATGTTCCATGATCAACAAAATGCCTGGATATTATAGTGATAAATTTGCCAATCTGAAAGTAGGCTATACTTTTATGTTTGGTCATCCCGGCAAAAAGCTTTTGTTTATGGGACAGGATTTCGGCCAACTCCATGAGTGGGATGAAAAGGTCAGTCTTGATTGGTATCTGACAGAGGAAGAGGAACATAAAGATTTACAGAAATATGTTCGTGACCTGTTGCATATTTATCAAAAATACCCTGCTATGTATGAAGCTGACGAGGATTGGGACGGTTTCCAGTGGATTAATGCCAATGATGGGGATCGCAGTATTTTCAGCTTTATGCGCCGATCGAAAGACCATAAAAAAAATTTATTATTCGTCTGTAACTTTACTCCCATGGAACGCCCCGATTATCGGCTTGGCGTCCCCAAAAAGGGCAGCTATACCTTGTTACTGGACAACAAACATGGCATGTATCAACCATCAGAAAAACCACTCGTTCTCCGTGCATCCAAACAGGAATGTGATGGACAGCCCTATTCGATAAGCCTACCGCTTTCCGCTTACGGGACTGCAATTCTACGTTTTACCTGATTTTAACTGCCAAATATCGGGCTAATACAGCACCTGAATATAAATAGCACAATTGTCAGGTAAGATTTTGTTAAAAATTTATCAAAAAAAAAAGTGACATTCCTGCCAGTTTGTAGTAGAATAAGGTTGATCGACCATTGGTTTTATCAGTAACAAAAAAGGAAGGAGCGTTATGTATGGCAAGAGAGTTAATATCTCAAAATGCGACCAAAAGTGTTTACCGTGACGGCGATAAGGCAATCAAATCCTTCTGCAAAGGATTTCCCAAAGCAGAGGTATTGAATGAAGCCTTAATCAGCGCCCGAGTCGAAGAAATCGGCGGAATTAATATTCCCGCTACTCTGGCTGTTTCCGTTGATGAAGACGGCTGCTGGTCCATTACAAAAGACTTTATTGACGGCAAAACCCTCAAACAGCTGATGGATGAGAATCCTGATAAACTGGATGAGTACATGGAGCAGATGGTTGACTTACAGTTAACAATTCATTCCAAAGTCTGTCCTTTACTGAACAAGTTGAAAGACAAGATGATCCGGCAGATTTCTGATGTGGAAGGGTTAAACTCTGTCAATCGTTATGACCTCCTGACCAGATTGGACGGTATGCCTAAGCACGTAAAGCTGTGCCATGGAGATTTTCAGCCCAATAATGTAATTGTAGCTAATGATGGCACCTTATATGTATTGGACTGGGTCCATGCAACGCAGGGTAACGCCAGCGCCGATGCCGCCCGCACTTATCTGCTGCTGTGTCTGGAAGATCAAAACCGGGCAGATAAATATATGGAGCTGTTCTGTGAAAAAACAGATACCGACCGCCGCTATGTACAACAGTGGCTGCCCTTGGTAGCTGCCGCACAGCTAACCAAACACCGCCCTGAAGAAGCTGAATTGCTTCACAAATGGGTAGATATCTGCGATTACCAATAAGTCGGTTTTTTTATCAGAAGAGACCTTGCCGATTGCGGCTGGGTCTCTTTTGTTGTATACTATCTACATAAATAATTATCGCGGCATTCGCCAAATGCTTGCGGAAATAAAACCATCAAAAGGAGAGAAGATTATGCAAACTATTTTAGTATGTGACGATGATAAACAAATCGTAGACGCAATTGATATATATTTAACTGGAGAAGGCTTTCAGGTAATCAAAGCTTATGATGGCTATGAAGCCTTGGAAATTTTAGAAAAACAGGCGGCAGATTTGATGATTGTAGATGTGATGATGCCTGGGCTTGACGGTATCCGCACCACTTTAAAGGTCCGGGAAACCAGCAGTATCCCGATCATTATTCTGTCTGCCAAATCTGAGGATACAGACAAAATTCTTGGACTAAATATTGGTGCTGATGATTATCTTTCCAAACCATTTAGCCCTCTCGAGCTGGTTGCACGAGTCAAATCCCAGCTTCGCCGCTATACTCAGCTGGGAAATATGAATCAGCAAGTCAATGATCAAGTCTATAAATGTGGAGGGCTTTCCATTAATGACGACACGAAAGAGGTCTATGTTGATGACAATCTGATAAAACTAACTCCTATTGAATACAATATTCTGCTCCTGTTGGTAAAAAATGCCGGAAAAGTCTTTTCCATTGATGAAATATATGAACAGATCTGGAATGAAGAAGCCATTGGCGCTGATAATACAGTGGCAGTTCATATCCGCCATATTCGAGAAAAAATCGAGATTAACCCCCGGGAACCAAGATATTTAAAAGTAGTGTGGGGAGTAGGATATAAGATTGAAAAACAATAGGAGATACCATGAAATTAAAAGATTATTCCTTGCAGATCAAGAAGAATATCGCTGTCCTGTTTCATTTGATTTTTTTGTCACTGGTTATCGGAAGTTTTAGTATTATGTATCTAAGCACAGAATATGGGGCCGGTCTGTCCTGGCTGCGTGATCGCAACTATGAAGACTCCCCTCAATTTATGGCTCAGTTCCAGCAGGATTTGAATAGTATTTTTCAATATGTATCCTATCGGGATGTTTTTGAAGAAGATGGTGTTCTGGATCTTTCAAGCCAGATGTTCTCCATTACCCGGGGTGATGGTCCGGAAATAATATATACCTTAGAGGAGGTTCTCCGCTATGCCCGAAGCCAGGGATTTTATTTAAACAGTGATTTCGATGTTGTCAATGACCTGCTTGTCTATGACAATGCCGCCACTGCTAAAGATTGCCGGATTAACTGGCGTGCTTATCTCACCGATCAGCAGATCACGGAGCCCGGAGATGCTTATACCTCGCTTTTAGAACTTTCACGGGAGGTTTTAAACTGTCTGGGCGCCTATTACAAAATTCATTATCGGATGATCGCCAATCCGTCCAATCTGTATTTCCAGATTTTATACGCCGAAAGCCAGGAAGCTCTCGAAGAAAATGAATCTTTGGATGATATCCTGATATACACAAATGCCAGTAATTTATCACCTCAGCAACTTATAAAACTGGGACGATTCTGCTATCTGGACAGCAACTCTGCCTTAGTCCAGACTAACCTGTTGAAAATTCCGGCAAACCTGACTGCTGCTATGGAGAAAAATAATTTCTATGATTTTGGATATTATTATATTCTGGCCGCAGTAGATACCAATTATCCAGCTGATGATGTCTATGCAGAAGGCGCCGAAAATTATAAAAATCTTCGTGGAAGATTTCTGGAAAGCCTTATGGGAATGATCATCGGTCTTATTGGATGTTTGCTCACATTTCTTTCACTTGTATATATGTCCGGTTACCAGACAAAAAAGAACACTTCTCCTTCTCTTTATGGGATAGATATGATTTATACAGAATGTTTTATCGTTTTGTCTGCAATTTTTACCATGTTTGCTCTGTTTTTGGGAGAAAAAATCGGCTATCGCATTCTTCACGCCCTTGTTGCCAAAACTTCCTGGGAATATGCCGAACGCATGATGATGGCCGTTTTAATCTATGGCTGTTGCATGACTGCCGCATTCAGCCTGTTGCGCCGCTACAAATGCCGCCAATTATGGACAAACAGTCTCACACATCACATTTTGCAGACAATTGAACAGTACTTCATCCATCGCTCCTTTAGCTATCGCCTCTTCTGTCTGTTTTTAGCTTTTGTCCTGGCGCAGATCACTGGCATAGGACTAATCTTTCTTTCCTTTCAGCGGCATCTCTATCTGGTTGCTGCGCTATTGATTCTGGCTTTATTGGGAATTGATTATCAGACCTTTCACAAGATGTTTATATCCTCTTTGCAGGAAGACAAAATCGCAGATGCTATTTCCCGGATTGCCGGCGGAGACACCTCCTATCAAATGGCGCTGGACGGTCTCTCCGGTAAAGAATTAAACATAGCCTGCATGATCAATCAGATAGGCACCGGCCTTGAGAGGGCCTTACAGGAAAAAGTCAAAAGTGAGCGCCTGAAAGCTGATCTGATTACGAATGTATCTCATGACATTAAGACGCCTCTGACATCCATTATCAATTATGTAGATCTGATCAAACGAGAACATTTACAGAATGATAGGGTACAAGAATATTTAAATGTTTTGGATCAGAAATCCCAACGTCTGAAAACCTTAACCGAGGATCTGCTGGAAGCTTCCAAAGCCAGCTCTGGTACTTTAAAGCTTGAAATGATCCATCTGGATTTGGTGGAAATGATCTGGCAGACAAATGGAGAATTTGAAGAAAAATTTGCAGAAAGAAATCTGGAGCTGGTTTCTAATCTTCCAAGCAATAGCATCATGATAGAAGCTGATGGCCGGCACCTCTGGCGCGTTCTGGAAAATCTGTATAATAATGCTTTTAAATATGCCATGAAACACAGCCGCATCTTTGCTGAAATTACCTGTGAAAATGATTATGCATATTTTACCCTTAAAAATGTTTCTGAACATCCTCTGAATGTTAGCTCTGAGGATCTCACCGAGCGCTTTGTTCGTGGAGATGTCTCCCGCACAACAGAGGGAAGCGGCCTGGGATTATCCATTGCCCAAAGCCTGACAAAATTACAAGGCGGAACCTTTGAGATCCTGATAGATGCCGACTTATATAAAGTCCGCATAGGCTTCCCAATTGTATAAAAATAAACCACCCGCCATTTCTCTTATCTTGTATCCGGCTATTCACGAACATATTGTCTGATATTGGCGGACTCCGTCCGTTAAGATCAAACCGTGTGTACGTGAATCATCCAAACAAAGAATAGAGAAATGGCGGGCGGTTTATTTTACAATGCCTTCTTCTTTCCCCTATCCGAAAATCCGCCATCCACAAATAAAGTTTCTTTGCCACCAGGATCCCAATGAGCGATGCACCACTCTTCCGTTACCAGAAGACGCATCCACTACAGTACCTCCTTCAGCCACAATTCCCACATGTCCACTGACAACAATAATATCGCCTGCACGCAAATTCGAAAAACTGGTAATCTTCGTATATCTCCCCACGCTTCGCCATCCTGACGACGTAATATAGCTCTGACGTACCCCTACTTGATTGAGGCACCAATAGACAAAGCCTGAACAGTCAAAAGAGTTCGGCCCTTTTGCCCCCCATACATAGCGACTGCCCAATTTGGATTTTGCCACAGATATCAAGGCACTGGCACTGCCACTGGCTGTTCCTGTATTCGGCGTTCCTCCCCCGGAAGAGCTGCCTCCTGCTGTCTGGGTACGGCCAGAAGAGGAACCTCCTTGACTTCCCGTAGTCTGACGAGGTGCATTCGCCGGTGCTTTCTTCGCATCTCCTCCTGTCAGCATTGCCATCGTCTGAGCCCCAACCGTGCCATCTACCGATAGATTATTTGTCCTCTGAAACAGTTTAACAGCATTTTCTGTAATCTCGCCATAATATCCAGTTACATTGCCAGAATGCAAATAGCCAAGCTTACTTAACATATTCT
This sequence comes from uncultured Lachnospiraceae bacterium, assembly GCA_910588125.1. Classification (GTDB taxonomy): domain Bacteria; phylum Bacillota; class Clostridia; order Lachnospirales; family Lachnospiraceae; genus Brotaphodocola. Next base: position 33,746 of record CAJUPI010000025.1, read on the forward strand.
GCACACGGGAAATAGTATCTCCATTATCGCCAAGACGAAGTCCATTCGGAACAGCTGTGTCACTATTGAGGGCAATTCTGGTAGACGGGCCAAGATAACCATCTACTATCTGATCATTCCGCGACTGAAATTGTTTTACCGCTAAAACTGTATCATTTCCATAATTTCCATCCGGCTCGGAAGTCATATAGCCTAATAGTTTCAATCGCTTCTGTGCTGCCAATACTACCTCGCTGGTCTCTCCTAAAGAAAGCATGTTAGGCTTTACCTCTTCACTATAAAGCAGGTTCATGGTTTTTCTGCCCACCTTGCCATCCTGTTCCAGCTCATTAACCTCCTGCATTTTCATAACTGCTGCTTCTGTACTGTCACCAAAATGCCCTGTCACCATATTTTCAGTAGCTAAATACCCCAATTCATACAAACGTTGTTGAATCCTTCGGATATCGTCACCCTCATCATCCTTCTGCGCAGCATAATACTTTGCTTCAGGAGAAAGAATGGCTTTCAAAGTGTTAAGGCCTACGATGCCATCCTGAGACAGCTTATTCTGCCTTTGATATACTTTTACTGCATTTTGAGTCACTTCCCCATAAACATCCGTCGGTTCATCCGTATCCATAAACCCAAGCATCATCAGCCTCTCCTGAAGCTGTATTACCACCGGATGCTGCATTCCTGGCCGCAGATAGTCCGGAATCGGATCGGAATACTCTGCTTCCACCCCTTCTACTGAAGGTAAAATCGGCCCGTCCGGTGTCAGCGCCATCACCGTCTCATCTGCTTCTGTAGGACTTAAAGTCTCTTCCAGCAAAACAAGCTCCTGAACCGTACTCTCTGTCTCTTCCACCTGCTCTTTCCCACAACCGGAGATACACAATGTCATTCCTGTCACCAGCAATATCATCTCCAGCCTTCTCCAACTAAATGGTACATCTATGCTGTTTTTCAAATAACAATTATTTCTTCTGTTCCGAACTTTTATCAAATCCGTCAAAATGTCACCTTCTCTTTCTCTGCTTTCGTCGATTCTTGTCTGAACGGTTACATTTTATCACAACTTACAGGAAGAATACAACACCTAATCTGGTTCCCTAAAAGAAAGATTATAAAAGAGCTGTTACATCTGTGGCAAATCCGCCATCAATGTAACAGCTCTCAAAACTTGTTTCAGAATCAGTCGCAGGTATAAGGCATCAGGCTGATGTGACGTGCTCTTTTAATCGCAACCGTTAAAGCTCTCTGATGCTTTGCACAGTTACCGGTGATTCTTCTGGGAAGAATCTTACCTCTCTCAGATACATATCTTTTCAGTTTATTCGTATCCTTATAATCAATCACACCATTCTTCTCACCACAGAATACACATACTTTTTTTCTTCTGCGCACGCCGCCTCTTCTCACCTTGGCGCCTTCGGGTTTATCCGCTTTATTGAATGCCATTGGTACTGCCTCCTTCTTCGATCAATTTATACCTCTCACCCTGAAGCCAGAATGCTTAGTTGAAAGGCAAACCTTCATCTTCCACACCATCCGGAATGTTCATAAAACCATCGCCGATCGCATTGGACGGAGCCGGTCTGGAGGTCGGCTGATAGCCATAACCGCCATTATCCCCGCTTCCAGAATTCTTGCCGTCGGCAAACTCCTGATCATCCACGATCACTTCTGTGGTATAAACACGCTGACCTTCTCTGTTGGTATAGCTGCCCGTCTGAATCCGCCCGGATACCAGCACCCGCATTCCCTGGCGGAAATACTTTTCTGCAAACTCGCCTGCTCTGTCAAATGCAACAATATTGATAAAATCGGCGGTCTGTCCCTGGTCGCCGTCCTGATTTCCTCTGGCGCGGCCTCTGCGGTCCACGGCGAGCGTATATCTGGCAATCGCCATAGAACGCTCCCCCTGTGAATATCTTACTTCCGGATCCCTAGTCAGTCTACCCATAAGAATTACTCTATTCATACCATCACTCTTCCTTTTTTAAGCTGGTCATCTATTCCCTACTGCTCGTCCTGCTTAACGCAAAGATATCTGATCACCGGCTCCATAATACGAACGTGGGCTTCCACTTCGTTCGGGCAATCGGAATTCTCAGACTCGAACTGGATGAAGTAATAGAAAGCTTCTTTCATCTTCTGGATCTCATAGGCAAGCCTTTTCTTGCCCCAGTCATCCACATTGGTCACGGTACCACCGAAGCGGGTGATATAACCCTGTACCTTCTCCAATGCCGCTGTCCTCTCTTCATCCTCGAGTTTTGCGCTCAGAACAACTGCTAACTCGTACTTGTTCATTGCTTTTACCTCCTTGTGGTCTCTGGCCCCTGATTACAAATATCAAGAGCAAGGAATATTGTGTCACGGATAATAATTTTATCAGAATCAGGAAATAAATGCAAGCACTTTTCCTCCGATTTTCAATGATTTTATAAGAATTTCATATATTTTTCGTAGCCTTTTTTAAATCCCGGGCATTTTTTTCTACCATCTTTCGTTCTGTCATTACCTGACGTCCACATCCCATACATTTGAGTCGAAAATCAGCTCCTACTCGTAAAATTTCCCACTCATGACTGCCACAAGGATGCGGCTTTTTTAATTTTACGATATCTCCTACTTCATAGATCCATCGTGCATCCACATTTTTACCTCCCCGCTCATTCTGTTTAACACATCTTATCTCTTCAAACACTGTCTGCTATCTGAGAAAAAATCTCTCCAATCTTTCCGCTCACCACCAAATCTGCCTGATTGTCCACCGGCGTTACATCTTTATTAATGATTACCAGCTTATTTCCCGAATAATAATTGATTAGTCCGGCCGCCGGATATACCACAAGTGATGTTCCCCCAATAATCATCATATCTGCTTTTCGGATATAAGCTACAGATTTCTGTAGAATCCCCTGATCCAGTCCTTCCTCATATAATACCACATCTGGTTTAATTATACCGCCACACTCACACCGGGGAACCCCCTTCATGGCCAGAATCTCATCCAGCCCATAGAACTTACCGCAGCGGCTACAATAATTGCGATGGACTGAACCGTGTAGCTCCATCACCTCTTTACTTCCTGCTGCCTGGTGGAGCCCATCAATATTCTGAGTAATGATTGCCTTGACCTTCCCCTGTTCCTCCAGTTTTGCCAGTACCCGGTGCGCCATATTCGGCTTTGCCTCGGTAAAAATCATCCGATCTTTATAAAAACGAAAAAATTCCTCTGGATTTTTCTTATAAAAACTATGGCTGATGATAGTCTCCGGCGGATAATCATACTGCTGATGATACAGCCCATCTACACTTCGAAAGTCCGGAATCCCGCTTTCTGTAGAAACACCGGCACCGCCAAAAAATATAATATTATCGCTTTCCTCTATCCATTGTCTTAATTTTTCTACCTCGCCCATTATGTTTATCCTCCTCAGACAATCTCATCCAAAAAAACACCATTCAGCGTTTCGACCCAACAGTCAAACGCCGCAGCCGCCTTCGGTATCTGATACCCGAACAGCCATGCTGTCAGTTCCTCAATCGTCAATACTAAATCCGCCGTTTTCTCCCATGATACCCGTTCCATCCAGGATGTCTCCCTATTCAGATGCCAGAGCCAGGTTCCATCATTTTCTGCAATTAACGGATCCCGAAGACAAAGCGAAATTGTCAATTGCTCACCATCTGCCTCCTCCTTTAAACGAATCACTTTAACAAATTCCTCCAAAGAAATGATCCTTGCCATGATTGTTGGCTTTTCCTTTTCCTTAACCCTTCTCACATATGGCTCCTCACCATAAAGCAACCGCCTTTCCCGCTTTTCCTTTCCCCACCAGCTCTCCATCGCTGCAATATTTTTTCCATCAAAAAATAAATCCAGTATTCCTTCTTCACTATCTAATTCTTTGGCCAAACGCCGAAGGTATGTTTCATCTCGTATTGCATATACCTGATAACTCTTTGCCAGCCACTGATTCATCCATGATGCCACAGATACCAGATCAGCCGTATTATTTTTCTCCTGTCTTTCCGGAATCAGCCTCTTTGCCTGCAACTCGCATCCAGCCTTGGTCCACTCAAACCATGGCTGCCGAAAAATAAAAGTAAACCCAAAAGGCCGGTAAATCGCCTCATCCGCCGGCATCAAAAAGCAAAACGGCATCTGTTCCTGATGCATGTCCGCCATCATCCGTATCAAAAGCCGGCTCATATATCCCCTGTGACGCCTCTCTCTGCGTGTTGCCACTCCTACCAGATAGTCGACTTTCCATTGTTTTTCACGCACTGCCAGCCGATAAGGGTTCCGATGAAGCATAGCCTGCACCCGTTCCTGCCGAGAATCATTGGAGCTGCCTGCCACTTCTTGTATCGCTATTTCCGAATTCTCCATCAAAACCAAAATCCGGTTATCCTTAATCCTCTCCCGAAAATAGTAATCACCAAATTCCTTAGAATCCTCTGGAAATGCCTCTTCCCAAAGTTCCCGACAATCCTGCTTTTTGTCCCCTGTCAAATATAATATCATTAATCAACCTCAAGCTTTCATACCTGCTTTTTATGGCTTCGATTGTCCCACCATCGTATCTGGTTTAAAATTTCTCTGTTGAATCAAATATTTTCTTGCAAACCCACTGGGATTATAAGACATCTTTGCCTTGCGCAATCCCTCTTGCCCCAGATCGTCTTCACGGTTGATAAAAACTGCCTCCGGAAATTCATGGATCAAAAACTGCTGATTGATAAACTGATAAAGACCACGGATCTGCGCATTGGCTTTTTCAATATGAATCACCGCCATTTTCTCAAATGGATTATAACTACCTATAGTGAATGCCTGTAGCTTTCCATCAATATATACTCCCGACATTCTCACATGCAGCTGGCAACAATGATTCAAAATCGCATGGATCCCTTCTACTTCATAATCCAGATGATCCTCTACAATCTCACCCTTTTCCTCCCGCCATTTATCTAGAAAACTCCATATCTCCCCACGATTCTCGCAGGTCAAACGCCGATACTCATATCTTCCCTCATATTCTTTCAGAAATGAATTAAGATGATTTTTCTTCTTATGCAACTTCTTACCGGCTAAGGTCCGCATAGCCTCCCCATCATACAGATAATCCTTTAAGTCCTCCTGCTCAATCACTTCAAAATCCGGCGATTCCTTCAACTTAAGAAAATCCACAGCCTCTTCATCTGCCAGATAAATTTTAAAGGGAACATGAAGCTCTTGATTAAAATAATCCACCATCTCATAAAAATAATGAGACAGATCCTGCTCCTCGCACACTGGCATAGCACTATGCTTCACACCATTCTCTTCCATCAGCCACTGCACTGCTTTTCCATCACTGATTGCAAATTGTACATGATAATAATCTCTCCACAAAAAACTGTCTAAAGCCACACTATCGCATGTTTTATTTGGCCTGCGACAAAAAAACGGGCTCAAAGCTTCTATATCATCTGCCTCTATTGGCTTAAAATTAAGGTTCATTCTCAGATATTTCTCCTCTCTCCAAACATTACCTATCTTTGAAATATTGTAACAACGACTGTTTTCCCTATACTTCCATTATTTGTTATCACACAAATCCTCCTCACACTTTTTGTTTGAAAAAAAGACTCCTGCATTGCTCACGCAGAAGCCTTTTTCCACCCGCTTCCTATTTGGAGCTGGTCGGAATAAACCTCGCAATTCGTCCGGCAAACTCGGCTATATTTTGAGTCTGCAGCACAACCTTTCCCGGACCAACCAGCTTTGTCAGAAATAATCCCTCACCGCCAAAGAAAATGTTTCCCAATCCTTTTACTGTCTCTATCTCATAACTCACGCTTCTCTCAAATGCCACCACATTTCCCGTATCTACTTTCAACACTTCACCTGGCTGCAAATTTTTCTCTACCAGATCTCCGTCTACCTCCAGAAAGGCCATCCCCTGGCCACTCAAATCCTGAAGAATAAATCCCTCTCCGCCAAACAGACCAGCCGAAAGCTTTTTACTGAATGTTATATTTAGATTAACACTGCTCTGTGCACAAAGAAAAGCCCCTTTCTGGCAAATCATCCCTCCGGTCACTGAAACATCTACTGGATAAACCCGCCCGGCTACCGTAGAAGCAAAGGCAATAATCGCTCCCTCCCGTTGTGCCCGATAGGTTGCCATAAATAATGATTCTCCGGCAAACATTCTGCCAATTCCTTTCATCAAGCCACCTTTCGTATTGGTAGCCATCTCAATCCCTTCCGTCATCCAGGCCATACCGCCGGACTGTGTATACATCTCCTCTCCCGGTGCTTCAAACATCACTTCCACCGCAGGCATAGTATCTCCAATTATACGATATTTCATCTTCTGCCTCCTGTATTCCCATACTAAGCTCAATTGATATTCATATTTCTTTTATAATATCAATGCTTGCTAACTGAATGAATATATTATTATTTTATCATAGATCTTAACACGGGTAAACCTTCTATCACACATTTCATCATATAAATCAAACAATAATCTATGGACATAGTCCCTTTTATTGGCTATTATAAGCTCATTCACAAAAGGAGGACATTACAATGATCGCCAAAAAACCCCCTATGGGCTGGAATTCCTGGAATACGTTTGGAAAAAATATCAATGAATCTCTTATCTGTCAGATCGCCGATACCATGGTCGAAAAGGGCTACCGTGATGCCGGATATGAGTATCTGATTATTGATGACTGCTGGTCTTTAAAAGAAAGAGATGTTTCTGGAAATTTAGTTCCGGATCCGGAAAAATTCCCCGGAGGAATGAAATCTCTGGCCGACTACATTCACAGCAAAGGTCTGAAATTTGGCATGTATTCCTGTGCCGGTATATTGACCTGCGCCGGCTATCCGTCCAGTTACGATCACGAATTTCAGGATGCTGCCCTATTTGCTAAGTGGGAAATTGACTATCTGAAATATGACTACTGTAACTTCCCCAAAAATGCTGATTGCATTAACCGCTACCAAACTATGAGCATGGCCTTAAAAGCTACTGGAAGAGATATCTTATTTGCTGCCTGCAATTGGGGATCCGAAGACTCCTGGAACTGGATGCGTTCTATTGGCGCCCACACCTATCGTTCTACCGGCGATATCTTTGACAACTTCCGTTCTTTTATGGGGATCTTCCAATCACAGCTAAGTCATCTGTGCCAATCGGGACCCTATTGTTTTAATGACATGGATATGCTGACTGTAGGTATGTATAATCAAGGAAACGTAGCCATTGGAAAACCCTGCACAGACAGCGAATACCGGATGCAGTTCTCCCTGTGGTGCCTTGCCGGGACCCCTCTCATTATGGGTTCTGACATCCGCAATATAACTCCCCAGATGAAAGATCTCCTGTTAAACAAAGAACTGATCGCCATCAATCAGGATCCGGAATGTCGCCCGCCTTATCTGGTAGGAAAAAGAAGCGTCATGGTTCCGGAAGAAAATTCTGATGATGCCGTAGAGCCGCTACGCATGGTGAAGGATAAATTACTTACCTTCATCAAACATCTGTCCAATCAGGAATTTGTCATTGCCTATTACAACCTCCACGAAAAAGAACAAGAAATGCATTGTATCTTTGCGGATGTGGGGCTGCCCTACACTTCTGGTTATGGTTTTGATATGACGGATGTATTCACAGGCGAACATATCGGCTCGAAACGGGATTATCACATTGTCTCTGTTCCCGGCCATGACTGCCGCCTGTTTCGATGCCGTTTAATAAAATGTTAAATCATAAAAAAGGAAAATAAAAATTATGCCAGCTTCTCTCCGGAAAGCATCGCCAGCAATCTCTCATCACTGTAAAAAATGCAACCAATTGTTAAGCTCAGATGAAATTGCCATAACCAAAAAACTGATCAACCGTGGTACTACCATTTACTACTGTGCTGATTGTCTCGCAGAAGCCTTTGATATTCAAAGATCAGATATTGAAGCAAAAATTCAATATTATAAAGAAATCGGATGTACTTTGTTTACTATAATTTGATAAGTTAATTTTACTAAGATAGAAGCAATTAAAAAAGGAAGAGAGGGTGTTGCAAAATAAGTCACCCGTCATTTCTCTATCCTGTGTTCGGACGGT
>CAJUPI010000026.1 GCA_910588125.1 uncultured Lachnospiraceae bacterium
CTTCGCTCAGACAGAGTGGATTTTCGTTTCCACGCAAAACTCAGAGATTTAAGGAATTCTAAATCCCTGCAAAGTCAAAAGCGGCGGACCATCCTCCCGCCGCTTCCCGCTCCTTTTTCTCTGGCTGAGTATTTTTAGAGAACATTGGGGACTGACGGTATCTTAGTCGAATACGAAAAGAACAGAGCCGGAAATTTGAAAAATGCCAGTTGAAAGATGGCATGGGTAAGATGATAAATATTTTTTAGAGGCTAAGGGATGAGGATGTTGTAAAACAAACCGTCTGTCATTTCTCTGTCATCCTCTTGTTCATTCAGGATATATTGACAGGAGGCCAGCATATTAAAAGGAGAGAATTACTAAAATGAGACAAAAATCGGTTGACAAACAGTTAAGATATGGTAATATGTACTATATACACTCGTGTTTACAAAAAACATGCTAAGCAAGAAGACAGGAGGGCTTCATGAAGAATAAGCTGAATATTGGTTTTTTGACTACCTGTTCCGGAAGATGGCCAAGGGAGCTGCCAGAGAAACGGGATGAGGAGTATGGTTTGTGGCTTGCCCGGGAGTTTTCTCAGGCAAAGGTGGTGAGGGCGGAACACATTATCTGTGATAAGGAGACGTTGGAAGCTGCGGTTAAAGGCTTTCGGGAAGCTGGTGTAGATGTGATTGTCATGGTATACGGCGCATTTACCGGCGATGATGTGGCGGCTTTTTTGGCGGAGATGGTGCGGGTGCCGATTATCTTGTGGGCGCCTTATGAACCTCCTTTTGAGAAAAATACCAGACTTTATGCCAATGCCCTTTGTGCCATGACGATGAACGCGGCGGCGCTGCATCGTCTGGGAGCAGTCTGCCATACGGTTTACGGGAGCCTTGAAGATAAGCGTGTTTTGGATAAGGTTCGGCAGCTGATTCTCGCCTATCATACAATAAAGGCAATGCGTTGTACCAGCTTGGGGCTTTTGGGGTATCGTCCTACTGCCTTTTATAACTGTGCTTTTGATGAGACAAAAATCCGCAGAACCTTTGGGGTGAAGATTGAGGAGACGGATTTAAAAGTAGTGTTTGACAAGATGGCAGAGATTCCAAGGGAGGCTTGTCTGGAAGAGATGGCGCGGGTACAAAATACTTATGATGTGGAGCTGCCGGAGGGACATCTGGAAAACCATGCGCGGCTTTATCTGTCTTTAAAAGAAGTGATGAAGCAACAAGGCTATGATTTCGGCGTGATCAAATGCTGGCCGGAGATGGGCAATCTCCATACTACTCCTTGTGCGGTTTTAGGACGGTTGGCGGATGATGGAATATCGATTGGCTGTGAAGGAGATGTGGATGCAGAGCTGACGCAGATTGCTGAGAATTATCTGACCGGCTTACCCACCTTTATCACGGATATGATCCACATTGATGAGGCCGAGAATACCATGACGTTCTGGCATTGCGGCAATGCGGCGCCCTCTCTGGCGAATCCGCGATATGAGCTATGGATGCGCAATCATCCATTGGCTGGACAGGGAAGTGCTTTCTGGGGAGCATTAAAGCCAGGGGCAGTGACGATTGCCCGGTTTTGCAATCTGGGAGGAGCATATAAGCTGTTTTTGATGAAAGGGGAGGTGTTGGATCAGGATCGGAATACACGGGGCGTTATGGCTCAGGTAAAAGTAGGACGGCCGGTGCGGCAAGTGGTTGAGCAGATTACCAAGGAGGGAATTCCTCATCACTATAGCCTGGTGTGGGCAGATGTGGTAGACGAGATGAAACAGATGTGTGAATTGTTGGAGATTGAAGTGATTGAATCGTAGGCCAGGAGAATGGGGGTAAAGGTAATGCTGTTAAGCTGGGGGATCTGAGCTTGAGCGGATTGACGATACAATAAAAAATGTACAAGGTAAACGATAACAAAAAATGGTTACTGCTCACGCGATGTCATTTAGTTGCTTCTCTCAGAGGGTACGCCAGGGAAAAAGGAGTGGGAAGCGACCGGAAATGGTCTGCCGTTTTTTCCGGTTTCGGGATCAAGAATTCCTAAAATCCCTGATTTTTGCGAAAAGCGAAACGAAAATTCCCCAACTCGCTTCGCTCAGACAGAGGGGATTTTCGGTGTTTTAGGATTGTGGGAGCATGAAATGCGGAGCAATCCGTGGTATCATAGGAGTCAAAATACCTCTTGCCCCCAACATCATGACATTGCAACCCGAACAGTAACAAAAAACTTGTGTTTACCACGAAAAAATGTATAAAACATATTGACAAAGCTCAATTTATATTGTAGAATATAAATAGTACATACGAGTGTATATAAAAACGGGAGAGCAATCAGGATGGGGGAAACCAGAGAGCGGGTTACACGGGCGGATGTGGCCAAGATGGCGGGAGTCAGTGAGACGATTGTGTCCTATGTGATTAATAACAACCGTTATGTGGCAAAGGAAAAGCGGCAGAGGGTGGAAGAGGCAGTCAAGATTTTGAATTACCGTCCCAACAATGTAGCACGTGCCCTGAAAGGGAAGCAGAGCAACCAGATTATTTTTATTGCTGATCACATTACGAATGAGTACTTCAGCAGCATTGTCAGTGAGATGGATAAGTATGCTTATGAATCCGGTTATCTGATTTCCTTGTGTTCCAACCGGAATACACCGGAGTTTATCTCCCAGGTGATTAGCCGGCAGTTTGATGGGATTATTGTCAGTTCGGCCAGCTTTCCTACCGAATATGTGGAACAGTTCAGCCAGGCGGGGATTCCGGTGGTAGTGTTTCGGCGGTGGAGGCATCAGAAGGCGGTGGAACATGTGGCTTATCTGGGGACCGGATTGTATACAGGAGCCAGGGAAGCTGTGAGACATCTGATTGGCAGGGGCTGCCGGAATGTGGTCTATGTGGATCGCATCAGTGCCAAAGGCCATGTCAGTCCGCCGGACGATATGCGGTTTAGCGGATTTGTGGATGAGATGGAGGCCAACGGGTTTGGTGTGGGACCCGAAAGCGTGATCTGCGGATGCCGCAGTCAGGAGGAATTGTCAGAAGAAATCAAAAGGCGTCTTCGGACCGGATCCCGGGTAGACGGGATATTCGGACGGAATGATATGCTGGCCTGTATTGCCATGACAGCAGCGGGACAAATTGGTTTCCGGGTGCCAGAGCAGTTGAAGGTGATCGGTTTTGATGATTCCAGTATCAGTCGTCTGATTACTCCCAGGCTTACCACCATTGGGATGCAGAAAGGAGAGATTGCTAAGGCGGCTATTGATATGTTGACGCAGATGATTGGCGGAAGTCAGCCAGATAACCGGGATTTTGACAGTGTATTAATAGAAAGGGAAAGTACGGCGGTAGATCATTAAAAGAATCCTTTCGTAAGTACTGCAGGCAAGAAGTATCAGTAATTTGACATAAAGCGGGTATCCGATATGAGATATCAGGCATGGAAAACAGAATATGAGCACAGAACATCGTGCTCATTCCCTTTGGCACAATATACACACGAGTGTACATAAAAATCATTATAGCAAGAGGATACCAGAGCCAGAAGGCCATATGTGACATATATGAAAAAGTAGCCTGGCTGAGTATTCTCAGAGCTAAACTTAATGACATTGGGCAGGGGACAGCATCGTAATAGTAGCAGTGGCACATAACAGGGAAGGGTTCGGAACTGTTATAGCAGCACGGAGATTTCTTGAAATTAAGGGCTCTGTGTATAAACATGAAAAAGAGAATCATACAAAAAAGAGAGGATGGTAATGGGATGAAGAAACGGACATTAGCACTGGTAATGGCAGCAGTTATGGGACTTACAACCGCATGCTCAGGAGGCGGACAGACGCAGCAGAGCGCGGCAGCACCTGCTAAAGAGACAGAAAAGGCAGATGCTGGGGTATCTGGGGAGGCAGTGACAATTAAGATTGCCAATTATGCGTTGCTGGAGGCAGGATATGATGAGTTTTGGGGAAATGTAAAGACTGGCTTTGAAGAGAAATATCCAGATGTGACGATTGAGTGGGTGACTGCTCCTTATGGAGAAATTTTAAATCAGGTGATCAATATGGCCGGCGGCGGAGACAAGGTAGATTGTATTTTTAGTGAGATGATTTGGATTCCGGCGCTGGTAGATGCCGGACTGGCGGCGCCGATGGAGGAGATTTTGGATGCGGATTTCCTGAACGATTATTATCCGAATATTCTGGAAGCCCACTCAGTAGACGGTCAGGTGTATGGGGCGCCCCTTTATGTATCACCCTTTGTACTATTTTACAACAAGGATTTATTAGAACAGGCCGGGCTAGATCCCAATGCGCCGCCCAAGACATATGAAGAATTGCTGGAGATAGCTCCTAAACTGGCAGAGCTGAAAACGGCAGATGGGAATCAGGTATATCCTTTTGGCCAGCCGACAGCCTCAGTGATTGTGATCGGTTCCTCTTTACAGGCATTTGCCCAAAACTTTGGCGGAACGGTATTTGACAGTGATGGCACCTTCAATGTGGATAATCAGGGTTTTAAAGAAGCTATGGAAATGCTGCAAAAATTGGATGAGCTTGGCTATAATCCTCAGAACTGTAAGCCGAAGGATCTGAGAAATCTGTTTGCGCTGGGGCAGCTGGCTATGTATTACGACAATACCTGGGGATTCAACGGCGCTAAGTCCATCAATCCTGAGGTGGCCGATTTTGCAGCCACAGCATTGCCTCTTTCTGGAGGGCAGGGAAAAGGGGATACCACCTTACAGTCTCACTGCTTTGTAGCTGTGAATAACGGACCAGAAAAGGCGGAGGCTGTGAAAAACTTTATTCAATATGTGGTTAGCCCGGAGATCCTCAATGACTATATTGCAAATATTGCACCGGCATATCCGGCCAAGTCGGCTATGGAATCTATGGAGGCGGTGACCGGCAGTGAATTCTTAAAGGGCGGTCAGGATGCGGTAGGAAAGGCCGTGCCGGTTTATCAGTTCCCTACCTTGTCAGATTTTAACCTGGAGTTGTGTGCTTTGGGGCAGGCAGTAACGGTGGGTAAGGAGCCGGTGGAAGATGCCATAGAGAATTTTAAGGGTGCGGTGCAACCGCTGCTTCCCTGATAGATAGCGCTGGGAATGGTGATACGGATTATTGCAAGGGAAATGAAAGGAATGGTATATAGAAATGGCGGAACAACAAAAGAAAAAGCCCAATGTGGTATTTATTCTGACTGATGACCAGGGGATTTGGTCTTTGGGATGTTACGGAAATGAAGAGATTCGGACACCGAACCTGGATCGGCTGGCAGAGAGTGGAGTACGGTTTGATAATTTTTACTGTGTGTCGCCGGTCTGCTCTCCAGCCAGGGCATCATTGCTGACAGGAAGGATTCCTTCCCAGCACGGCATCCATGATTATCTTTGTGGTGGCAATGGAGGGAAAACCCAGTCAGCAATTGAGTATTTGAAGGGACAGACTGGCTACACAGATATATTGGCAAAGAACGGGTACACTTGCGGACTCAGCGGCAAATGGCATTTGGGAGACGGGCTCCATCCACAGAAGGGCTTTTCCTTTTGGTATACCCATCAAAGGGGAGGCGGCCCCTACTATCAGGCACCGATGATCCGGGACGGGAAATATGTGACAGAGAGCCGCTATATCACGGATGTGATTACGGATGAGGCATTAAAATTTATCGATCAGGAAAAGGGAAAGGAGGAGCCGTTTTATCTTAGTGTCCATTACACGGCGCCCCATTCTCCCTGGATTGACTGTCATCCAAAGAAGTATACAGATTTATATGAGGACTGTGAATTCAACAGCTGTCCTCAGAGAGAACATCCTCACCCATGGGCGAAAACCGATGTAATATCAGGGTATTCTCGGCCGCGGGAATGTTTGATTGGCTATTTTGCCGCCGTCACGGCCATGGATGATAATGTGGGACGGATTCTTGACAAGCTGGAGCAGGAGCATCTGATGGAGGACACGCTGATTATCTTTTCCAGCGACAATGGATTTAACTGTGGACATCATGGAATCTGGGGCAAGGGTAATGGGACATTTCCACTGAATCTTTACGATTCTTCTGTGAAGGTGCCGCTGATTATCAGCCATAGAAATCATGTCCCTAAGGGAAAGGTCTGCTCGGATATGTGCAGCGGTTATGATTTTATGCCGACACTTCTTGATTATCTGGGGCTGGAAAATGCAGAAGCGGATATTTTGCCGGGAAGAAGTTTTCTGTCCTCATTGATGGAGGGAGATCAGCAGCAGGACGGAACGGTGGTAGTTTTTGACGAATATGGTCCGGCCCGGATGATACGCAACCGAAAATACAAGTATATCCACAGGATTCCCTACGGCCCGGATGAGTTCTACGATCTGGAAAAGGATCCGGGAGAGGATGATAATCGGATTGAAGATGAGCAGTATCGTTTTTTGATTGTGGATATGAAGCGTCAGATGGACGAATGGTTTTTAAAATATGTCAATCCGGAGATTGACGGGAGCAGAGAACCTGTCCTGGGGGGTGGACAGCAGGAACGGGCAGGCCTCTGGGGACCGGGAATGCATGTATATAATGAAAATGTTTAAAGAAGGGGGAGGTTGTATTGAGTCACACACGGGGAAAGGGTTTATTTACTAACCGGCATACAGCGGACAAGATGTTTTCCTTGATGCTGCTGTTTCCGGCCATTGTTACAACGATCGTATTTATTCTGATTCCGGTGGCAGATTCCATTTACCGAAGCTTTTTTGATTACCGGGTGCGGAATATTATTTCGGGGCAGCCGGGAGTGTGGAATAATTTCGCCAACTATATAAAACTGTTTTCCAACGGAAAGCTAGTTCCGTCTATGGTTAACACGTTGGTATTTGTATTTGGAGTTGTGATAGCCCAGTTTATTTTTGGGATGGCGCTGGCCCTGATTTTGAACACGAATATGAAGGCTTCGCGGTTTATCCGCAGCATTATGATGATTCCGTGGGTGGTGCCGACTATTATTTCCGGTCTGGTGTGGATTTGGATGTTTCAGCCTCAGTATGGCTTTGTAAAGTATCTGGTGGGGCTGGTAACGGGAGGAAGAATCACGGATTTTGCTATTTTGAATAATCCCTCCACAGCTATGTTCGGCGTGTCCTGTGCAGCGTTGTGGAAGCAGATTCCTTTGGGAACGCTATTGCTTCTGGCAGGGCTGGCCAATGTACCGGATGATATGCTGGAGGCGGCTAAGATTGATGGAGCCAATGCGGTTCAGCGATTTTTTAAGATTACCATGCCCTATATGAAAAGTGTGATTAAAGTGACGGTTTCCATGTCCATTATTGAGAATTTCAAGCAATTCCCACTGTTCTGGACCATGACGGGAGGCGGTCCCAACAATTCTACCACAACCATGGCAATCTTAAGCTACCGGGAAGCCTTTGTGTCTAACAATTTTGGCTCCGGAGCGGCAGTTACTACGGTGTGGATGTTGATGATGATTGTAGTCGTGTTTATTTATAACCGGATTTTCAAAAAGGACGAGGTCTAGAAAGGGGGGATAGCGATGAAACGGAACCGGTTGTTGGGTAATATAGTCAAATATGTGGTGTTGATTGTGATTCTGGTATTTTTGCTGTTTCCTCTGTTTTGGGTATTGATGACTTCATTTAAAAGCAATATGGAGGCATACAAATTCCCGCCGACATTTATTCCGGAGAGCCCGACGGTACAGAGCTATATCGACCTGTTTACGAAAAACAATGAATTCTTTATTTACTACAGAAATAATTTTATTGTCGCAGGTGGCGCCGCGGCGTTGACTACATTTATAGCAATCATGGCGGGCTACGCCCTGTCAAGGTTTCACTTCCGCTGGAATGGATGGATCGTGGCCTGTTTTACTTCGGCTCAGATGTTTCCTGTGGTCAGCCGGCTGATTTCTTTATATAAAATTCTGGGAGACGTGCATCTGATCAACACCCGTTTTGGGGTGGTGTTAGCGATAACAGCTTCGATGCTGCCTTTTACCATCATGTTGATGTCCAGCTTTTATGACGGAATTCCGGTGGAGCTGGAGGAGGCGGCAAGAGTGGATGGAGCCGGACGGCTGCAGATACTATTTAAGGTGGTGGCTCCATTAATTAAACCGGGGATGTTAGCAGTGGGAATCTATGCGTTTCTTCTTTCCTGGGATGATTATCTCCATGCGGCCACGTTGATACAGACGGATGCGCTCAGAACCTTGTCAGCCGGGGTGGCGCTGAGGTATCTGGGAGAGTTGTCTTACGACTGGTCATTAGTCAATACGATATCGATTGTAGGTACTCTGCCGATGGTGATTCTATTCTTTTTCTTCCAAAAGTATATGGTCAAGGGTTTGGTAGCCGGGGCGGTGAAAGGATAGCAGGCTGGTATCGTTTTCCGGTTTGTCAGCAAACAGGGAACGGAATACTCAACAAGGATAAGGGGGACGACATGCTTACGACAAGTAAGGAAATGCTGATGGCGGCAGCGGCGGAAGGTTACGCTGTGCCGGCGGTCAATACGCAAGGTGGAAATTATGATATTATCTGGGCGGCCTGTAAGGCGGCAGAGGATTTGAAGTCGCCGATTATGCTGGCTCATTATGTGAGTACAGGTGCCTATTCCGGCCATGACTGGTTTGTAAATGTGTGCCGGTGGTGTGCAGCCAAGGTATCAGTGCCAGTGGCCATTCACTTAGATCACGGAGATGGATTTGATATCTGTATGCAGGCGTTGAAGCTGGGCTTTACCTCTCTGATGATCGATGGCTCTACAAAGCCGATCGAGGAAAATGCCAGGATGACCAATGAAGTATTGAAGGTAGCAAAGTGTTTTGGGGTGCCGGTAGAGGCGGAAGTGGGAGAGCTGCTGCGCCTGGATAATATGGGAAGTGTAATGGAGAATAAGAATATCGTGGATCCGGAGGAGGTTCGCCGATTCCTTCAGCTTTGCCATCCGGATTCCCTGGCAATCGGGATTGGCAATGCCCATGGGTATTATAAAGGAGAGCCGGATATTCATCTGGAAATTTTGGAGGCAGTGCGTAAATTTACGGATATTCCACTGGTGCTTCATGGATGTACAGGGATGAAGGATGAGATTATCCGGGAGGCCATCCGGATGGGAGTGGCAAAGATTAATTTCGGGACGGAGATACGATATAAGTATGTGGAGCATTATGAAGAAGGATTAAAGACTATGGAGCATCAGGGCCACTCGTGGAAATTATCACAGTTTGCCAATGAGAGGCTGCAGGAGGATATGCGAAAGATTATCCGTCTGGCGGGGGCGGAAGGAAAAATCAGTTCGTCCTGTTGAACCGGTTTTATGGATGATTTTTACAGGCCGGACGATAGTTATATTCATTTAAAATTTTAAAAGATAAAAAGGAGATAGCATGGATAGGAAAAATAGTGAATTGACTTACAGAGAGATGTATGGGCAGCCGGCGTCTTTTCAGGCGATTAATGATTCGCTGGGAGAAATTTACGGGGTGCTGGACCGGGTGTTTGCAGAAAAGTATGACGAGCTAATATTTACAGGCTGTGGAACTTCTCTGTACTTGGCTCAGGCATCGGCTCATGCTTTCGGAAGCTGCACGGGGATCCCGGCTAAGGGGATGTGCTGCTCGGAGCTGTATTATTTCCCGGAAACTTATGTGGGTAAGGGCAGGAAGGTGCTGGTGCTGCCCATTACCAGAAAGAGCTATACTACAGAGGTACGGATGGCGATTGACAAAGTGAGGAGCTTTGAGGGTGTGAAGACGCTGGCCATTACCTGCGATCCGGACAGTGCCCAATATAATGATTTTATGATCCTTTCTCCGGAGACGGCGGAGGACAGCGTGATTATGACGCGATCCTTTACCAGTATGGTGTATCTGGCAGTGATCCTGGCCTTCTATGCAGGAGGGCAGAAGGATAA
Source organism: uncultured Lachnospiraceae bacterium (assembly GCA_910588125.1). Classification (GTDB taxonomy): domain Bacteria; phylum Bacillota; class Clostridia; order Lachnospirales; family Lachnospiraceae; genus Brotaphodocola. The sequence goes on from CAJUPI010000026.1 coordinate 9,906, forward strand.
GATTGATGCCATGAAAGATTATGGGAAACAGTCAGAAGCGTTTTTAAAGGCCAGTGACGAGATGGCAAAGCGGATTGTGAAAGAACATCCAAAGCTGAACCTCTATATTACTCTGGGACAGGGGAGCAATTATGGGATTGCCAATGAGTGTATGAACAAAATGAAAGAGATGAGCCTCAGCAACTCGGAGGCGTATTATACCCTGGAGTATCGTCATGGGCCTATGAGCCTGGTGGATGATAAGACGATGATCCTTTTGTTGGGAAATGAAGAAACCGTGGAAGGAGATGCGAAGCTTTTAGAGGAGATGAAGAGCTATGGTGCAGTGGTTCTGGCGGTAGGCGCCAGGGCGTCAGAGCGCTATAGCGCGGCGGATTATGCGCTGGAGCTGGATTTTGGATATGACAGCCTGCAAAACGGGGCTATGATCGGATTTATCGGGCAGATGATGGGGTATTATCTGGCAGAGCAGAAGGGGCTGGATGCGGATACGCCAAGACATTTGTCCCAGGCGATTGTAATCAAGGATTAAGCCGTAAGGCTTGTGGAGAATCGTGAAAGAGAAAAGGAGTTTTGGGGAAGCCGGTGACACAGGCAGCAAGTGGCATCGGCTTCCTTTTTGAAAAGTCAGATTTTCAAAAGCTCTAGATCCCGGTAAAATCCGGGATAAGAAATATTGACACATTCGGCGCCACGGATTTCGGTTTCCCCTTCGGCCAGGCAAGAAACAACGGCAAAGGTCATGGCAATCCGATGGTCCAGACGACTGTCAATGACAGCCCCGTGTAAAGGAGAGCCGCCGCGGATGATCATGCCGTCCGCCGTTTCCTCCACATCGGCTCCCATGGCGGAAAGGTTGCGGACCATGACATCGATCCGGTTGGACTCCTTGACCTTGAGCTCGGCAGCATCGCGGATGACGGTTTCACCATCGGCGAAGCAGGCCATGACAGCGATGATGGGCAGCTCGTCGATCAGGGTCGGGATGATGGCGCCGCCGATGGTGATTCCGTGGAGCCGGCTGCTTTTGACTAAGATATCGGCCACGGGTTCGCTGGCATCCAGGTTTTCATTGAGCAGGGTAAGGTCAGCGCCCATTTCCCGGCAAACTCTTAAGATACCGTCGCGGGTGGGGTTGATGCCTACGCCGCGGATGAGAATTTCGGAGCCGGGAACGAGCAGTCCGGCGGCAAGAAAAAATGCGGCGGAGGAAATATCGCCGGGAATCCGGATTTTCTGCCCATAAAGCTCGTCTGCCGGTTGGATCACGGCAGTGGTATCCTCTGTATGGATGGCGGCGCCAAAGCAGGAAAGCATCAGCTCTGTGTGATTGCGGGAGACGTAAGGCTCTGTTACCCGGGTTTCACCATCTGCGTAGAGGCCGGCCAGAAGAACAGCAGATTTCACCTGTGCAGAAGCAACCGGGGAATGGTAATGAATGCCGTGGAGCAGGGATCCGGTGATCTCCAGCGGAGCACAGCCATTGTCCTGCAGGCTGCGAATTTTAGCGCCCATCTGGGAGAGCGGGTCAAGAATTCGCTTCATAGGACGCTTTTGAATGGAGGAATCACCGGTCAGGGTGACTGTGAAATCCTGAGCAGAAAGAATGCCGGAAATCAGACGGGTGGTGGTCCCGCTGTTGCCGCAGTCTAAGACGGTATCCGGTTTTGCCAGGCCGCGCATCCCACGGCCGTGTACCAGGACAGCGTTGCCATTGTTTTCAATCTCAATGCCCATTTTGCGGAAGCAGGAGATGGTGGAAAGACAATCGGCACCTTGAAGAAAGTTATGGATTTCGGTGGTTCCGCGGGCAATAGAACCAAACATTACACTCCGGTGGGAAATGGATTTGTCACCGGGGATAGTTACCTCACCCCGAAGGGGGCCACATTGGGAAAATTTCATAGTCGATATTCCTCGCTTTTCTTTACTGAGGTTTACTGAAGGTATGGTAGATCAGTGCACCTGCTGCGCTATCGGATCAGCTCGTAATTATATTTTTTCAGCTGTTTCCATGCTGCATTCATAGCGGATTCTTCGTAGAAGGTGATCCGCAATGCCCCTTCTCCATGCTCGCGGTTGTGATTGATACCGATATTTTTGATATTGATACCGCGTGCGCTTAAAATGACAGACAAGGTGGAGATGGATCCCGGCTCGTCCACAATGTCCACGGTAAAAGAATAGTCCGGCGGCACGGAACCCTTAGAGACATCGGAGATGGAATTGCGGTAGGTGCGGGATTGCTCAAACAGCTCATAAACAGTATGGCTGTCATGTTGGTGCAGGCTTTTAAGAATATGCTGCAAGGAAGCAATATAAGAATTTAACATTTCACTGATGGGACCGGTGTTGGTCATGCAGATTTGTTCCCACATCTCCGGAGAGGAAGAGGCGATGCGGGTGATGTCTTTAAAACCGCCGGCGGCCAATTGTTTCATCAGTTCTTCGCTGTCATCACAATCCCGGACGAGATTGACCAGGCTGGAGGCGATAATATGGGGAAGATGGCTGATGGCAGCGACAATCCGGTCATGCTTTTCGTAATCGAGTACGATCGGCAGAGAGCCGATCAACCGGGCAATCGCTGTCATTTTTTCAACATCCTCCTGACGGGAATGGGGAGTGGAAGTGATGATGTAATAAGCGTTTTCCAAAAGGTGATCGGTGGCATTTTCATAGCCGGTTTTCTCGGAGCCCGCCATAGGATGACCGCCCACAAAGCAATGCTCCATCCCCAGCTCGCGGACTGTCCGGTGAATATCGGTTTTTGTGCTGCCGACATCCGTTACAATTGCGCCATCCTTCAGATAGGGGCCGATTTCCCGAAGATAGCGGGCGTTGTATTCCACAGGGGTGCACAGAAAAATAATATCACATATTCGAAGACGTTCGCCCACACCGTCTAATATTTCGTCGACAATGCCATCCTGCATGGCCAGCTCGAGCTTCGAGCGGGTCCGCATGTAGGCAAGAATTTTTATGTCCGGCCAGGCACGCTTCAGACCCTTGGCAATCGAACCGCCGATCAAGCCAAGGCCGATAAAGCCAATCACAGTGTCTGTCATCCCAGCTTCCTCCCCTCCAATTGGGCATACGACCTTAAGGAGGCTGTCAATTGTTCAAACTGTTCAAAGGTCAGTGACTGAGGGCCGTCGGAAAGTGCGCGGGCTGGGTCGGGATGGACCTCGATCATCAGTCCGTCGGCTCCGGCAGCGATGGCGCATTTGGCCAGTGGTGGTACATAGGCGCGCACGCCGGTGGCGTGGCTGGGATCTACAATAACAGGCAGATGGCTTTTGCCGCGCAGCACCGGCACAGCGCTGATGTCCAGGGTGTTGCGGGTACTCGTTTCATAAGTACGGATACCCCGTTCACAGAGAACGACCCGCTCGTTGCCTTCTGACATGATGTATTCGGCAGCATTCAGCCATTCGTCGATGGTAGCGGAGAGCCCCCGTTTTAAAAGTACGGGAATTCCGGCTTTGCCGGCTTCTTTTAAAAGTTCAAAATTCTGCATATTTCGTGCACCGATCTGCAGCATATCCACATATTTGACTGCCGTCTCAATCGCATGGTGGCTGGTGACCTCGCAGATAACGGCCAGTCCGGTGGTCTCTCTGGCTTCCTTCATATATTTCAGCCCTTCTTCTTCAAGTCCCTGGAAGGAGTAGGGAGAAGTGCGCGGCTTATAGGCGCCGCCCCGCAGAAAGTTGGCGCCGGCTTTTTTCACAGCGATGGCAGTCTCCAGAAGCTGTTCCCGGCTTTCCACCGCACAGGGACCGGCCATGATGGTCAGGGTTTTTGGACCAATGGAGGTATTGCCCACCAAAACGGTGGAAGCGTCCGGGTGAAACTTGCGGTTGGCAAGCTTATAGGACTCGGTGACAGCGACTACCTTATCTACGCCGTCGGCAATCTCAAAGTTGATTCCGTTTAGTTTGGACTTGTCACCAACGACGCCGACGATAGTGACCTCATGTCCCTCGGACAGATGAACCTGCAAGCCCTTGGCTTCAATTTGGTTGGTTACTCCCTTTATCGCCTCTTTGGAGGCATTTGGTTTCATAATAATAATCATAAGAAGATCCTCGCAATGTTCTGTTATTGGTAGTGATTGATTTTCTCCCGCTATTTTAGCGCACTAGGGGGTAATTGTCAACGCTTTGAGGCTTTAAAGTTTGACGCTTTAAAGTGGAGGGGGGTGAATGTTTTGGCGGGAGGTACGCCTTGGAGGACGGAGGGGGACGGCAGACAGCCGGCCGGGGCTTTTTCCCGTTTCGGGATTAAGAAGCCCTAACCTTACTGAATTTTGCTAAAAGCGAAACGAAAATGCCCAAACTCGCTTCGCTCAGACAGTGTGCATTTTCGTTTCAGCGCAAAATCCGGTAAGCTAAGGGCTTCTAAATCCCTGCAAAAGTCAAAAGCTCCGGCCGGCTGTCTGCCGTCCCCCTCCGTCCTCCAAGGCTGTCTGTTGGCGGGCATAGTGAAAAAGATGCGGGATGCTAGGGCGGGAGGATGCCGGCCAATGTCATGATGTTGCGGATTGCTCCGCATTTTATGCTCCCACAATCCTGAAACACCTCAAATTCGCTCATTTTTTCTGTGGAAAATGGCTGCTTTTCGGTGTTTTTGCGGGTCCCAAGGTCAAAAATCCTTTTGACCCTGGTATCATGTCATTAAGTTTATCTCTGAGAATACTCAGCCAGGGAACAAGGAGCGGGAAGCGGCGGGGAATGCTCGGCTGATTTTGACTTTGCAGGGATTTAGAAGTCCTTAAATCTCTGAGTTTTGCGGGGAAACAAAAATGCACACTGTCTGAGCGAAGCGAGTTTGGGCATTTTCGTTTCGCTTTTCGCAAAAATCAGAGATTTTAGGAATTCTTGATCCCGAAACGGGAAAAAGCAGCCGAGCATTCCCCGCCGCTTCCCGCTCCTTGTTCCCTGGCGTACCTTTCAAGACATATTTTGTAATGAAAAAAATAACTTTTTAAGTTATATATATTTAAATAAGGCATCATATCCAAGATGTTTGACAACTATTTACATTCGTTGAGAACTGCGCTATCATGGACATATCAAAGATAACACACCATAATGAAGGGAGAATGGGAATGAAAACTTATAACGTATGTATTGTCGGCGGGGGCAGCACCTATACTTTGGGGTTCTTAAAGTCTTTTGTGAGACTAAGAGAGGAATTTCCGTTAAAAAAACTGGTTCTTTTTGATATTGACAAGGAGCGTCAGGAGAAGATCGGCAAGTATGGGGAGATTCTTTTCAGGGAGAGATTTCCGGAGTTGGAGTTCCATTATACTCTGGATATCAAAGAAGCTTATGAGGGGATGGATTTTGTATTTATGCAGATGCGTGCCGGCGGTTTGCCGATGCGTGCAAAGGATGAGCATATTCCGTTGGGTATGGGCATGATCGGACAGGAAACCTGCGGTGCCGGCGGGATGGCTTATGGGCTCCGTTCCTGTGTGGATATGATTAAGGCGGTTCATGATATCCGCAAGTATGCGCCGGACGCCTGGATCCTCAACTATTCGAATCCGGCGGCTATCGTGGCCGAGGCTCTGAGAAGAGAGTTTCCCAAGGATGAGCGGATTTTGAATATCTGTGATCAGCCGGAGAATGTTGTCCGCTCCTGCAGCCGCCTGTTAGGATGCGATTGGGAGGACTTGGATCCGGTGTACTTTGGGCTGAACCATTATGGCTGGTTCACTCATATGTATGATGTACATACAGGCGAGGATCTGCTGCCAAAGATTCGTAAGAGGATTGCCGAAAATGGCTTTTTGCCTCAGGATGCGGAACAGAGAGATCAGTCCTGGCTGGACACCTATGGCATGGTTCAGACCATTATGAATGATTTTCCGGATTATCTGCCGAATACCTATGACCAGTATTACCTGTATCCGGAATATAAGGCCAGCCATTTAAATCCTGATTTTACTCGTGCGGATGAGGTCATGGCCGGGAGAGAGAAGCGGGTGTTTACGGAATGTGAAGAGGTGATTAAGGACGGGAAGCTTGGGGACCGCTTCCATGCCATTTCTGACGTCCATGCAGAGATGATGATAAAGGTGGCTGAGTCCATTGCCTACAATCGCAATGACCGCCATATTGTGATTGTCGAGAATAACGGTGCCATTGCCAATATGCAGGACGATGCCATGGTCGAGGTGGTGTGTGAGCTGGGAATTAATGGACCGCGTCCTATGCGTGTGGGTAATATCCCGCAGTTTTACCTGGGGCTTTTGGTGAACCAGGTATCCTGTGAGAAGCTGATCGTGGATGCCTATTTTGAAAATTCCTATCAAAAAGCACTGGAAGCTTTTACGCTGAACCGTCTGATTGGCGATGCAAAGAAGGCGCGGAAGGTTTTGGATGCCCTTTTGGAGGCAAATAAGGGAATGTGGCCAGAGCTTCGGTGATGGCTGGTGTTGAATGTCATTAAGTTTATCTCTGAGAATGCTCAGCCAGGGAAAAAGGAGTGGGAAGCGGCGGAAAATGCTCTGCTGATTTTGACTTTGCAGGGATTTAGAAGTCCTTAAATCCCTGAATTTTGCCTGGAAACGAAAAGCCACACTGTTTGAGCGAAGCGAGTTTGGGGATTTTCGTTTTGCTTTTCGCAAAAATTCAGAGATTTTAGGACTTCTTGATCCCGAAACTGGAAAAATCAGCAGAGCATTTTCCGCCGCTTCCCACTCCTTTTTCCCTGGCGTATCTTCTGAGAAAATTAGCTTAATGACATTGGGCTGGTGTCAGGTCATTTTCTTTTGGACGATCAGCTCAATCAGGAGCTGGATGACAGTGAGGATTCCCAGACGGGTGTTGACATCGACATGATGGTATTCTTCGTTCGGATCATTGGTGCACAGCCCGTAAGTGCTGTAAGGAAGAAGCGGGCTGTCCGCCTTGCAGGTGAGTAAAATGCTGCAAATACCCTTTTGCTGTGTTTTTTGGCAGGCCGGGAGATAGCGTTTGGCATCACCATGGGCAGTGATGATGAACAAAACGGCATCGCTGCTCATTTCACAGGCCAGTCCGTCTAACAGGCGGGGCCATTCCAGAAGAATAGAAGGATGGTCCAAGATGGTTAAAATAGTGTGAAGGTATTTTGCGGCAATCGAACTCAGTTCATTTCCATAGAGATAGAGCGGACGGCCGCTGGTCAGAAGGCTGGCAATCTCATGTAAGGAGGCCATATCGATGGTCTCTAAGTTGTCCCTGAAAAGAGCGATGGACCGGGAAATCAGGCTGTTTGTGGAATAATAAGGATTTCGCTGTTGTTCCAGTTCACTGCGAAGCTGATATTTCAGTTCGTGGAAGCCTCTCAGTCCCAGCTTTTGGCAAAATCGGACGATGGTGGCGCCGGAGGTGTAAAGGTGTTTTTCCAAATCCTTTAGATTTAAATAAGCGCAGGCAGGCAGATGTTGTTCAAAGTACGCTAAAAGTTCCTGCTCTGTCTCGGTCAGGGCAAGGGAACGGGCCCTTTCCAAGATGGGAATCCGGTTAGTATCCGGCTCTTCGGAAGAGAGGGGGAATCTCTCTTTTGGAACAGGAAGCTCCTGCCGATAGAGCAGATAGGCACGGATAAGAAAATGTATCACATAAAAAACCGGCAGACGAGAGGTGAATTCGGCGCCACGGTTTTCTCGTTGATCCGTAAAAAAACGAAAATTGACAGTGGCGAATCCGGCAATGTCATTGGTGGTGTAGGGTGTGATAGAGAGAATGGGGATATTGTTCATCCGGGCGAGCCGGGCGAGCTTTACAGTCGGGGGAAAATCGCCGGTGGTGCTGATTAAAATCAGCAGGGCTTTGGTGGTAAGGCCGCGCAGAATATGCTCTCCGATGCGGGAGGCGTCGATCTTGTAGACCTTTTGCCGGCCGATGGAAAACAAAAGCTTCTCAAAATAATCCGTGAGGACGGAGGTGACACCGCCCGGCGCCCACAGATAGAGGGCGCAATCACTATCAAGATAGCGGAAGGCCTGATAGAGCAGATCCTCTTGGATCAGTCGGGCAGTTCCTTCTATATTGGCGGACAGATGGCCAAGGAGCTGGCTGATATCCAAACTGTGTTTATCTGCATTTCGGGAAGCCTGGGGAAGCTCGTTGAGATGGCGGCGCACCGTGTATTTGAGTTCGGCAAAACCGGAGTAGCCCAGTTTTTTGCAGAAACGAAGAACTGTGGCAGTGGAATAGGAGACGGCTTTGGCGAATTCGTAAATACTCATATGAGGGATCTGTTCTGGCTGCCCGTAAATATATTTGAGAATATTTAACTCGTTATGAGTGAGGCTTTTGATGATAGCGTCACTTAAATGGAGATTGATCATGAAAGGAAACTCCTTTTTAAGGATTTGTGATGAGAAAAGTATACCACCGAAAATATAAAAAGTCAGTAAAAATTAATAAAATCAGTTGTAAAAAGTCTAAGAATCATATATACTGTTTCTATAAGATATCAGGTGAATTCAGTATCTGTTTTGTGAATTAATTACAAAACCGTACGGAAAAAGCGAGATATCTTACTTATTATAATAGAGGGGGAGTTAAAGCTATGGGTTTTTTTAGCAGAAAGAAGAAGGAAGAGTTTGTATGTCCGATGACCGGGATTTTGCGTCCGATGGAGGAGGTGCCGGATCCGGCGTTCTCAGAGAAACTTATGGGCGACGGTTTTGCCGTTGAGCTGACGGACGGGGCGGTAAAAGCGCCTGTAAGCGGGACGATTGCGGCGGCATTTCCGACCGGACATGCTTTTGGGATCCGGACGAAGGAAGGCATGGAAATTCTGATTCATATCGGCATTGATACTGTGAATTTACAGGGAGCAGGCTTTGCTGTGAAGGTGAAAGAGGGCGATTCCGTAAAACAGGGAGACGTGCTGGTAGACGTGGATGTGAATTATGTAAAGGAACAGGGAAAGTCGGTGTGTTCTCCGGTGATCTTTACAGGCGGACAGAAGATTGAGCTTTTAAAGACCGGGACAGTACAGGCCGGAGATGGAAATATTATTAAAATTCACTAAATGAGAGACCGGGATGCTCCTGGCAGGCGGGAAGATGGGATGCTTCTGCTGCCAGGAGTGTTTTTTGTAGGAAAAACGGTGGCGGGAATTTTTGGGTGGCAAGTTTGTTGGGAGGAACACAGGACGGATAAAATAATTTGTGCAAAAACGCTCTTTGTCTTGTAATTTTTAAACTTTTTTAGTAAAATATCCTCATGGACAAAATTTGAAGTACAGGAGGGACTTTTATGAACGTGTATGGAACACAGCAAATCCGTAATGTCGCGTTGCTTGGCCATGGAGGCGCGGGGAAGACGACGGTGGCAGAGGCACTGGCTCTGGTTACCGGCGTCACCAAGCGTATGGGAAAGGTAACCGATGGCAATACGATCAGCGACTATGATAAAGAAGAGATTAAGCGTCAGTTTTCTATTTCCACATCGTTGATTCCGCTGGAATACAAAGGGGAGGACGGCCCGATCAAGATTAACCTTTTGGATACTCCGGGATATTTCGATTTTGTGGGAGAGGTAGAAGAGGCGATCAGTGTAGCGGATGCGGCGATCATCGTGGTGAATTGCAAGGCAGGCATTGAGGTGGGGACCGAGAAGGCATGGGAACTCTGTGAGAAGCTGAATTTGCCGAGACTGTTTTTTGTGACCAACATGGATGATGATCATGCCAGTTATCGTGAGCTGGTGCTTAAGCTGGAGACCCGTTTCGGCAGGAAGATTGCACCGTTCCAGCTTCCGATCCGTGAGAATGAGAAGTTTGTGGGATACGTGAATGTAGTGAAGATGGCGGGCCGCCGCTTTACCAATATGAGCGATTATGAGGAGTGCGAGATACCGGAGTATTCCCAGAAGAACTTAGGGATTGCCAGAGAAGCTTTGATGGAAGCAGTGGCGGAGACCAGCGAGGAGTACATGGAGCGTTACTTCTCCGGTGAGGAATTTACGCAGGAAGAGATTTCCGCGGCTCTCAGAGAGCACGTTATTGACGGAAATATTGTGCCGATCCTGATGGGATCCGGTATCAACTGCCAGGGCTTTAAGACTCTTTTGCAGGCGATTGACCGTTATTTCCCGACGCCTGATAAATTTGAGTGCATTGGGGTGGATGTGTCTACCGGCGAGCGTTTTACTGCCAAATATAACGATCAGGTTTCTTTGTCGGCCCGGGTATTTAAAACCATTGTCGATCCATTTATTGGAAAATATTCATTGATGAAGGTTTGTACCGGAAGCCTGAAGCCGGATTCCGTGATATATAATGTAAATAAAGACGCCGAAGAAAAGGTTGGCAAGATATATCTGCTGCGCGGCAAGGATTCGATCGAGGTGCCGGAATTAAAGGCAGGCGATATCGGTGCTGTGGCAAAGCTGAATGTGACACAGACGGGGGATACCATTGCCGTCCGCACGGCTCCGATCGTTTATCATAAGCCGCAGATCTCCACTCCTTATACCTATATGCGTTACAAGACTGTGACTAAGGGCGATGAGGACAAGGTGAGCAGTGCCCTGGCAAAACTGACCGAAGAGGATCTGACTTTGAAGGCGGTCAATGACAAGGAAAACCGTCAGCTTTTGCTGTACGGGATTGGGGATCAGCAGCTGGAGGTAGTAGTCAGCAAGCTTTTGAACCGCTATAAAGTGGAAGTGGAACTGAGCAAGCCCAAATTTGCATTCCGCGAGACCATTCGCAAGAAAGTGGAGGTCCAGGGAAAATATAAAAAGCAGACAGGCGGACATGGACAGTATGGAGATGTTAAGATGATCTTTGAACCTTCCGGGGATTTGGAGACGCCATATGTGTTTGAGGAGAATGTTTTCGGCGGCGCCGTGCCGAGAAACTATTTCCCGGCAGTCGAGAAGGGTGTGCAGGAAAGCTGCGTGAAGGGACCGTTGGCTGCGTACCCGGTAGTGGGTGTGAAGGCAACCTTGATTGATGGTTCTTATCATCCGGTGGATTCTTCTGAAATGGCATTTAAGACAGCGGCTTCCATGGCCTTTAAGAAGGGCTTTATGGATGCGAATCCGGTCCTTTTGGAGCCGATTGCTTCGGTAAAGGTGACGGTTCCGGACAAATTCACTGGAGACGTCATGGGAGATTTGAACCGCCGCCGGGGCCGCGTACTGGGAATGAATTCCGATCATCATGGCAAACAGATTATCGAAGCTGATGTACCGATGTCTGAGATGTTTGGATATAATACCGATCTTCGTTCCATGACCGGGGGCATCGGCCTATATGAGTACGAATTTGCTCGCTATGAGCAGGCGCCTGGCGATATCCAGAAGAAGGAAGTAGAAGCACGGGCGGCCAAAGTTGATAAGATGGACGCATAACGAAATGCTGATTTTTCAGGGGGAGAGCAGGAAAGACGGTGGCTTTCCCCCCTGTTTTGTGCAGAGGCGTCGACGGAGGATTTGATGGAAGCAAGGAAACAGTTTTCCAGGATTGGTTGGGCGTTTGTAGTGTTTTGTCTTGTAGACGCGGTGATACAGGTTGTGATGGCAGTGGGGATTCTGGCCGGAGCTGCGCGTGGTGATATATGGATGACGGATATCAATTTTCTCTTAATGGGACAGATTTCCATGTATCTGTTTGCCTTTCCGGTGTTCTGGCTGATGGCGAGACGGATTCCATCCTGGAAAAAGAGGGATGGGGAGGGGATATCAGCAGGCAGTTTTATTCTTTGGGCGGTAGTCTGTTTTGGCTTTACGTATATAGGGAATTTTGCGGGGCAGCTCATCATGGGGGGAGTGGAAATGATTACCGGAAACCCTCAGGAAAATCCTGTGATGGATGTTTTGGATCAGATGAATCCGTGGATGGTGTTTTTGAGCACTGTGATTGTAGCGCCGGTGATGGAGGAGCTTATGTTCCGCAAGATTTTGATTGACCGGATTGTACCCTTTGGACAGAAGGCGGCAGTCGTGGTTTCGGGAGTGGCTTTTGGCCTGTTTCACGGGAATTTTTATCAATTTTTTTATGCCTGTTGCCTGGGAATGATTTTTGCCTATTTGTATAGCAGTACCGGGCGCGTGCGTTATGGGATACTGTTGCATATGATGATCAACATGGTCGGCGGGGTATTGCCGGTAATCCTTATGCAGTCGATGGATGAGTTTTCGGTGGAAGCGGCTTTTTCTGTGCTGGGTATCCTATTGTTGGGAGCTTTGATGTTGTGCACCATGCTGGGGGCGATTGTGCTGGCCTGCATCTATGCCAGGCGGTTGACCTGGTTTACGGGCTGGGCGCCGGTTCCCGAGAAGGGTTTTTGGCGATCGGTATTGACAGCTCCCGGGGTGATTGGTTTTCTGGCAGTGTGTGTGATGATGTTTTTATTATAAAAGGCTGTGAGTTACAGGAGAAAGGCTTGACACACATTTCCAAGTATGTTACATTAGATTCCAGCAAAATGCGAGGAAGGGAAAGAGTACGCTTTCAGGAACCGTGCAGAGAGCCGCCGGATGGTGTGAGGCGGAGGGGGAGGAGAGCGGAACTGGTCCCGGAGCAGCCGGCCGAAGGATGAGAGCACTGCGGATGTACCGGAAGCAGGACAGAGGCAGAAGAGGGATTTTGGGTAGGTGCGGACGGAGTCTCACCGTTATGAGAAAACAGCTGATGGATATCGGGATCGAAGCCGTACGGGTCTGCCCGGCAGGACACCTGTAGCGACAGTTGGCAGAGGCCATGATAGGAGAGCTGGTTGAGAGCATGCACAGCATGAAGCAGAGTGGTACCGCGCAGGTTTTCCTGCGTCTCTGGAGGAATCGGAGACGCAGGTTTTTTGTTGCCTACAGAAGGTATTGCTTATGTTAGAGGCTTGCGGCAAACCGTATGACAGTGTGTTTAAAAACGTCAGCAGCAGATGAGATGGCAAAGCTAAAGGATAATCAACAGGAGGAAGGAAAGCTATGGCAAGCTATAATTACAGCGCGATTGAAAAAAAATGGCGCGAGAACTGGGAAAAGGATCCCATTAATGTGGATGACGGCAAGAAGCCGAAGTATTATTGCCTGGATATGTTCCCGTATCCGTCAGGCAGCGGGCTGCATGTCGGCCACTGGAGAGGATATGTAATCTCGGACGTGTGGAGCCGTTATCAGATTTTGAAAGGCCATTATGTGATTCATCCGATGGGCTGGGATGCGTTTGGCCTGCCGGCAGAGAACTATGCGATCAAGATGGGGATTCACCCGGCGATTTCCACGGCGGAGAATGTGAAGAACATCAAGCGGCAGATCAATCAGATCGCTTCGATCTATGACTGGGATATGGAGGTCAACACGACAGATCCGGCATTTTATAAATGGACGCAGTGGATCTTTGTGCAGATGTTTAAAAAGGGCCTGGCATATGAAAAGGAATTTCCGATCAACTGGTGCCCATCCTGCAAGACCGGCCTGGCAAATGAAGAGGTAGTCAACGGCTGCTGTGAACGTTGCGGAGCTACGGTGACCAAGAAAAATCTGCGTCAATGGATGCTGAAAATAACGGCTTATGCGGAGCGCCTGCTGCAGGATCTGGATAAGCTGGACTGGCCGGAAAAGGTAAAAAAGATGCAGACCGAGTGGATTGGCAAGTCGTATGGAGCAGAGGTTGATTTTGCAGTCGAGGGCAGAAATGAGAAGATCACAGTCTATACTACCAGGCCGGATACCCTTTACGGCGCGACCTTCATGGTACTGGCTCCCGAGCATCATCTGGCAAAGGGGCTGGCCACGCCGGAGGCAAAGGAGGCAGTGGAGCAGTATATCTATGATGCTTCCATGAAGTCCAATGTAGACCGGATGCAGGACAAGGAAAAGACCGGTGTTTTTACTGGAAGCTATGCTGTCAATCCTTTAAATGGGGCAAAGGTGCCGATTTGGCTGTCCGATTATGTGTTAGCGGATTATGGTACCGGTGCGATCATGTGTGTACCAGCTCATGATGATCGCGACTTTGAGTTTGCGAAGAAATTTAATATTCCGATCATTCAGGTTATCGCCAAAGACGGAAAAGAGATCGAAAATATGACCGAGGCGTATACCGAGGCCAGCGGTACGATGATCAACTCCGGCGAGTGGAACGGGATGGAGTCGGCGGTACTCAAAAAGGAAGCGCCGGCAATGATTGAGGCGCGGGGGCTGGGCAAGAAGACGGTCAATTATAAGCTGCGCGACTGGGTGTTTTCCAGACAGCGCTATTGGGGGGAGCCAATCCCGATCATTCATTGCCCTAAGTGCGGCAATGTGGCCGTGCCGGAGGAAGAACTGCCCTTAAAGCTGCCGGAGGTGGAGAGCTATCAGCCTACCGGAACCGGGGAATCCCCGCTGGCGGCGATCGATGAGTGGGTGAATTGTACCTGCCCGCAGTGCGGCGGCGCGGCGAAGCGGGAGACCAACACCATGCCGCAATGGGCCGGATCTTCATGGTATTTTCTGCGGTATGTGGACAGCCACAATGACAAAGAGCTGGTATCCAAGGAGAAGGCGGATAAGTATTTGCCGGTAGATATGTATATCGGCGGCGTGGAGCACGCGGTGCTGCATCTTTTGTATTCCCGGTTTTATACCAAATTTTTGTATGATATCGGGGCGGTTGATTTTGAAGAACCGTTTACCAAACTGTTCAATCAGGGAATGATCACCGGCAAGAACGGCATCAAGATGAGCAAGTCCAAAGGAAATGTCGTATCTCCGGACGATCTGGTGCGCGATTATGGCTGTGATTCTCTGCGGATGTATGAGCTGTTTGTGGGCCCGCCGGAGCTGGATGCCGAGTGGGATGAGCGCGGGATTGAGGGCGTTTCCCGTTTCCTCAACCGTTTCTGGAACCTGGTCCAGACCAGCAAGGATCAGGAGGTGGCGGAGACAAAGGAAATGGTACGGCTGCGCCATAAGCTGATTTTTGACATTGAGCAGCGGTTCAATCAGTTCAGCCTGAATACGGTTATTTCCGGCTTTATGGAATATAACAATAAGCTGATTGAGCTGGCGAAGAAAACCGGCGGTATCGATAAGGAGACGCTTCGGACCTTTACGATTCTTTTGGCGCCTTTTGCCCCGCATATCGGCGAGGAGATCTGGCAACAGTTAGGCGGCACGGACAGTGTATTTCATGCTCAGTGGCCGGAATGTGATGCTGAGGCGATGAAGGATGACGAGATTGAGATCGGCGTGCAGGTAAACGGCAAGGCCAGAGGTGTGGTGTCCCTGCCGGTGGATGTTTCCAAGGAGGAGGCTATCGCAGCGGGAAAAGCCGCAGTGGCGGATAAGCTTAGCGGGACGATCGTGAAGGAAATTTACGTTCCGGGAAGAATCATTAATATTGTATGTAAGTAGTACAGGGCTTTTATTGACTGGAGACAGCGGTATGGCGGCAGTTGCTTTTGGCAATTGCCGTTATGCCGTTTTTTGTTTATTATTTGCAAAAAGAATTCCGGGAGTGCTTTTTATAATTGGAGTATAAAACAAAAAAATAAATAAATATAAAAATTTTTTTGTAACCTGTTTACAAAACGTTAAGATATGGTGTAGAATATAAATATAGTATAAAGATAGGCTTTTTCATGATTTTCGGTAGCGTGTGGAAGATGACTGGATGGAGGGATTGTTATGAAAAGGGGCGTCAAAGTTGTGGGACTGTTTTTGGCAGCTGTGGTCCTGGGCGGCTGTACATCGGGAGGGGCGAAAAAGGAGGCTTCTCAGATGGACTTCCAGGCAAAGATGGAATTTCGGGCGCCTGATCCGGCAGTTGGCAAGCGACCGAGGATATTGTTTGTAGGTAACAGCCATACCTTTTATAATGACCTGGCCGGCACATTTGCAAGAATAGCGAATGATTTTGGGCAAAAAAGCGACGTTTATGAGTTGTCCAGAGGATATTATTCGCTGAAGCAATATGCGGATCCGGAAAATGAGATGGGGGCATTATTTGACAAAACGGTAAATGGAAAAAAGTGGGATTTTGTGATCCTGCAGGAGAACAGCGCAACCGCGTTCTCCAATATGGCCGAGGAAGAGATGTTTCCCTATGCAAGACTTTTAGATGAAAAAGTGAAGGCGAGCGGCGGGCAGACGGCTTTTCTGATGACGTGGGCACCGAAGGAGGGGATGAAGGAAGGCCTTAAGAAGCAGAGCAGGGAGGAGCTTCAGAGCATGATGGCGGAAAATTATACCGAGATTGCGGACGAACTGGAAGATCTTCTGATTCCGGCGGGGATTGCGTTCATGCGCTGTGTGCAGGAATATCCGGAGATCGAGCTGTGGAATACGGATGGGATGCATCCGTCTCCGGCGGGAAGCTATCTGGCGGCGTGTACGGTATATGCGGTGATCTATCAGCAGTCTCCAGAAAACTGTGGCTATGTAGGTGAGCTGGACGAGGAGGAGGCGAAGAAGCTGCAGAAGGTTGCGGCAGAGCTGATATTGAACTAGAAGAAAATATATCAAATAGCGGCAGGTAAAGCGGTAAGATTCCGTGATATTTGCAGGGGCTTGGCATGAAAAAACGGTTTTTGTATCCATTTTGGGAATTCACGTTGTATCTCGGATCGCGTGGACGAAAAAGTGGCCTGCAATTGCCGTTTTTCAATGACAGATTGAAACGAGTGGAAAAGCATGATAGAATAGGCGAGGAAGCTTTTGGAAACGGCATTACGAGAGACAGAGGAATCTATTTATGAGCCTGGTGACAATAGAGCATTTGACAAAATCATATACCGAACGTCTGCTGTTTGATGATACCTCATTCAGCATTCAGGAAGGGGAAAAGGTGGGGCTGATCGGTATCAATGGTACCGGGAAATCCACTCTTTTAAAGATCGTGGCAGGATTGGAGGAGCCGGACGGCGGCAGTGTGGTATACCGGCGGAATCTTTATATTCGGTATTTGCCGCAGATACCAAAATTTACGGCAGGGGATACGGTGCTGGAGAGTATTGTGCGGGATAATCGGAAGGAACCGCATTTTACTTCCAGAGAGGAGATTGTGGCAAGTGCCAAGACGATCCTTACTCGTCTTGGCATCTCTGATTATGAGGCCCGAGTGGAGACATTATCCGGCGGCCAGCGCAAACGGGTGGCGTTGACCAGTGTGTTGTTGTCCACAGCGGATCTGCTGATTTTGGACGAGCCGACCAACCATTTGGACAGTGAGATGGCAGACTGGCTGGAAGAGTATCTGAAGAAATTCCGCGGGGCTTTGCTGATGATTACTCATGACCGATATTTTTTGGACAGTGTTACGGGGCGGATTGTGGAGCTAGATAAAGGAAAGCTTTACAGCTACCAGGAAAATTATGAGGGGTTTGTCAGGCGCAAGGCAGAGCGGATGGATATAGCCCTGGCGTCGGAGCGGAAACGGCAGTCAATCCTGCAAACGGAGCTGGAGTGGATGAAACGGGGGGCGAGGGCACGCTCAACCAAACAAAAGGCGCATATTCAGCGCTATGAGGCGCTGCGGGATCAGGAAGCACCAAAGCTTGACCGGGAGGTAGAACTGGAATCGGTTTCTAGCCGTCTGGGACGGACAACGGTGGAGCTGGAAGGGCTTACCAAAGCATATGGGGAAAAGCTTTTGATGAAGGATTTTTCTTATATTTTTTTGAAAAATGATCGCGTGGGCATTATCGGTCCTAATGGCAGCGGCAAATCGACGTTGCTAAAGATGATTGCCGGGTGGACGGAGCCGGATGAGGGGCAGATCTGCATCGGACAGACTGTGAAGCTAGGATATTTTTCTCAGGAAAACGAGGCAATGGATGAGAATAAGAAAGTGATTGATTATATCCGGGACGTGGCAGAATATGTACAGACGAAGGACGGCAGTATCAGTGCATCACAGATGCTGGAGCGTTTTTTGTTTCCGGGAAGCGTGCAGCATACGGTGATTGGCCGGCTTTCTGGTGGAGAGAGGCGGCGGCTGTATCTGTTGCGGATTTTGATGGATGCGCCGAATGTCCTGCTGCTGGACGAGCCAACGAATGATTTGGATATTCCGACCCTGACGATTTTGGAGGATTATCTGGACAGCTTTGCGGGGATTGTGGTGACGGTTTCTCACGATCGGTATTTTCTGGATCGCATGGTGCGGCGTATCTTTGCCTTTGAGGGGAACGGTGCAGTGGTACAGTATGAGGGCGGCTTTACGGATTATCAGGTGGCGTATGCCAGGAAACATCCACAGAGTGCGCCTATGGAGGGCGGAAAAAAGAGCGGCCTGCCGGATGGCAGAGGGACGCACCAGAAAAAGCTGAAGTTTACGTATAAAGAACAAAAAGAGTGGGAGACGATAGAAGAAGAAATTGCCATTTTGGAGAAAAGGAGCGGAGAGCTGGATCGCCAGATTGAGGAATCGGCTACGGTGTTCGGAAAGCTGAGCCAGCTGCTGGAGGAGAAGGAGGAGACAGAACGTTTGCTGGAGGAGAAGATGGAGCGATGGGTTTATCTCAATGATCTGGCAGAACGGATTGCGAAAGAGCAAAAAGAACGGACGTCGAGATGACAGGAGGAATATAGATGAACGGTTATGGAAAGTATGCAAAGCCCTATCTCAGCGCATTTATTATCGGGCCATGCCTGATGATTCTGGAAGTGCTGGGGGAGATTATGCTGCCAAAGCTGATGTCTTTGATTGTCAATTATGGAGTGGCCGGGCGTGATTTCGGATATATTCTGCGAACCGGACTTGTGATGGCAGGAGTGGCGTTTTTGATGGCATTAAGCGGTATCGGCGGCGCTTATTTTTCCGCGAAGGCGTCTATTTGCTTTACGAGTGATTTGCGCCGGGAGCTGTTTGCCAAAGTTCAGCAGTTTTCATTCCAGAATATTGATGATTTCAGCACCGGTTCGCTGGTGACCCGGCTGACGAACGATATTCAGCAGGTGCAGATGGTCATGATGATGGTTCTTCGCCTGGCACTGCGGGCGCCGGGGATGCTGATCGGGGCTCTCATTATGGCGTTTATTATGAATTACCGGCTGGCAATGATTATCCTGGTGGTGATTCCGGTGTTGGGATGTGTGATTGCGGCGATACTGACTACTGCCTACCCGCGGTTCGGCGTGATGCAGACGAAGCTGGACCAGCTGAATTCTGGTATTCAGGAGGCGCTGGTCAATGTGCGGGTGATCAAATCATTTGTGCGGGAGGATTTTGAGAAGGAGCGCTTCCGGATGGCCAATGAGGATTTGCAAAACAACAGCCTGCGGGCCTTGCGGATTGTTATCCTGACGATGCCGGTGATGATGCTGGCGATGAATGTGACTACGCTGGCAGTGGTATGGTACGGCGGAAATCTGATCATTGGCGGCAGGATGCAAGTGGGGGATTTGACCGCCTTTACTACGTATATTGTACAGATTTTGATGTCACTTATGATGCTGTCGATGGTATTTTTGCAGAGTTCACGTGCCATGGCTTCGGTAAAACGTATCAATGAAGTGATGCGGACCGAGATTCAGCTGACCGATCGGGAGAGCGGCCAAAGAGATAAGCGGGTGACCCTGGGCAAGGTGGAGTTTCGCAAGGTTTCTTTCCGATATGGCCAGAAGGAAGGGGATGAGGTGCTGACAGATATCAGCTTTGTGGCAGAGCCGGGGCAGGTGGTGGGCATCATCGGGGCTACCGGTAGTGGCAAGACTTCGCTGGTACAGCTGATTCCGCGGCTCTATGACGTGACGGCGGGGACGGTGCTGGTGGACGATGTGGATGTGCGGGAGTATTCGTTGAAAAACCTGCGGGACGGCGTGGGGATGGTACTGCAGAAAAATGTGCTCTTCTCGGGGACGATTGAAGAAAACCTGCGATGGGGCAAGGAGGCAGCGAAAGAACAGGAGCTGCTTAGCTTTGCAAAAGCAGCGCAGGCGGATGGCTTTGTCCGGGCCCTTCCGGAGGGATATGAAACCGATTTGGGACAGGGAGGCGTCAACGTCTCTGGCGGCCAGAAGCAGCGGTTGTGTATCGCACGGGCGCTTTTAAAGCAGCCGAAAATTCTCATTCTGGATGATTCGACCAGTGCGGTAGACACCGCCACCGAGGCCAAGATCCGGGAATGTTTCCGCACTACATTAAAGGAAACGACCAAAATTATCATTGCGCAGAGGATAGGTTCTGTGGAGGAAGCAGATATGATTTTAGTGCTGGATGAGGGCCGGATCATCGGCCGGGGGCGGCATGAGGAGCTGCTGGCCTCTTGTGAGGCATATCAGGAGATTTATTATTCTCAGCGTGACAGAGAGCGGGAGGTGGGCGCATGAACCGGCAGGAGAGGTTGGAACGTCTGAAAAAACGCTATGGGAGAAAGCGCATGGAGGATGGCAAAGGCCCGGGAGGTGGCCGGCCGGGACCAGGCGGGCCGGGAGGTGGCGGGCCTGGCCGTGGCAGACAGATGGGAGGCGGACGGCCGGAGAACAGTATGGGGACGATTTGCCGGCTGCTGGGTTATCTGCGGGGAGACACCTTAAAGCTGTTTCTGGCGTTTGTCTGCATTATCCTGAATACGCTGGGAACGCTTTTGGGCTCTTATCTGCTGCGTCCGATCATCAATACTTATATTGTGCCAGTGGACGGCAGCCGGGGGGATCCGGCGGGCCTGGCCGGGGCGCTGATGCTGATGGCGTTTATTTATCTGGTGGGAGTGGGGGCCAATTATCTGCAGGCGAGGATTATGTTGACAGTGGCGCAGACGGCGCTGAAAAGGCTGCGCACGGATCTGTTTGGAAAATTGCAGAGCTTCCCGGTGCGTTTTTATGATACTAACAGCAACGGGGATTTGATGAGCCGTTTTACTAACGATGTGGACACGGTGGGCATGATGCTGAGCAATACGCTGGTGCAGCTGTTTGCCGGGATTTTAAGCATTGTTGGTACGCTTTTTTTGATGATTTATACCAATATCTGGCTGACGCTTGTGACATTGGCGATGATTCCGCTAATGATGAAGGCCGGAGGGGCCGTGGCTAAAAGAAGCCACAAGTATTTTTCGGCACAGCAGGCTTCTTTAGGAGCCGTCAATGGCTACATCGAGGAGATGATCACCGGACAGAAGGTGGTGAAGGTTTTCTGCCATGAGGAGGCGGCGCAGGAGGAATTTGATTTGCTGAATGAGGATTTGCGGGACAATCAGATCCGTGCCCAGTTTTTCGGTGGGATTATGGGGCCGGTCATGGGGAATTTAAGTCAGGTGAATTATTCTCTGACTGCCTGTATCGGTGGGCTTTTGTGTATTTTCCGCAATTTTGATGTTGGAGGACTGACGGTATTCCTGAATTTTTCCCGGCAGTTTTCCCGGCCGATCAATGAGATTTCGATGCAGATCAGCAATGTATTTTCCGCGCTGGCCGGCGCGGAGCGGGTGTTTGCGGTGATGGATGAGCAGCCGGAGCCGGCGGATGATACGGATGCGGCAGAGCTTAAGCCAATGGCGGGACACGTTGTGTTTAATCATGTGACCTTCGGTTATGATCCGGGACAAGTAATCCTGAAGGATATCAGCCTGTATGCGAAGCCCGGGCAGAAGATAGCCTTTGTGGGCTCTACGGGAGCAGGAAAAACCACAATTACCAACCTGATCAACCGGTTTTATGATATTCAGGGCGGAGCTATTACCATCGATGGGGTGGATATCCGCCATATCCGGCGGGACAATCTGCGGAAAAATATTGCCATGGTGCTGCAGGACACGCATCTGTTTACCGGGACAGTGATGGAAAATATCCGTTATGGCCGGCTGGACGCTACGGACGAGGAGGTTATCCAGGCAGCAAAAACAGCGTCGGCCCATTCGTTTATCAACCGTCTGCCTCAGGGCTATCAGACGATGCTGGAGGGGGACGGGGCAAATTTGAGCCAGGGGCAACGGCAACTGCTGAATATTGCCCGTGCGGCGATTTCCCATGCGCCGATCCTGATCCTGGATGAGGCGACGAGTTCGGTGGACACACGGACAGAGAAGCATATCGAGCATGGCATGGACCGGCTGATGGCCGACCGGACGACATTTGTGATAGCCCATCGTCTGTCCACGGTGCGCAATGCCAATGCAATCATGGTACTGGAACACGGGGAGATCATTGAGCGGGGAGACCATGAGGAACTGTTGGAGCAAAAAGGACGGTATTATGAGCTGTATACGGGACTGAGCGAGCTGGAATAATGGAGTATTCGGGAGAAGGAAAGGACGGGGATGCGGGATGAATCGGATTTGGGTAGTGGGAATGGGACCGGGCAGCGAGGAGCAGATGACTTTGCAGGCACGGGAAGCGCTGGCGGATTGTGATGTGATCGTGGGCTATACGGTTTATGTGGAACTGCTGAAAAAGCTTTGGCCGGATAAAGAGTATCGGACCACGCCGATGCGGCAGGAGGCAGAGCGCTGCCGGATGGCATTTGAGGAGGCAAAGGACGGACGTAAGGTGGCAATGGTGTGCAGCGGGGATGCCGGCGTCTATGGAATGGCGGGGCTGATGCTGGAGCTGGCCAAGGAATATCCGGACTGTTCGCTGGAAATCGTTCCGGGTGTGACGGCGGCCCTGGCAGGCGGAGCGCTTTTGGGGGCGCCGCTGGGGCATGATTTTGCGGTGATCAGCCTGAGCGATCTGCTGACTCCCTGGGAGAAGATAGAGAAGCGGCTGCGCCTGGCTGCGCAGGCCGATCTGTCCATTTGTATTTATAATCCGTCGAGCAGAAAACGGGCCGGTTATCTTAAACGGGCCTGCGATATTCTGCTGGAGAGCATAGAGGAAGAGCGAGTCTGCGGCCTGGCAGTTATGATTGGCCGGGAGGGGGAGTACAGCGAGGTGCTGACGTTAAGAGAACTCAGGGAGCGGCAGGCAGATATGTTTACCACCGTGTTTATCGGAAATTCTCAGACCCGAAAGATCGGCGGGAGAATGGTGGCGCCGCGGGGGTATCGGATTTAACATGAAGATTTTCCATGGCTGAGTATTCTCAGAGATAAATTTAATGACATTGGGACAGGAGGTACACAAAAAGGATGGAGCAATATTATCGTCAACAGCTGGCATGTCTGTGTAAGAATGTGCGCGGGGCGGATGTGGCTGCTATGGAGGCGAGCTGCCGTCATTGGGACGGCATCGCCAAACCGCTTGGCGGCTTGGGGCTGCTGGAGGAGATGATCACGAAGCTTTCCGGAATCAGCGGGACGGAGGATATTTCGCTGGCCCGCAAGGGAGTGGTGATTTTTTGTGCTGATAACGGTGTGGTGGCGGAGGGGGTGACCCAGACGGACAGCGGTGTGACAGCGGTGGTGACAGAGAATTTTGCCAGGGGGATTGCCAGTGTCAACCGGATGGCCTCGGTAGCCGGGGCAGATGTGATACCGGTGGATATCGGCGTGGCAGGAGAGATCCGCGAGCCGGGGGTGCAGAATTATAAAATCGCGCCGGGAACCGCCAATCTGCGCCGGGAGCCGGCGATGACGCCGGAACAGGCATTGGCGGCGGTTCATACGGGAATCCGCATTGCGGGTAATATGAAGGATATGGGATATGACATTCTGGCCGTGGGGGAGATGGGGATCGGCAATACCACAACCGGGAGCGCGATTGCCAGCGTGATGTTGAATGAGGCGGTGGAGACGGTAACCGGGCGGGGAGCGGGATTGTCGGAGGAAGGATTACAGCGAAAGATTCAGGTGATTCGGGACGCGATAGCGCTTCACCGGCCGGATCCGGAGGATCCGCTGGCGGTGCTGGCAGCGCTTGGCGGTTTGGATATCGCCGGGATGTGCGGCCTGATGCTGGGCGGCGCTATCTACCGGATTCCGGTGGTTTTGGACGGGATGATCTCTCTGGCAGCGGCGCTGCTTGCGCAAAAGCTCTGTCCTGTGGTGACGGACTATCTGTTGGCATCGCACGTGGGCCGGGAACCGGCCTGTGAGCGGGGGCTGCAAAGGCTGGGATTGGAACCCCTGATTCACGGCCGGCTGGCGCTGGGGGAAGGCACGGGAGCGGTGATGTTGTTTCCATTGCTGGATATGGCGGAGTCCGTGTACCGGCAGAACAGCACCTTCGCCGATATCCGGATTGAGGCATATGAACGGATGGATTAATGCTTCATGTGCTTGCCTGTGATATGCAAGGCAGGAAGCTCTCATTTTGGAGGAAGGATTATGATATATTTTATCGGTGCAGGCCCGGGGGATCCGGAGCTGATCACGGTAAAGGGGAAACGCCTGATTGAAGAGGCGGATGTGATTGTTTATGCCGGTTCGCTGGTGAATCCGCAGGTGCTTGCCGGGGCCAAACCGGGGGTGGAAATCCACAACAGTGCGGCGATGACGCTTGATGAGGTCATCTCTGTGCTATGCCGGGGAGAAAAGGAAGGAAAAAGGGTGGTGCGGGTGCATACCGGAGATCCTTCTCTCTATGGAGCCATCCGGGAACAGATGGCAAAGCTGGATCGTCTGGGGATTGCCTATGAGGTAATTCCGGGAGTGAGCTCTTTTTTGGCAGCGGCTGCCGCCGTAAAGCGGGAATACACGCTGCCGGGGATCAGCCAGACCGTAATATTGACCCGGATGGAGGGACGGACACCGGTGCCGGAGAGGGAACGCATCCAAGAGCTGGCAGCGCATCGGGCGACCATGGTGATTTTTCTCAGCATCGGACAGATTGAGCAGTTGTGCGGGTATTTGCAGCAGGGCGGATACGATGCGGATACGCCGGCGGCCGTCGTCTATAAGGCATCGTGGAAGGAGCAGGCTATTGTGCGTGGGACATTGGCGGATCTGGCGGAAAAAGTGAAAGCGGCAGGGATCCGCAAGACGGCTCTGGTGATGGTGGGAGAGTTTTTGGGAGATGTGTTTGAAGCCTCCAGGCTTTACGCCCCGGAATTTGGCCATGAATACCGCACAGCGAAAAATGACGTTCCCCAAGACTGAAAGCGGCAGATGAGAAAAAGGAAAAGGCAAAGCAGATGGCAGCGAAGAAAATTATGATACAAGGTACGATGTCCAATTCCGGAAAAAGCTTTTTAGTGGCGGCATTATGCCGGATTTTCCGGCAGGATGGTTATCGGACGGCACCCTTTAAGTCTCAGAATATGGCATTGAATTCTTATATTACCGACGATGGGCTGGAGATCGGCCGTGCACAGGCGATGCAGGCGGAGGCGGCGAAAATCCGGCCGTCCGTGGATATGAATCCGATTCTGCTTAAGCCGACCAGCCATATGGGAAGCCAGGTGATTCTTAAAGGGGAGGTGGCCGGCAATTGGCCGGCCATGGATTATTACCGGAGAAAATCAAAGCTTATCCCGATGATTCGGGAATCCTTTGCCCGGTTAGAGGAGCAGTATGAGGTGATCGTGCTGGAAGGGGCGGGGAGCCCGGCCGAGATCAATCTGCGGGAAAATGATATCGTAAATATGGGGATGGCTAAGATGGCCGGTGCGCCGGTGCTGTTAGTCGGGGATATCGACCGGGGCGGCGTGTTTGCCTCCCTTTTCGGTACGGTGATGCTTTTGGAGCCGGAGGAGCGGGCGAGAATCCGTGGGTTGGTGATCAATAAATTCCGGGGGGATCCAGAGATTTTAAAGCCGGGTTTGCAAATGATTGAGGAACGGCTGGGGATTCCGGTGGTGGGAGTAATTCCCATGGAAGAAATCGATTTAGATGATGAGGACAGCCTGTCAGAGCGGTTTAAAAGAACCAGGGAAGAAAGGCTTTTGGATATTGTAGTCCTCCGCTTGCCCCATATTTCGAACTTTACAGATTTCAATGTGTTGGAGCGAAGGCCAGAGGTTCGTCTGCGGTACGAGGAGCGAACCAGGCGGTTGGGTAAGCCGGATTTGATTATCCTGCCAGGGACAAAAAATACGATGGCGGATCTGGCCTGGCTGCGGGAGAGCGGCTGGGAATCAGCGATTTTACGGATGGCTGCAGAGCAGGAAACCTCCATTATCGGCATTTGCGGCGGTTATCAGATGCTGGGCAACTGGCTTCGGGATCCGAAAGGGGTGGAAGGGCCGGCAGGAGGATGTATGCGCGGCCTGGGGTTATTGCCGGCGGAGACCACTTTTTCAGAAAAAAAATTGCGGACGCAGATCGCTGGGACATTGGCGGAAAATAGCCGGATGTTTTCAGGATATGGCGGCGGCTCGCTTGCCGGATATGAGATCCATATGGGAGAGACATGCCTGACAGAGAAAGTAACAAGACCGCATGGCCGGCAGGAACCAGCAAGGCGCTGCCGGATGACAATACGGCTTTTTGATGGTCGGGAGGACGGCATGGAGCGGGAGGACGGCCGGGTGTTCGGCTGTTATCTCCATGGTCTGTTTGATAACGATGCGTTAACCGATATGTTGATTCAAAGGCTGGCGAAGAAAAAGGTGCCTGACAGCGGCGGCTGCCAGGAAGAAGGCCAAAAAAGCAGATGGGAATACAGAGAAAACAAGTATGCAGAGACGTCAAAAGAATACAGGGAGCGCCAGTATGATAAGCTGGCGGATCTGGTGAGAAACTCTCTGGATATGGCAAAGATCTATGAGATACTGGCGGAAAGCGAGAGCTGACTTGTAATTTAGACGGTGAAACTGTATTTAAGGACAGAAAGAGAGCTTGCGGAATGGAACACAGAGAATGGATGCGTCCGGAAGATATTGAACGGCGCAGCATGGAAATCATTGAACAGGAAATGCCGTCCGGGAACTGGACACCGGGAGAGCGGGCAGTGGTTAAACGTTGTATTCACACCTCAGCGGATTTTGATTATGCGTCAAATCTGTATTTTTCACCGGGGGTGGTGGAACGGGCGCTGGAGATTCTGCGGGCGGGAGCCGGAATTGTCACGGATACCAATATGGCAGCTGCAGGAATCAACAAAAAGGCTTTGGGACGGCTGGGAGGAGAGGTACATTGCTTTATGGCAAAGGAGGATGTGGCAGAAGAGGCAGCAAGGAGGGGGGTTACCAGAGCGGTAGTCAGTATGGAGCGGGCGGCCAGGCTTGGCGGGCCGATGATCTTTGCCGTCGGCAACGCGCCTACGGCGCTGCTTCGCCTGGATGAGATGATACGTGCCGGAGCGCTTGCTCCGTCGCTGGTGATTGCAGCCCCGGTGGGATTTGTCAATGTGGAAGAGTCCAAAGAGCGTATCCGCACGGCAGGAGTCCCCTGCATTATCGCGAGGGGAAGAAAAGGCGGGAGCAATATTGCGGCGGCTATCTGTAATGCGCTGCTTTATCAGGCAGGCTAAAAAAAGACGGCGTCTGAGGCGCACTGGAGATACACCGATTGGCGTTAACGCTGCCAGCCGCCAAAAGACGTCATTTGGGGCGTGTATCCCCTTGTCTGCTGAGGGTATCAAAAAAGCAATAAAAAGCAGGATATTTTCTCAAAAACTACTGGACTAATTCGACGATTTGTGAGAAAATACTAGCAGGTATGATGTGATTAATTTAACGATTCCATCAGCGGCGTTTTGGCAACCTGCCGGGAGCCTAAAGATGGGGCCGTTAAGCCGCGTACTTCAGGAAATTACATAGTTGAAAGGAGTTTTAACATGAT